>NZ_JAFIMU010000007.1:1556250-1867500 GCF_017302985.1 Corallococcus macrosporus
GCCGTGGACAGGAGGATGTCCTTGGTGCCGTCGGTGATCATCACGCCCACCAGCTCGTCGCCCTCGTCGATGCCCAGCGCGATGATGCCGCTGGCGCGGACGCTCTCGAACGCGCTCAGGTCCGTGCGCTTCACCACGCCCTTCTTCGTGACGAAGAAGACGTAGCGGTTCTCCGGGAAGTCGCGCGTGACCAGCACCTGCGCCAGCCGCTCCCCTTCCCCGAACTGCACCAGGTTCACGATGGCCTTGCCGCGCGACGTGCGGCTGCCCTGCGGAATCTGGTGCACCTTCAGCGAGTACAGCTTGCCCTTGGTGGTGATGGGCATGAGGTACGCGTGCGTGCTGGCCACGAACACCTTGGTGACGAAGTCGTCCTCCTTCGTCCCCGCGCCCGTCTTGCCGCGCCCGCCGCGCTTCTGCGCGCGGTACTCCGACAGGGGCGAGCGCTTCACGTAGCCCGTGTGCGACAGCGTGACCACCATCGTCTCCTCGGCGATGAGGTCCTCGCTGGTGAGGTCATCCACCGCGCCGGTGATCTCCGTGCGGCGCTTGTCACCGTAGCGCTCACGGATCTCCATCAGCTCCGCCTTGATGACGGAGAGCAGGCTCTGCTCGTTGGCGAGGATGTCGCGCAGGCGCGCGATGTCGCGCACGAGGCCGATGAGTTCCTTGAAGAGCTCCTCGCGCTGCAGGCCGGTGAGGCGCTGCAGGCGCATCTCCAGGATGTTCTGCGCCTGGTCCTCGCTGAAGCCCGCGCCCTCGTACTTGTGCTCCAGGCCGCCGTAGGCCGGCTCCTCGTTGCGCGCGCGGCTGACCAGGAGCTCCATCTGCGCCTTGGCCTTCGCGTAGTCGATGCGCTCCAGGTTCTGGAAGCGCTCGCGCGTGTACAGCTCCGGCGACAGGATGTGCATGAGGCCCCAGCGCGCTTCATCCGGGTCGCGCGACGCGCGGATGAGGCTGACCACCAGGTCGATGAGGTCCTGCGCGACGAGCAGGCCTTCCACGATGTGCATGCGCGAGAGCGCCTTGCGCAGTTCGTAGCGCGAGCGGCGCGTCACCACGTCACGGCGGTGGGCGACGAAGCGGTCCAGCAGCTCCTTCAGGTTGAGCGTGCGCGGCTGCCCGCCGTCGATGGCCAGCATCACCGCGCCGAACGTCGTCTCCATCTGCGTCATGGAGAAGAGGTTGTTGAGCACCACCTGGGAGATGGCGTCGCGCTTCAGCTCGATGACGATGCGCATGCCCTGACGGTCGCTCTCGTCACGGATGTCGCTGATGCCCTCCAGCTTCTTCTCCCGCACCAGCTCGGCGATCTTCTCGATGAGCCGGGCCTTGTTCACCTGGTAGGGGATCTCCGTGACGATGATGGCCTCACGGTCGCCCTTCTTGTTCTGTTCAATCTCCGTGCGCGCACGGATGGTCATGGACCCACGGCCCGTCTCGTAGGCGCGGCGGATGCCCTCGCGGCCGGTGATGATGGCGGCGGTGGGGAAGTCCGGCCCCTCGATGAACTCCATCAGGTCCAGGACGGTGCAGCCCGGATTGTCGATGAGGTGCAGCGTGCCGCTGATGACCTCCGTCATGTTGTGCGGCGGGATGTTGGTGGTCATGCCCACCGCGATGCCGCTGCTGCCGTTGACGAGGAGGTTGGGGAACTTGGCCGGCAGGACGAGCGGCTCTTCCAGCGAGTCGTCGTAGTTGGGACCGAACTCGACGGTCTCCTTGTCGATGTCGGCGAGCAGGTCCTCCGCCAGCCGCTCCATGCGCACTTCCGTGTAACGCATGGCCGCCGGCGAGTCGCCGTCCACCGAGCCGAAGTTGCCCTGGCCGTCCACCAGCAGGTAGCGGAGGCTCCACTCCTGGGCCAGGCGCACCATGGCGTCGTACACGGACGAGTCGCCGTGCGGGTGGTACTTACCGATGACGTCACCCACCACGCGCGCGCTCTTCTTGTAGGCGCGGTTGTGGAGGTTGCCCAGGTCGTTCATCGCGAAGAGGACGCGGCGGTGGACGGGCTTCAGGCCGTCGCGCACGTCCGGCAGCGCGCGGCCGATGATGACGGACATCGAGTAGTCGAGATACGAGCGGCGCATCTCGTCTTCGATGTTGATGGGAATGAGCTCTCCGGCGCCGCTCGACGGAGGAGGCGCGGGGGGCGTTGCCGGCGTGTCGGTGGTGTCGTCAGCCATGGGCTCTGGAAGGTGCGGACGGGCCCCTCACGTGGGGGGCTCCGCCCGATGGGAGAGTGTTCGTAACCCCCGGATTTCCCTCAGTCAATAAGGGAAACAGGGGCATTTCGCCACGGCTGCCCGCCCGCCCGGTTCCAGGGGTCGGAAGAGGCCTTTCCGGGGCACCCGGATGGAACATCCGGGAGGTGCGTTTTCAGCCCGTTTTCAGGCCTTCGGGCGGAGGTTCGCGGCCAGCCGTTCGGCCTCCGCGCCCACGCCGCCCTCGGGGTCCTTCGCCTTCGCGGTTTCGAACGCGGCGAGCGCCCCTTCGCGGTCCCCGCGGAGCCGCAGCGCCACGCCCACGTTGAGGTGCGCGGAGGCGTTGTCGCGGTCCATGGCGAGCGCCTCGCGGAACAGCGTGAGCGCCTGGTCCACGTCACCCGACAGGAGCGCCTCGCGGCCCGCCTGGACGCGCTTGTCGGCGTCGTTGACCAGCTCCACCTCGAACACGCTCTTGCCCACGACGTTGGCCACGAGCACGCGCAGGATGCCGCCCCAGTAGAACGACAGGCCCTCCGCGGCGACGACGGCGGCCAGGGGCAGGTCGGGCAGCAGCTGCTTGCCCCGGAACTTGAAGCGGACCTTGGTGTAGCGGCCCTTGTTGGTCCAGTGGACCAGCTCTCCGCGGAGCTTCTTGAAGCCGGCCTCCAGTTGGGCCGGGTCGATTTCGAAGGGCAGCACGCGGCCCTGCGGCTCGCCCGCGGGCAGGCTCTTGGGGGCGGCCTCCTCGAAGACGGGCTCGGCCTCCAGCACGGGGGGCCTGGGGGACGACGTGGAGGCGCGGCGGGGCTCCACCTTCTCCACATTCGCCTTCACCGGCCGGGCCGGAGCCTTCGCGGGCGCGGCGGAGCGCGCGGGCTGCTTCTTCACCTTCGCCGGGGACTTGCGGGGTGCCGTCTTTGCCATGGGGCCACTCTAAGCGACCCACTCCCCCGCCGCTCGTGAAGTCGTGCGAAGACGCGGCGCTCAGACGGGGCCTGGCCGGTGGCCCCAGGCGCCCACCATGAGGCTGGGCACCAGCACGCCGTCGTTGGCGCGCAGCTCGGCGGCGAGGCGGGCGGCCAGCGTGTCGATGTCCACCTCCATGGCCAGCGCCACGCCCAGCCGCTCCATGTGGGGCAGGAGCGTGCGCACCGTCTCCACCAGGGCCTGCGCGGCGTCCGAGTCCGGCGTCACGCCCAGCCGCCCGCTCACCACGCCGTCATCCACCACCAGCCCGGCCCGGCGCAGCGTGGAGGCCAGCTCCAGGCCCATGTGGAGCTTGATGCCCAGGCGCTCACAGGTGGGCAGCATCCAGCCCCAGACGCGGGAGAACAGCGGCAGCTTCGGGTGTGTCAGGCCCATGGCCGCCAGCTCCAGCTCATGCAGCGCCATCACGCCTCCGGGGCGCAGGTGCTCCGCCATGCGCCGCACGAACGACAGGGGGTCCGGCTGGTACATCAGCACCAGCCGGCAGACGATGGCGTCGAAGGCGCCTTCGACGGGCAGGGACTCCAGGCTGCTCTGCCGGAAGCGCACCTGGGAGAGGCCCTGCGCCTCGGCGCGGCGCTGGGCGCAGGCGAGGACACGGGGCTCGCGGTCCACGCCCACCACCTCGCCCTTGGGGCCCACCAGCGCCGCGGCGAGGAAGGACACGTCCCCCACGCCGCAGCCCACGTCCAGCACCCGCATGCCGGGCTTGAGCCCCGCCCCGCGCAGCACGCCTTCGGTGAGCGGGGCGTACACCTTCGCCTGGAGCATCAAGCGCTGCAGCTCCCGGTCCTCGTGGCCCATGACGTAGTTCGCGGCGGCTTGGGTTTCCTCAACGCGCATGGACGGCCTCGGGGTTGGAGACAGCGCGCACGGTCGCAAGCCCTGGCGGCCTTCGCGCCCTCCCGGCGGTCCCGTCGCAATGACAGACAGCCATCCGCGCCCGCGACCCGGGGGCAGGGCCGCGTCCCGCGCCGGACAGTCCCACCTCCCGGCCACAGCGCTTGATTCCGGGACTACCCGGTGAAGCGGCCGCGCGGTGCACCGCGTGTGGGTTGTCGCGCGGCGTGGCCGTGAAACAATCCGCGCGCTCTCCCACCCGAAGGAACGCCCTTCCCATGACGACGCGCGTCCGGCCCGTGCTCCTCTCCGCCCTGCTGTTTGCCTCTTCCGCCCATGCGGCCCCCGCCGTGCCCGCCGCGGAGGGCGCGTGGCCTCGCGTGCGCAAGGAGCGGCTCCAGAAGCTGCTGCCCCAGGCCATGGCCCGCGCGGGCGTGGATGCGTGGGTGGTGCTGTGCCGCGAGAACGACAACGACCCGCTCGCCGCCCATGTCGGCGGGGAGAACGCGGGCGGCACCGCCGCGTTCCTGTTCCTGCGCGACGGCGACTCGCTGCGCTCCACCGCCCTCTCCCCCGAAGGTGAAGCCACCGCCCTCCGCGACATGGCCGTGGTGGACGAGGTGGTGGCCTTCGAGCGTGGCGCGGACGTGAACGCGCTCGTCGCCGCGCGGCTGTCCAAGGCGAAGGTGACGAAGGTGGCCATCAACTCGTCGGAGCGGATGTCCATCGCGGACGGGATGTCCGCCACGCAGCGCGCGAAGCTGGAGGCGGCGCTGTCCCCCGCGCTGCGCAAGAAGCTGGTGTCCTCCGAGGACCTCGTCTCCGAGTGGCTGTCCGTGAAGACGCCCGAGGAGGTGGACATCATGCGCAAGGCCGCGGACATCACCGCGAAGCTGGAGGAGGAGGCGTACCGCACGGTGGTGCCGGGCAAGACGCGCGACTCGGACGTGGCTCGCTTCCTCAAGAAGCGCATCGCGGAGCTGGGCGTGGGCGACGGGTGGCAGCCGGACCAGAACCCCAACGTGAACAGCGGCCCCACGCGCGGACACTCGAACGCCACCGACCGCGTCATCCGGCCGGGGGACTTCATCCAGACGGACTTCGGCATCCGCGTGGGCGGCACCTGGGTGACGGACATCCAGCGCTTCGCCTACGTGCTGGCCCCGGGTGAGAAGCAGCCGCCCGCGGAGGCGCTGGCGAAGTGGGAGAAGTCGAAGAAGGGCAGCCGCATCGCGCTCGCGGCGATGAAGCCCGGCGTGCGCGGCTACGACGTGGACAAGGCCCAGCGCGACTGGATGCGCGAAGCGGGCTCCGAGCCCGTGATGTGGGGCACCGGACATCCCGTGGGCTACTGGGCCCACGACGCCGGCCCGGCCCTGTCCGGCGCGGCGTCCGGCAAGCCGCCCACCGGCTCCGCGCTGCGCAAGCTCCAGCCCGGCCAGGTGTTCGCCTTCGACGGCTTCTTCGCGTGGAAGGACGGCAGCAGCCCAGACGCGCTGCGCATCCTGTCCGTGGAGGAGATGGCCGTCGTCACCGACACCGGCGCCGAGTACCTCAACCCACCCCAGGAGCAGCTCATCCTCATCCCGTCCCCGGCCACGGCCGCGACGCCCGCGAAGCCCTGAACGCTCTCCGCGCCCACACCCTCCGACGTGGGTGAACCCCACCCCGGAAACCCGGCCGGAGGGTGTGACGCGCGGACGCGCGGGCTCGGATACACTCGGCGGAATCGCCGCGCCGGTCAGGCGCTGGAGGACGCGCCCATGTCTACCGTGCTGGTCATCGACGATGACCTCTTCGTGCTCGCGACCGTGGGGGATGTCCTGCGGAGCGCGGGCTTCACGGTGCTCACGGTGCAGTCCCCCGCCGAGGCCTTCCACCTGGACCTCTCCGGCGTCGCGGCCATCCTGTGCGACTACAACATGCCGGAGATGAACGGCTCGGACGTGCTCGTCGCCATGCGCGAGCTGCAGGAGTGCCGCGCGCCGTTCATCTTCCTCACCGGCCACTCGGAGCTGGATGACCTGCTGCCCGTGGCCATTCGCTACGGCGCGGAGCTGCTGCCCAAGCCGGTGGACCCTTCCGAGCTGACGCGGCTGTTGAGCAAGCAGATCGCCGCCTGAGCCCCAGCGGCGCGCGGACGCTCAGCCCAGCTCGGTGAGCAGGGCCTGCGCGTGCTCGCGCCACTCGGGCTCCAGCGAGGGCTCGCGCAGCAGCGTCGTCAGCCGCGCCTTCGCGGCGTCCCGCGCGCCCATGCGGGCCTCCACGCGGGCCAGGGACAGCACGGGCTCCGGCTGGCGGGGCGCGCGGCGGTGGGCCTCCGCCAGGAACTCCCGCGCGGGGGCAGCGGCCTCCGGGGGCCCGGACTCCACCTGACGCAGGAGCAGCAGGCCCAGGCGCCACGCGGGCATCCAGTCGTCCGGGGACAGCCGCACGGCCTCGTGCCACGCGGCGAGCGCGCGCTCCACGTCCGGGGGCTCCTGCGACTCGAAGACGAGCGCCTCCGCGGAGCGGCTGAGGCCGGTGGACAGGCCTCGCGCCTCCAGTTGATGACACAGCTCCAGGGCCTCCAGGAAGCGCCGCTCCGTCACGCGCAGGCGGGCCAGGTGCCCCAGCGCCGCCACGCCCTCGGGCTCCACGCGCACGCGCGCCTCCGCCGCGGACACGGCGCCGCGCACGTTGCCGCGCGCGAGCCGCACGTCCGACAGCGCCTTGAGCAGGCCCACGTCGTCCGGCACCGCCTTCTGGCCCTGGCGCAGCAGGTCCTCCGCCGCCTCCAGCTCCCCGCCCGCCTCCAGCGCGCGTGCGAACACGAGGTAGCTGGGCGCGTGCCATGGGTCCAGGCGCAGGGACTGCTCCAGGTGCGAGAAGGCCTCCTCCAGCCGGTCGAGCAGGAACAGGGCGCGCGCGAGCTGGAAGTGGTGCAACGCCACGCGCGGCTCGCGCGCCACGGCCTGGGCCAGCGCGGGGTGCGCGGCGGTCGCGTCCCCCTGCTCCATCCACACGTACCCCAGGCCGAAGAAGGCCTCGGTGGGCGCCTCGGGCTCGTGCGTGAGCGCTTCGTATAGGGCCAGGGCCTGGGGCCACTCGCCGCGCCGCGTGTGCAGCGCCGCGCTCACCAGCCGGGACTCGGGGCGAGCAGCCGCGCCGACCCGGGTGACCGCCCGCAGCAGGGACTCCGCGAGCGCGTCCTCTCCGTCCACCAGGGCCAGCCGCGCCAGCATGAGCATCGCGCGCCAGTCGGAGGCATCGCGCTCCTGTGCCAGCAGGGCCTCGCGACGGGCTCCCTCCAGGTCACCCGCCTTGAACAGCGTTTCATGGCGTGGAACAGGATTCAGGACGGACACTCCCCTTGGAAGATGCTCAACCCCACCGGGCGATGCATACGAGGCCCCTTCACGTCGTGCGGCGCCACCCCCGGGCCCTGCGTGGTCATCAGACTAGCAGACAGGCGGGCAGCCCTCCTCCCGCGCTCCTGGTTCCGCCCGCCGGAGCGCCCTTGCCCGGACCCGGGAGTCCGTGGTCCCTCTGGGCGCGTGCGACTCAAGGTCCTCACCCTCAACGTGGCCCACGGTGCGCCGTTCGCCATGCCCATGCCCTTCCTGCGCCGGAGGTCCGCGCTGCTGGGCACGCTGGACCGGGTGGCGGCGCTGCTCTCCCGCGAGGCCGCGGACGTGGTGGCGTTGCAGGAGGCGGACCGGTCCAGCCTCTTCAGCGGGCGGGTGGATCAGGTGGCGCGCATCGCGGAGCAGGCGGGCTATCCGCACGTGCATCACGGCGTGCACTCCGGCGTGCCCGGACTGTTCGCGCAGGGCACCGCGCTGCTGTGCCGGCATCCGCTGGAGTCGCGCCACACGGCGCACTTCGGCCGCGACCGGCGGATGGACAAGGGCTACGTGGTCGCCACGCTCGCGGGAGCGCACGGGCCGGAGGTCGTGTCGCTGCACCTGGATCCGTTCTCCGCGGCGGTGCGGCGACGGCAGGTGAACCAGCTCATCCACGCCCTGCGCCAGCGGCCGGAGCGGCACCGCGTGGTGATGGGTGACTTCAACGCGGAGGATGCGGACGGCCCCGTGGACCGCCTGTGCGCGGAGCTGGGGCTGCACACGCCGGCGGACCGCGAGCCCACCTACCCTGTTCCGGAGGCACGCCAGCGATTGGACGGCGTGCTCATCTCCCACGCCCTGCGCTTCACGCGCTACGCGCGCCTGCCCGACACCGTCTCCGACCACCACGCCGTGGTGGCCGAGCTGACGCTTCAGCCGAGCACGGCGACGAGCTGACGGCACTGCGCGAGCAGCGTGCCGTCCCGGGTCCAGAGCCGCTGCGTCTCCTCCGTGTAGCCATCCGCGGCGTGGCGCGAGCGGCCGGTGCGCAGGTAGTGCGCGTCCGGCGCGATGCCCTTCACCGGGAACGTCTGGAAGAACTGCACGCTGAAGTCCACCGACGCCGCCGCGCGGAAGCCGTCCATCCGCGACAGCACGGACGGCGGATACGCGTCCATCAATCCCACGCACAGCGCCGTGTCCAGCGCCGTGGGGACGCGAGGCCGCAGCCAGCCGCCCACCTCCGCCTCGGGCCCGCCCGAGTACGGCGGCGAGCCCACGCAGTAGCGGTACTCGAAGAAGCGGCAGAAGTCCGGCATGGGCGTGTCCTCGGGGACGGGCCCGATCGTCTCCGGCGCGGGAACCTCCGGCATGACGAAGTCCATGTACTCGGGGGCTCCGCCGCGAGCGGCACCGAAGGTCGCCGTGGCGACGGCCACCACCGCGCCGCCGCTCTCCACCCGCGCGGTGGCGTGGGTGACGAACTTGCCGGCGCGCTCGATGCGCGTGTGCAGGTCCGCCACGCCCTCGGCCGCGGGCGAGCAGAAGTGCACGGTGAACGAGCGCACCGCCCGCTGCGCGTCGTTCAGGTGGTGCTCCAGCGCGCGCAGCACCTGCCCCGCCACCACGCCGCCGTACGCGCCCCGGCCCTGATACCAGGCCGCCTCGTAGCGCGAGCGGTAGTGTCCGGGTTCCAGCGGTTCAACGACGGTGGCGGCGAGGAAGGGCGAAGTCATGATGCGCCGCATCCTAGACCTCCCGGCGGAGATGTCCCGGGGAGATGCGGGGCCCTGGCGCTACTCGAGGACCAGCTCGCGCAGCGTGGTGGCCTGCTTGAGGGGCACCCAGTTGAAGACGCCCCTGCTCAACCGGGGGTACAGGCTCCCGGGCTCGGCCAGATAGAGGGAGCTGAAGACGGTAGCGCCAGGACGCTGCTCCGTGGTGGAGACGAGCGTCTCCTGCCCCTTCCCATCGCTGTCGGAGAACACGACCGTGACCGCCGCCAGCGCCGAGGGCGGCTCCACGTCACCGTCATGGACGGTGACGCCCTCGCGCGGCTTGGGAACCCACCCGCTCACGGGAAGGTCCACCTCGAACCGGCCGGGCGCGGTCCACCGGAGCGCGGGGAGCGCCTTGCTCTTGCGGCCGGGAGGCTGGAACCACGTGGCGACGGGCTTGCCCTCCGCGGTGCGCGCCACGCCCAGTTGCACCGCGCGCGTGGACTCCCCGTTCGGTTCGCTCCACCACAGCTCCAGGTGATCCGCGGCGAGGATGGCCTTCGCGCTGGCATCCGTGGCGGGCACGGGCTGGTCGTCCTGGAGCGTCGCGATGAGCGTCACCGTGCTGTCCTTGCGCAGCCACTGCGCCTTCAGGCCCGCGTCCGCGTCGCCGCTCCAGTTCTTCTTCCCCCAGCTCACCCAGACCGGCGCGGCCGGCGCGGGCGCTTGCGTCCCGGAGGCGAGCATCGCGGCGGACCGGGCCGGGACAGGGTCCTCGGTCTGCGCTTCCGAGTACTCGTAGGACGAAAGTTCCGTCCGTTGGGAGATCAGATCCATCCACCACGCGTGGTACCGGTCACCGGTCTCGCCGCCCACCAGCAGCGGGCCCTTCCTGTCGAACCGCAGGGACACCGCCCCCGCGTAGCCCGTCAGACCATTGCCCCCGAGGTGGAGGCTGCCCGGCCGGTCCTTCGGCTTCGATGACGGCGCGCTGGGACACCCGACGTAGGCAATCGGGCCCAGCCCGTCGCCGCGCATGGCGAAGCGCTCCCCGGTGGCCAGCCCCACCAGGATGACGGGGGGCGTGGTGCCGGGCCCTTCCGGCGCCTTGAAGTCGTAACAGGCGACGTCGTCCTCCTGGCCGTCCCCATCCAGGTCCTGTTGGAAGCGCTCGCGGACCTCCGGCTTCTCCGCCTTCACGCGCGCATCGAACCAGGCGCCAAAGGGCTGGGGAGCCGGAGTGGCCGTGACGAGGAGACCGAGCAGCGCGAACCCAGGGAACGTGTGCATGAGGGACCGTGGCTCAGCCCTGGTAGGACTCGTCCTGCTCGATGCGGCTGAGCACCCAGTCGAACTCGCCGGACGTCACCCGTGCCTGGCAGTGGGTGCAGTGGCCGGCCATGTTGATGGACAGCGGGGCGCCGCACGACGGGCACTGCTTCTGCGTGGAGGGCTTGCCGTGCACGCCCCGGCCGCGGATGAGCGTCCAGTACTCGCTGTAGGCGCGCTCGCGGTTACGGCTGCCGCCCACGACCTGCCCGTCTCCGTCCCGCACCGTGTAGTCCAGGCTGACGGCGTACACGCGCAGGGTGACGGCGTCGAAGTACGCATCCCGCGTCACGCGCGCGAGCACCATGTTGGTGATGCGCGCGTTCTCCGTGATGTTGCGCAGGCCCGCCTGGCGGTAGGCGTTGATCCAGTACAGCTGCGTCTGGAAGAGGTTGTCGCTGAGGAAGGGGCGCATGCCCTGCCACTCGCGCTTCGCCCACGCCGTCTGCATCTCGTGGAAGATGAACTCCAGGCGCTTGCGCAGCGCCAGCGGCGTCGCTTCCGGGTCGTCGTGCAGGAGCGCGTTCAACCGCTCCTGCGCGCGCGAGTCCTTCACGGTGGGCAGCTCCGTGCCCTGCTCCTCCGTGGTGCCGGTGAGCTGGGGACCGCGCCGCTCGCGCTCCTGCGACACCACGCGCGTCACCACCCAGTCGAACTCGCCGGTGTTCACCACCGTGTCGCAGTACGAGCACTTGTGGCCCTGCACGGACTCCAGCGGCGCGCCGCAGTTGGGGCACTTGAAGGCGCGCACGTCCTCGGGCGCCCGGGACTTCGCGGACGCGGCGCGCTCCAGCCGCCACTCCTCCGCGACGTACCAGCTCTGCTCGGAGCCGGAGGCCTCCGTGTAGTTGGCCTCGAAGCGCAGCACGACGTGGACGCGCCGGCTGTTCGGACCCACGCCCTTCACGTCCTCGTACGTGACGGCGCCCACCACCACGGCCTTCACCGTGTCCGGCGTGCCCAGCGCGCGCAGCGACGCGATGGCCTCGTCGGACAGCCAGCCGCCCAGCGTGTCCAGGCGGTCGCCGCCGCGCGCCTCGTGCACGCGGGCGAAGAGCGAGTAGACGAAGTCCTCGAAGAGGACGATGGAGAACTCCGGGTCCAACGGCTGCATCGACCCGTCCGACCCCTTGGGCCCGATGCGGGCCAGGCCCGCGAGCTTCGTGCGCAGCGAGCCCTGGCGCTGGGGCGGCGGCGGGGCTTGCGGCGCCAGGGTGCTCCAGTCCTTCTGCTCCGAGCCCTTGTTCACGCTCATGAGCACGAGCACGCCCACGCCCACGACGACGAGGAGCAGGCAGAAGCCGCCGAACTGCCCTTCACTCACCTCCGGGCCGTAGTACGTCCCGCCGCCGGAACCGGTGGAGCGGCTGCCGGAGCTGTACGAGGACCGGCTGCTGCTGGAGCCGAAGGAGGAGGACGACGAGCTGCGGCTGGAGGAGCTGCGGCTGCTGCTCGAAGAACTGCGGCTGCCCGAGGAGCTGCGGCTGCTGCTCGAAGAACTGCGGCTGGAGCCGCGGTAGGTGCTGCCACCGCCGGGGCGCGCTTCCGCTTCGGGGAGCGAGGCGACGCTCAGTCCCAGGAACAGCGCGACGCCGAGGAGCAGGAGGACGGAGCGGGAGCGCCTCACGCCACGGCTCCGGGCATGTCCGGCAGTTCGTTCACGTCATCCTCCAGGCGGGGCAGCGCGCGCGACAGCGGTGCCTGGAGGCGGCGCAGGGCCTGGAAGAAGGGCTCGGGCTCGGTGGACGTGGCCACCGCGGCGGACAGCTGCGTGAGCGCGTCCTGCCACTCCGCGCCCATGAGCGAGGGGTCCACGCCGTAGTCGGTGACGACCTCCACGCGGCGCTCCAGGACGGAGACGAACACCAGGATGCCGGTGCGGCGCGACGTGTGAGACACGCCCAGCTCCGTGAAGGCGGCGCGCGCGGCGGTGCGCACCGCGGCTTCCTGACGTTTGCGCGAGGTGAGCGAGCGGCGCAGCGACGGCAGCGCGCGGCCCAGGAGCACGCCGCCGAAGTAGGACAGCGCCACCACGGGCGGGAAGGCGAGGAGGTGGATGTCCTGCGGGATGAACAGCAGGACCATCAGGTTGACGTAGGCGACGCACGCGCCCAGCCACGCATCGGTGTGGGCGTAGTCGCCGGACGCGCGGCGCACGGCCACGACGACCTCGGCGGCCGTCTGGGATTCAATGGCCGCGACGGCTTCCGCGGCCTGGGTGCGTGCGGCGTCTTCGAGGAGGGTCTTGGCCATCGTGGGCGGGCACTATAGCCAACCCACCGGCGACCCGTTTCTACGAGGGCAGCTCCCAGTCGATGGTGCGCTGGCCGTGCTTCTTCAGCGCGGCGTTGGTGGTGCTGTAGGGCTTGCTCCCGAAGAACCCCTTGCTGGCGGACAGCGGCGAGGGGTGCACGCCCTCCAGGATGATGTGGCGGTCGCCGTCGATGAGGGCCTTCTTCTTCTGCGCGGGCTTGCCCCAGAGCAGGAAGACGACGGCGTCTTCCTTGGCGCTGACGGCGCGGATGACGGCGTCGGTGAAGGGCTCCCAGCCGTGCTTCGCGTGGCTGTTGGGCGAGGCCTGGCGCACGGTGAGCACGGTGTTGAGCAGGAGCACGCCCTGCTTCGCCCACGGGATGAGCGACCCGTCGCGCGGCTTCGGCGCGCCCACGTCGCTCTGGAGCTCCTTGAACATGTTCACGAGCGAGGGCGGAGGCGGCACGCCGGGCTGCACGGAGAAGGCGAGGCCGTGGGCCTGTCCCGGGCCGTGGTAGGGGTCCTGGCCGAGCAGCAGCACGCGCACGTCCGCGTAGGGCGTGAGGCGGAACGCGGAGAACAGGTCCGCCTCCGACGGGAACACGGTGTGCTCCTTGCGTTCCTGCTTCAGGAACTTCTCCAGCTCCTTGAACGACGGCGCGTTGATGGCGTCATGCAGCACCTGCTTCCAGTCCTCGGGCAACCCGTCCGCCAGGCTCATTGCGACCCTCCGTGGGGGCAACACCCTAGACCAGAGCGCGCGTCCTGAGGCGGCCCGCCACACCGGAAAGCGAGCAGGCAGTCAGGGCGGGAGCTTGGGGCCCGGGCCGGGGCGCGCTAGCCTCGCGCCCGCCATGACGATGTACACCGAGTCACTCCGCGCCTTCCTCAAGCCCGTCCTGCCCTACCTGGACGACGAGTCGGTGTCGGAAATCATGATCAACGGCCCCACCGACGTGTGGATCGAACGCAAGGGCCGGCTGATCAAGACGGATGCCTCCTTCTCCGAAGAAGGCCTGATTGGCGCCGCGCGCAACATGGCCCAGTTCGTGGGCCGTCCCCTCTCCGAGGAGCGCCCCCGCCTGGACGCGCGCCTGCCCGACGGCAGCCGCATCCACGTGGTGATTCCGCCCATCGCGCGCAACGGCACCACCATCTCCATCCGCAAGTTCTTCAAGGACAAGCTGAGCATCGACTCGCTGTTGAAGTTCAAGTCGCTGACCAAGCCCATGGCGCGCCTCATCGAGGCCGGCATCGCCACCAAGCTCAACATGCTGGTGGCCGGCGGCACGGGCTCCGGCAAGACGACGCTGCTCAACATCGTCTCGTCCCTCATCCCGGACGAGGAGCGCATCCTCACCATCGAGGACTCCGCCGAGCTCCAGCTCAACCAGTCCCACATCGTGGCCTTCGAGTCCCGCCCCGCCGACAAGTTCGGCAAGGGCGCCGTGGACATGGGTGACCTGCTGCACTCCGCGCTGCGTCTGCGCCCGGACCGCATCGTGGTGGGCGAGGTGCGCGGCGGCGAGGCCTTCCACCTCATGCAGGCCATGAACACCGGCCACGGCGGCTCGCTGGCCACCACGCACGCGAACACGCCCACGGACACGCTGCGCCGCATCGAGTCCCTGTGCCTCATGTCGTCCGTGGAGCTGCCCATGGTCGCCGTGCGCGCCCAGGTGGCCAGCGCCATCAACTTCATCATCTGCTGCGAGCGCCTCCACGACGGCAGCCGCAAGACGATTGCCCTGTCGGAGGTGCTGCCCCTCAACGAGAAGGGCGAGTACCGCACCCAGGACATCTTCGTCTTCACGCCCGTCGCCAAGGACGAGCACGAGAACATCCTGGGCTACCACGCGCCCACCGGCATCATCCCCAACTTCATCCAGAAGGCGCGCGCGTACGGCTTCACCGACCTGGACGACGCCTTCTTCGACCCGGCCACCTACGGCGTGCCGCCCCCGCCCAGCTTCCACGTGGGCGAGGCGTACACGCTGCGCTGGGCCCCCTCGCTGAAGCACCGCGAGCAGGGACTGCCAGACCCCGCGCACTTCAAGGAGGACTGGGAGCGCTTCGAACAGGTGCTGCGCAACGCGGCTCCGGACGGTCCGGTCTCCGGCCCCAAGCCCGCGGCCACCCCGCCCAAGCCCGCCGCGCCGCCGGCTCCGCCGCCCGCGAAGGCCGCGCCCGCGCTGCGCCCCTCGCTGCCGCCGCGCCCGCCGCCTCCGCAGGACGACGACAAGACGCCGCCGCCCACGCGCAACCCGTTCGCGGAGCAGGAGGACACCCGCGCCTCCGCCGCCTCGGAGCCGCTGGTGCAGGTGTCCGAGGACCTGCTCGCGGAGGCCCCGCCCGCGCGCAACACGCCGCCGCCGCGCCGTCCGCCGCCCGCGCCCGCTCGGCCTGGCGCGCCGCCGTCCAACACGCTGCGCGCGGGTGCGACGCCCACGCGCCGTCCGCCGGGTCCGCCGCCACCGCCCTCCGACGACCTGGACGAGGACGAGGACGACGACCGGCCGAAGACGGAGCTGAACACGTCCGAGAAGACGCAGATCCGCCCCGCGCCGGAGCGTCCGCGCCGCTAGCCCGAGCCGTGCGCGGGGACCTTCCGGGTCCTTCGCGCACCGGCGACGTGATGCATCCGCGTGGGGCGCCCGGCGCCGGACACCGGTGTCGCCCCCGGGTGGGTGGGGCCCTGTCCCACCACGCGGGTCGGCGAATCCTGACCTTGCGAGGAGGACGGGTCAGGGAGAAAGTGCTCCCGTGTTGATCCCCTTCCTCGCCGCGCTCACCCTGGTGGTCGCTCAGGCGCCCGCACCCGCCTCCTCCGCGAAGCCCGTCACCGTGTTGCTGGCGCCGACGGACGCGGCGCGCGGAACGCCGCGCTACCTCATCGGAATCGCCCAGGAGCACGTGGCCGAGCAGCTCAAGGCCCGGGGCCTGGAGGTGATCCGCGTGGAGGACGTGACGCGCACCCTGACGAAGAAGCAGCGCACGGCGATGATGCGCTGCAAGCGCACGCAGCCGGCGTGCATCGCGTCGCTGGGCGCGGCGGCGAAGACGGACGTGGTGATGGTGACGGAGGTGCTGCCGTACCTCAACGGCTACAAGGCCGGCGTGCGCGTGTACACGGCACAGGACGGCGCGCCCCTCACGGAGCACTCGGTGCCGGAGGTGAAGAAGGACCAGGTGATGGACGCGCTGACGCGGTCCCTGGATGAAGTGGTGCCCATCACGATGCGGGTGCTGCGTCCGGAGCCGGTGGCGCCGCCGCCGGTGACGCCGCCCGTGGCGCAGGTGACGCCGCAGGTGACGCCGGGGGAGAAGCAGCCCTTGCCGGGGCCGGACCTGACGCCGGGCGTGCAGCCGCCCACGGACCTGGGGCTGAGTGACACGCCGAAGGTGGAGACGCCGGGACGGCGCAAGTGGGCCTGGGTGCCGGCGGCGGGCGGCGTGGTGCTGGCGGGCGTGGGGACGGTGTTCTACGTGCAGTCGCGCGGGAAGCTCAGCGACCTGAACAACAACGAGTTTCCCACGCTGGCGGAGGCGGAAAAGGTCCGCGACTCCGGCAAGCGTTCCCAGACGATTGGCGTGGTGGGCATCGGCGTGGGCGCGGCGGCCATCGCGGCGGGCGCGTTGATGTACTTCCTGCCGGTGAAGCAGACGAACGTTCAGCCGTCCGTGACGCTCACGCCGCAGGGCGGTGGATTGAGCTTCGCTGGGACGTGGCAGTGAGCACGGGGAAAGCCATGCGGAACCTCTGGAAGGTCGGCGCGCTGAGCGCGGTGTTCGGTGCGGTGCTCGGCATGGGCGGCTGCAGTGATTTCCAAGCCGCCTATGAAGGCTGCCAGGACGCGGGCCGCTGCGGACCGCAGGCCAACGAGGACGGAGGCAGCGACGCCGGTGATGCGGGCGACGGCGGCGAGGTCGTTGAGCCGGAGCCGACCTGCACTCCCGTCTCTGACACGGATGAGCCTGACCCCAAAGCCCAGGACCTGAACTGCGACGGCGTCGACGGCATGGCGGACGCCGGCTACTTCGTGGATCCGATTCGCGGCAAGGACACGGATGACGGCACCCAGAAAGCACCTCTGCTGACCCTGCACAGGGCGCTGGAGTTGATTCAGGCCGCCGGTCCCACCGCTACGCGTACGCACGTGTACCTGGGCGTCGGTACGTACAACGAGCCAGAGACCGTGGTGACCACACCGGTGTCACTGCACGGTGGCTACCGGTGGAACGGACCGGGTGACCGTTACTGGAGCCGCTTCAAGAGCACCACTCCCACGCTGGTGAATGGTGGCACGCTGGCGTTCACGGTGCGTGGTGTGACGGGCGTCCTCCTGGACTCGTTGTACATCGTATCCTCGAGCACAAGCACTGACGGCGGAGCCTCGGTGGTGCTCAAGGTCTTGAACAGCGCGGACACAACCTTGCGCGGCACCCGCCTTGAGTCAGGTTCCGGCGGCACCGGTGCATCGGGTTCTGCTGGAGGAGTCGGAGCCACCGGAGGGGTCGGTGTCATGGGCCAGGATGGAGGGGTTGACCAAGCTGGCAGCAGCAGGGGTGGTGGCGCGACGACCTGCGCGGTGGGGGGTGCCCGAACGGGTGGATCCAGCGGTGCAGGAGTCACGATTGGAGATGGTCAGGCTGGGTTCAAGGGCTTTCCCTTGGACCGCGGTGGTGTCGGAGGACAGGGCGGTGACGCAGGAGTCTTCGAATGTCCCAACGGAGCTTTCTGTTACTGCTTCGTCTCGAACGGAGCCGCTGGTGACAATGGACTGGATGCGAATGATGCAGGCGTATCAGGCAGAGCCGGCATCGCGGCATTGGGACAATTGGATGCGCTCACTGGCAGCTGGGCCTGGGGACCTGACGCACTGATACATGGTCAGGGGGGTGGAATCGGTCCTGCTGGTGGAGGCGGAGGCGGTGGAGGCGGCGGTGGCGCATGTGCCGCGACTGCCTCACCAACTGTGCCCAATGGCTCGGCCGCAGGCTCCGGTTCTGGCGGCAGTGGTGGCGCGGGCGGATGTGGCGGTCTCCCAGGCAGCGGTGGCCTCAATGGAGGTGCCTCCATCGCGCTCGTCGTGATCAACTCCCGTGTCACACTGACAGGAATGTCCCAGGTCCAGGCTGGTCCGGGAGGCACTGGCGGCGACGGCAAGGAAGGCGGCCTTGGCGGCGAAGGTGGTGACGGCGGGGTCGGCGGTACCGGGGTGAGCACCACCTTCAAGGTGGACAACAAGGATCCGCTCTACACGGTTTATAGCGGCACGGGTGGAGTCGGAGGCAAGGGTGGGCAAGGGGGCCGCGGTGGTGCAGGTGGAGGTGGCGCTGGAGGCCCGTCCGTGGGGGTCTGGTGCAAGGGAGACGCTGGGATAACGCTCATCGACAGCCAGGTCATGAAGGGCGCAGGAGGCCAAGGTGGAGCGAGTAACGGCGGAAACAATGGCCCCCCCGGGCTCGCTCAGGACTTCGTCGACTGCACCTTCGTCGACGCCGGGACGCCCTGACCCACTGCATCGCCTGCTGCTGGACAGCGGCGGGTGAGAAAACGAGACCCGGGGGCAGGTGCCTGTTTGCTTGCCCTGCATCCACGGGCCGTGACTTCGCTTCCCGGGATTTCACCTGTTACGCTCTCCCGCGGTGGAGATGTCATCCGAGCTGATCTGCGAAACCTGCGGCCTCACCGTTCCGTCCGAGACGGCGGTGTGCCCTCGCGATGGCACCGTCGTGCTGTCGTCGTTCCAGCCGACTCCACCGGAACCGAAGGTCATCGTGGAGCACTCCGGTAACGAAGCCTCCGCCCTCTCCGATCCCCTCATCGGCCTGAAGCTGGGCGAGTACGAACTGCGCTCACGCATCGGCGTCGGCGGCATGGGGCTCGTCTACGACGGCATCCAGCCCCTCATCGGCAAGCGCGTCGCCGTGAAGGTGCTGCGCCCCGAACTGGCGCACTCGTCCGAACAGGTGGCCCGCCTCCTCGCGGAGGCCCGCGCCGTCAACGCCATCCGCCACCGCGGCATCATCGACATCTTCGGCTTCGGCCAGCTCCCCGACGGTCGCCAGTACATCGTCATGGAGTACCTCGAAGGCCAGCCGCTCGACGCCATCCTCGCGGAGAAGGGCCGCATCCCCGTCCCGGAGGCGCTGTCCCTCCTGGATGAAGTGCTCGCCGCCCTGGGCGCCGCGCACGGTGCGGGCGTGGTGCACCGCGACCTCAAGCCCAGCAACATCTTCCTCGTGCGCCAGCCGGACGGCTCGCGCTACGTGAAGCTGCTGGACTTCGGGCTCGCCAAGCGCGGCGAGGGCCCCACCGGCCGCACCGCGCAGACGCGCACCGACATGGTCGTCGGCACCCCGGAGTACATGGCGCCCGAGCAGGCCCGCGGCCAGTCCGTGGGCCCCATGACGGACCTGTACGCCATGGGCGTCGTCACCTTCGAGATCATCACCGGCCGGCTGCCCTTCATCGGCAGCTCCCCGGTGGACCTGCTCATGAAGCACGTGGAGGCCCGCCCTCCCCGGCCGTCGGAGTTCGTCCCCGACCTGCCGCCCGCCGTGGACGCCTTCATCCTGCAGATGCTCACCAAGGACCCGGAGACGCGCCCCAACTCCGCGGATGTCCTGCGTCAGCACCTGGCCAAGCTGCGCCGCACCCTGCGCGCCACGCGCACCAACCCCACCGCGCCCGCCCCTGTCGAGCCCGCGCCGCCCAAGCCGGCCCCCGCCGTCGCCGTCAGCGACGTGGACGCGCGCCGCCCCACCACCCAGGTTCCGCCGCCGGTCCCGCCCGAGGACCTGATGGTGCCGCAGGAAGAGCCCCCGTCGCTGCGGCGCTTCGTGCCCATCGCCTTGGGCGCGGCCGTGCTGCTCACCGCCGTGGGCGTCGTCGTCGCCACGCGCCGTGGCGGTGAGACGCCTCCGCCCGTCGTCGCCGTCGCGGCGCCGCCTCCCGCGCCGAAGCTCGAACCCGCGCCGCTGCCTCCCGCGCCGAAGTTCGAACCCGCGCCCGCGCAGGAAGCGGCCACTCCGCCCGCGCCTGTCGCGGAGGCCCCGCCGAAGCAGGCGGAGCCTGGCCCCAAGGTCGCGGCGAAGGCCACGCCTTCCGGGACGGGCCGCTCGGTGCCCCGTGGCAACCGGACTCCGTCCGAGGAGGAACTGCTGGCGGAGATCCGCTCGGTCGCGGCCCGGATCAAGAACAACACCCGGCTGGGCGAGGCGGAACGAAAGCGCTTCGTCGGGTTCCTCTATCAGCTCCAGCAGGACGCCGAGGAATCCACCGCCGCGGACCGGCTTCGCATCGTGAAGGACCTCAACGACGTGAAGCAGGAAGCGCTCTAGCCCTCCCGCCGCCATGACCGCGCCCCCAGGTCCTGCGCTGCTCGCGGTGGACCTGGGACTGCGCAGCGGGCTCGCGCGCTTCGGCGCGGACGGGCGGCTGCAGTGGTACCGCTCGCAGAACTTCGGCACGCACGCGCGGCTCAAGCGCGCGGTGCCCGCCGTGCTCCAGGACGCGTCCCCGCTCGCGTGGCTCGTGCTGGAGGGCGGTGGCCCCATCGCGGACGTCTGGGAGCGCGAGGCCCTGCGCCGCGCCCTGCCCGTGCTGCGCGTGGCCGCCGAGGACTGGCGCCACCGGCTGCTCTACGCGCGCGAGCAGCGCAGCGGCGCACTGGCGAAGGACGCCGCGGATGGACTCGCGCGGCGGGTCATCGACTGGTCCCACGCGCCCCGCCCCACCTCGCTGCGCCACGACGCCGCGGAGGCCATCCTGCTGGGCCTGTGGGGCGCGCTGGAGGTGGGCTGGCTTGCGCAGGTCCCCGCGGAGGTGCGGCGCTGAGGACGGCCCGCTACTTCACCGACAGGCACGCCACCGGCTGCGCGATGGCGTTGCGCGCGCGCTCCTCGCTCACCAGCGCGTAGCCCGCCAGGTCCTGCAGCAGCAGGTCGCGGTTCTGCCGGATGAGGCTCGCGTTCTTGCAGGCCTTGAGGTCGCCGTAGAACCCGTACGGCGGCAGCGCGAGCTGCAGCTCCGCCAGCTCCGACAACTGGAGCTCGCCCAGCTCCCGGCCGAAGAGCTTGCGGGCCGCGTCCTCCACGCCGATGACGCCGCGCTCGAAGCGGATGGTGGACAGGTCGTAGGCGACGAGCTGGTCCTTCTGGAAGAAGGCGTGCAGCCGGTGCGCCGCCACGGACAGCGGCAGCTCGCCCTCGATGCCAATCTGCCGCGCGATGCGCATGGCCAGGTGGCGCTCGCAGGAGCCGTCCCCGGGAGGCGCCGTGCCCAGCGTCACGCCGGCGAACAGGCGCCACGCCCACGCGCGGCCGTCCTCGCGCGGCGTCTGGAAGTACGTGGGGCAGTCCATCTGGCGGATGTAGAGCGCCACCAGGTCCTTGGGCATCCGCGAGAAGTCCGGCCGCGTGAAGGTCACCGCCGCGCGCTCCCGGCCGCCCTGGTCCATCCGGCCGGCCAGCACGCTCATCCGGTCGCCCTCGATGCGGTGGCGCAGCTGGCTCTCGACGTCGAACTCGCTCTCCAGACGCGGCAGCTTGCTGGCCGTGTACAGGTACGTGAGCGGAATCACCACGCCGGCCAGGCCGACCAGGAACATGAACAGCCAGAAAACGGTCTTCACGGGGCCGACTCTAGCAGGGGGAGGCACGCGCCAGGAGGACCGGTTAGAAAGCCACCCATGAGCGACTGGCACACCGCCACCGTCACCGCCCGGAAGCCCGCGGCGGATGGACTCACCGACTGGGTGCTCGACATCGGCGGGACGCCGCTGGTGGGCTCGCACGCCCACCCGGGGCAGTACGTCCAGCTGCGCCTTCCCGGTGGGGAGCCGGGCATGTTCGCCATCGCCTCGCCGCCGGCCCCCCATGGCACGCGGTGGGAGTTCCTGCTCAAGGACGACGGCTCGCTGCCCGCCGCGCTGCTGCGCCTGCCCGTGGGCGCGAGCGTGGAGGTGAAGCGTCCGGAGGGCCCCGGCTTCCCCATGGAGAAGGCGCGCGGCCGCGACCTGCTGCTGTTCGCCAGCGGCTCCGGCATCTCCGCCATCCGCCCCGTCATCGCCGCCGTGCGACAGGAGCGCGGCGCATATGGCCAGGTGACGCTGTACTTCGGCGCGCGCACGGCGGGCGGCTTCGCGTACCAGCATGAGCTGGAGCAATGGCAGGCGGACGGCGTGCGCGTGCTGTGCACCGTGAGCCGCCCCGGCGCCAGCGGCTGGCAGGGCCTTGTCGGCTACGTGCAGGCCCACCTGGGCGAGGAGCGGCTGGAGCAGGCCATCGCCTTCGTGTGCGGCCCGTCCGACATGGTGCAGGACGTGATGGCCCAGCTGGCCCGGCGCGGCGTTCCCAGGAACGCCGTGTTCCTCAACTACTGAGCCGCCGGAGCGGCCGGAGCCGCTCGCGGCTCCACCGTGGGAGACGCGTAGCGCACGCCCACCACCACCGCCGCCGGGTCGCTCTCCTGGCTGCCGGTGGCCTTCTGCGGCGTCCACGCGGCCACGCCCACCTGGCGCCCATCCGGCGCGAAGCGCACGCGCCGCACGGACCAGCCGAACTCCAGCTCGCCCTTCGCTTCCGGCGCGCCGTCGACGAAGAGGTACACGCGCCGGTCCCACCCGCCCGTCGCCAGCGAGCGCCCATCCGGGGAGATGGCCGCGGTGGACACCACGCCGTGGTGCAGCTCCCACTTGTGCAGCACCTGGCCGGAGGCCGCGTTCACCAGTGCGCCCGCGTTCCACGGGCCCTGGGGCTCCTCGATGCCCTTGCGCTCGCGCTCGTAGACGGTGCGGTTGCGCTCCGCCTTCTCCTGGCTGAAGGCCACGCCCAGGCGCTGGCCGCGCGCGTCCACGGTGACGTCGTTGACATGCGCCGGGAAGGTGAAGTCCAGGCGCGGCGTGAGCGCTCGCGCCGTCCCGGAAGGAGCCCCTTCCGGCGGGCCGCCCTTGAGCGTGAGCACCGCCTCCGCCGTCGTCTCGTCGAAGACCGTGTCCACGCGCTCGCTGAAGGGCGCGCCCAGCACGCCCTGGCTGCCCTGCGGCACGCACGCGTCGCACACCGCCACGTCCACGCCCGGCAGCGTCATGGCCTTGAAGCGCAGCGTGCGTCCGCGCGCCAGCCGCGCCACGGTGTTGCCCAGCGCGCCCGGCACGGTGACGGTGTCCTTCAGGAACGCCACGTCGATGCCGGACGCCGCCGCCGCCGCGGTGGTGAGCACCACCACCGGCGTGCGCGAGTCCAGCGCCAGCACCACCGGCGGCCCGCTGTCCACGCGCCCCTGCACCGCCGCGAAGCCGCCGCGCCGCTCGAAGTGCGTGCGCGCCACGTCCGGCTTGAGCGCCTGCTCCGGCGTGTCCGACGCGCGCACGTGCTTGTCCCAGCCGCCCGAGTACAGCGTCCCGTCCGCCGCGAACGCCAGCGCGCTCACCGGCCCCATGTGCAGCCGCGCCTCCGCGCCGAACGTCAGCTCCGGCACGGACAGCAGGGACACCAGCCCCTGCGCGCTGCCCACCGCCAGCCACCGGCCATCCGGATGGAAGGCCACCGACACCAGCGGCTCCTCCGTGGCGAGCGCCCCCACCTGCGCGCCCGTCGTCGCGTCGAAGAGCTGCACCGCGCCGCTGCGGCTCACCGTGGCCACCCTCGCGCCGTCCGGTGAGAAGGCCACGCCCTCCAGGTCGTACTGCTGAACGTTGACCTGCGGATCCGCGAGCATCACCGGCGCGCCAGCGTCACCCGCCTTCGAGGCGGAGGGCGCCAGGTCCCAGATGGACACGTGGTACGCCTTGTCGCCCAGGCGCGTGTACGCCACGCGGTGGCCGCTCGGCGCGAAGTCCAGCGCCCAGATGAAGTCCTTGCGGTTGAGGACGGCGGGCTCCCCGTCGAAGCCCTCCACCGCGCCGGAGAGGAAGCCTCCGGGCGTGGACGCCAGCCGCGTCGCCGTGTCCGGAGACAGACCCGCGGCCGTGTGCGCGCAGCCCGTGAGCGCAAGCGCGCCCGCGAGGACGAAGCCCCCGGTACGCAGGCTCATGAACCCGAGCCGCGGACGGCGGCCTTCTCCTTCTCCACGTTGATCTCGTTCACGCCCTTGCTGTCCACGGACAGGAGGAACAGCTGCTTGTCCGCTTCCCGCTTGTCGTTGAACGACGTGCGGCCCGTGGCGCCGTCGAAGTCCTTCAGCCCCGCCAGCGCCTCGCGCATCGCCGCGCGCGAGTTGGGACGCTGCTTGTCGATGACCTGCCGCACCATGCGCGCCGAGTCGTAGCCGATGGCCTCCAGCAGGCCCGGGTCACGGCCCAGCTCCCTGTACGCGTCGCGGTAGGTCTTCACGAACTTCTGCGTCGCGGGGCGCTGCGAGTCCACGAAGAAGCCGTCCACGTACACCGAGCAGGTGACGAACTTGCCGCCGCGCTCCAGCAGCTCCGGCAGGCCCGAGCGGCCCTTGGGGCTGGACCACTGGTTGGTGCCGAAGAGCGTGACGGTCTTCAGGTCCTTCTTGCCCGTCGTCTTGCGGATGCGCTCCAGGTCGCGCGGGTCGCACGCGTTGGTGACGATGTCCTCCACCGCGAGCGCGGGCGTCACCAGGCTCACCCGGCGCCAGTCGTCCGGGATGAAGAGGCCCTCGAAGTCGATGATGGGTTCCACGCCGCTCTTCGCCTTCTCCATCGCCTTGCGGCGGCGGTACGCGTCCGTGATCTTCTCACCCTGCACGTCGCGCACGGCCTCCGCCCAGTCGCCGCGGTCCTCCAGGTAGTAGCGGCCCACCAGGCGCTTGGCCTCGCCGGTGAACGTCGTCTGGTCGTAGGAGTAGGACTCCGCGCCGCGCACCGCGCCACCGCGCGACACCACGTCGTCCCAGAACTCGTTCGCCAGCTCCACGCCGTAGGGGATGTTCGGGTAGAGCACCGCGAAGCGCTTGTAGCCCTTCACGTTCATCGCGTAGTCCGCGATGGCGCGCGCCTGCGCGGAGTTCGTCAGCATGTTGCGGAAGACGTACGGGCCGATGTCCGTGATGCCCTCCTGACGGCTCAGCGTCAGCAGCGGCACCTGGAGCTCTTCGGCCAGCAGCGCCGCGCGCTTGGTGTCGTCCACCAGCAGCGGCCCCAGCGCCGCGATGGCGCCGTCGTCGAACGCGAGCTGCTCCATCGCGGTGCCCGTCTTGTTGACGTCGCCCTGCGTGTCCTTCACCACCAGCTCGATGTCGCTGCCCTGCAGCGCCAGCTTCACGCCGCGCAGCACCGCCTCACCGATGGGCTGGTAGCGGCCCGTCATGGGCAGCAGCACCGCCACCGTGCGCGGACGCACCTCCACGCGGCGGGTGGCGCGCGCGAGCAGGTCCTTCGCCTGCGGCGCGAAGGCGCTGTTGGGCGCCTCACGCAGGTACGTCTGGAGCGTCTCCTCCAGGCGGGTCCAGTCACGCAGGTGGTAGTAGATGCGCGCCAGCTTGAACTGGAGCACCGGCCACGCGGGGTTGGACGGGGACAGCCCCTCCTGCACGCGCGCGATGTCCAGGAAGCTGGCGCGGCCCTCCACCAACTGCTCCACCTTCTGCACCGCCGCCGTCTTCTCCTCCGGCGTCTGCGCGTCGCCGGCTTCCTTCACCGCGGACGACAGCGCCTGCGAGTAAAGGCCCGCGCCCTCCGCCGCGCGCGCGGCCTCCTTCAAGAGCTGCTCCTTCTCCTCCCCGGACGCGCGCTCCGCCAGGCTGGTGAGCGTCTGGTACGCGTCGCGGTAGGCGCCCACCTCCATGGCGGAGACGGCCAGCTTGTGCTTGGCGTCCTCGGCCTGGGCGTAGAGGGGGTTCTCGAAGAGCAGCTCGTTGAAGGCCTTGCGCGCGTTCGCGTAGTCCTTCGCCTCGAAGTAGAGGACGCCCGCGTTGTAGAGCGCGTCCTGGCCGGCGGTGGTGGCGGGGTACGCCTTGCGCACGGACAGGTAGGCCTCCGCGGCCTGCTTCTTGTCCGGGTTCGACTGCGCCTGCGTGCGGGCCTGCGCGAGCGCGGCGTTCGCGGTGGCGTCCTGCTTCGCCTCCACGCGCGGGCGGTTGTTCTGGGTGGTGTCCCCCCCGGAGGTGTCGTCCCGGCTGTCGGTGCGGGAGGGCGACTTGGGGCAGGCGGTCAACGTCAGGGCCAGCGCGGCGACGAGCGCGCGGCGCGATGCGGAGAGGACTTCCATGGCGAGGTGCATAGCAGCGCGGGTGCGGCTCCGTCGACACTTGAGCGGGGGGAAGATTCCCCTGGAACGTCCGCTTCAGTGCACCGCGCGTGCCCGCGTGCGTCACCGAGGGGGAGCTGGCTCCCCTCCCCCACCGCGTGCGGCCCCGGAGCCACGCCTTCGCGCGGCCCCGGACGCACGCCCGGCCTCCTAGCCGAAGAGCTCCTTCACCTTGTCGAAGAAGGTCTTCGACTGGGGATGGGTCTCCTCGCCGGACACCTCCGCGAAGCGCTCCAGCAGCTCGCGCTGCTTGGACGTCAGCTCCGTGGGCGTTTCGATGATGACGCGCACGTGCTGGTCGCCCCGCTGCTGGCTGTGCAGGTGCGGGATGCCCTTGCCGCGCAGCCGGAACACCTTCCCGGACTGGGTCCCCTGCGGGATGGTCATCTTCACCTTGCCGTCCAGCGTGGGCACGTCGATCTTCGCGCCCAGCGCCGCCTGCGTGAAGGACACCGGCACCTCGCAGAAGACCTCGTACTCCTCGCGCTGGAAGAGCGGGTGCTCGCGCACGATGACCGTCACGTACAGGTCGCCCGGAGGCCCGCCCCGGTCACCCGGCTCGCCCATGCCGCCCAGCCGCACGCGCGTGCCGTTGTCCACGCCGCCCGGGATGGCGACCTCGATGACCTCTTCGGACGGAATCTTCCCGGAGCCCCGGCACTTGCCGCACGGATCCGGGATGGTGGCGCCCGAGCCGCCGCAGTCACCGCACGGCCGCGACACCGCGAAGAAGCCCTGCGAGTAGCGCAGCTCCCCGCTGCCGCCGCACGCCGCGCAGGGCCGGGGGGCCGCGCCGCTCTTGCTGCCGGAGCCGGAGCAGGTGTCGCACTTCTTCGGACGGGGGATGGTCACCTTCGGACGGCAGCCGAACGCGGCCTCCTCGAAGCTGATCTCCAGGTTGTAGCGCAGGTCCGCGCCCCGGCTGTTGCGCTGCCGGCCACGCCCGCCGCCACCCCCGAAGATGTCGCCGAAGATCTCTCCGAAGATGTCGTTGATGTTGACGCCCTGGAAGCCGCCGCCCGCGTCCCCGAAGGGGTTGCCCGCGTGTCCGAAGCGGTCGTACTTCGTGCGCCGGTCCGGATCGCTCAGGACCTCATAGGCTTCCGAGGCCTCCTTGAACTTCTCCTCGGCCTCGTGGTTCCCGGGGTTGCGGTCCGGGTGGTACTGCAACGCGACCTTCCGGAACGCGCTCTTCAGGTCCTGCGCCGAGACATTCTTCTGGACGCCCAGGACCTCGTAGTAGTCGCGCTTCTGCCCTGCGGCCCCTGCCATTGAATCGAACCCCTGGAAATTGCTGGCGTTTTCAAGCTGCGTAGAGAATCGGAGTCACTATAACGCAGCGAAACTCGCCAGCAATCCAGGCCCGGTCCAACCCTCCGTGCGGCAGTGAGCCGTGCTTACACGGTCCAGACGCGGTTCACGGTCAGCTCCATGCGAGCGAGCCGGCGCTTGAGGGCCGGGTCCACGGGGCCGTTGATGGACCACTTGGGGACCACGAAGTGCAGCTCCGCGTTGTAGAGCTTCGCGGCGCTGGCCAGGAGGCTCCAGCGGTTCTCCGCGGTCGGATCATCCACCATGCCCGGGGTGACGATCTCCAGGATGATGGGCGTGCGGGCGGAGTCGGACTGGCGGCAGGTGAAGTCCGGCCGGTGATCCTCGATGGTGCCGGAGAGCACGGGCGGCGGCATGAAGCCAGGGAGCCGGGCCTTGATGTCCGAGTAACCGATGGTGCGGAAGTACTCGGCCATCAGCCAGAGCAGACGGCGGCGCTCTTCATCATCCACGACCGACTCGCAGCCGGGATTGAACAGGACTTCTTTCTCGGAGTTGGTTTCCATGGCGCCTCTCAAGCTGTCCGCATGTGTGGGATGCGGCAACGCAGGCGGGCGCGAGCGCTCCCTGACCGGCCGTGGGGCAGGCGGCCATGCACGCCCGCTTCCCATGTCCCTTTGGCTTGGACGCCACCGTCGCCTCGGTGACAGAGTGCGCCCCCTCCCGTGGCCCCCCGTCCCTCCGCGCACGTCTATCGCCGGCTCCTGGGCTACCTGAGCCCGTACCGCCGGTTGCTCCTCGCGGGCACGCTGGCCTCGCTCACCGCCGCGGCCGCTACCGCCGCGTACGCCTGGATCGTCGGACCGCTGCTGCGCGCCGTCCTCACCGGCGCCCCCGTCACCGTCGCGGGGATGACCCTGTCACCGGAAGCCCTGCTGTCCCGCCTGCCCCTGCTGGTGGTCGCGGTGGCGCTGGTGAAGGCCACCGCCCAGTTCCTCCAGGGCGGCCTGATGCAGCGCTTGGGCCAGCGTGTGATGGCCGACCTGAGGGGCTTTCTCTACGGCCGCCTGCTCGCCCAGCCGCCTTCTTTCTTCGAGCAGCGGCACTCGGGAGAACTTGTCTCCCGGTTCACCTCGGACGTACCCCTGGTGGAGTTCTCCGTCACCCAGGCCTTGTCATCGTACGTAAGGGATGGGCTGCAGATCGTCTCACTGCTGGCGACCTGCTTCCTCATCGACGCGAAACTCTTTCTCTTCACGTTCGTCGTCGTGCCGGTGACGGTGTTGCCGGTGAACCGGTTCGCGCGTTCGCTGAAGAAGGTGGCGACCCGCTCGCAGGCGAACCTGGGCGCGCTCAGCGCCATCACCGCCGAGCAGCTCCAGAACCTCCCGGTGGTGCAGGCCTACGGCACGGTGCCGCGCGCGCTGGAGTCCTTCGACCAGGAGGCGGAGGCGTACCTGTCGGAGATGCGCCGCTCGCTCTTCATCCGCGGCGCGTTCAGCCCCACGGTGGAGCTCTTGGGCATCGTGGGCGTGGCGGCGGCGGTGGCGTGGGGCGCCCGCGCGGTGTCCATGGATCCGTCGCTGGCGGGGCGGCTGCTGTCCTTCATGGCGGCGGCGCTGCTGCTCTACCAGCCGGTGAAGTCGCTGAGCGGCACGCTGTCCCAGGTGCTGACGGGGCTGGCGGCGGCGGAGCGCCTCTTCGCGCTCGCGGACGCGCCGGTGCCGCCGGACGTGGGCGCGGAGGCTCCGCCCCTGTCTCGCGCCCTGGAGCTGTCCGGCGTGCGCGCCACCTACGCGGACGGCCGGGAAGCGCTCAAGGGCGTGGACCTGACGATTGCCGCGGGCTCGCGCGTGGCGCTGGTGGGCCCGTCCGGCGCGGGCAAGACGACGCTGTTCTCCGTGCTGCTGGGCTTCCTGCCCCCCAGCGGCGGCGAGGTGAAGTGGGACGGCCTGCCGCTGTCCTCGCTGAAGGCGTCCAGCGTGCGCGGCCAGGTGGCGTGGGTGCCGCAGGAGCCGGTGCTCTTCTCCGGCACCGTGCGCCACAACCTGCGCCTGGGCCAGCCGGACGCGACGGACGACGCGCTGTGGGAGGCGCTGCGGCTGGCGCACGCGGAGGACTTCGTGCGCGCGCTGCCCGGCGGCCTGGATGAGCCCGTGGGCGAGCGGGGCAGCCGGCTGTCCGGCGGACAACGCCAGCGGCTGGCCCTGGCGCGAGCCTTCCTGTGCCGCCCCTCCCTGCTGCTGCTGGATGAGCCCACGAGCGCCCTGGACGCCACCAGTGAGGCGGCGGTGGGCGCGGGGCTCCAGGCGCTGATGAAGGGCCGCACGGTGCTGGTCATCGCGCACCGCCTGAGCACCGTGCGCGACGCGGACCTCATCGCCGTGGTGGAGGGCGGACAGGTGGTGGAGGCCGGCACGCACGAGCAGTTGCTCGCGCTGCGCGGCCGCTACGCGCGGCTCCTGGGCGAAGGCGCCGTCGCCGCCTGAGCATGCGCCATGCCGCCCCACGGTCGGGACGGCGCGAGCGTGGGAGGACCGCCCTGGCCGCACGCACCGCCTGAACTGGTCTGACTATCGGACCAGTTGGGACTGGCCCCGTCCGCACGCACTGCCTGAACTGGTCCGATTGTCGGACCAGTTGGGAACGCCTCGGGCCCGCTCCGTCCGCACGCACCGCCTGAACTGGTCCGACTGTCGGACCAGTTGGGAGCGCGCCGGGCCCACTCCATCCGCACGCACCGCCTGAACTGGTCCGACTGTCGGACCAGTTGGGACTGGCCCCGTCCGCACGCACCGCTTGAACTGGTCCGACTGTCGGACCAGTTGGGCGCGTGGCGGGACCGCCCCCCTTCCGCACGCACCGCCTGAACTGGTCCGACTGTCGGACCAGTTGGGCGTGCACCGGGCGCGAGGGTCCGGCCGGGAGGCCCATGACCTGGAGGGCCATGCCCTCCGACCCGGGGCCGGTGTCCGCTCGCGCCGTGCCCCCATTCCCGGCCTTGCGCGGCCGGGCACGCCCTGCGACCCTTCCGCCCTGGCCATGCCTCCGACGCCGCCGCCCCGCGAACGAGAGCCGCTGTCGCTCAACGCGCTTCTGCTGGTGCCTGCCCTGCTGCTGGCCGCGGGCGCCTGCGTCGCGGTGGCCGCCCGGCACTTCGCGCTGGCCGCGTCCTTCACCGTCACGCTCGTCCTCGTCCCGCTCGTCTTCCGGCTGTGGACGCGGCCCTGGTACCGGGGGCTCGTGCTGCGCGGGCTGGGCCTGTTCATCGCCGGCATGCACGTGCCCATGCTCGCGGGCGGCGTGCTCGCCTACGGCCGCATCGGCTGCGACGGTCCTGACTGCAGCCAGACACTCCTCTGGGGAATCGTGCTGGCTCCCATCGCCGGCGCCGCCTGCTCTGTCGTGTACTGGCTCGTGGGTCGTCCCCCCGTCTGAATTACCAGGAATCGATGACACCCTATTCTTACTGGAAATGCTTGTTCCAGTGAGACCCCACGTCGCGCCCGGACTGTTCGTCGTGGCGCTGGCCGTCCCCGCCACGGTGTGCGTGTTGGGGGGCACGCTGCCCGCGTTGCTGGGCAGTCCCTCCGGCCTGTTGAGCGTGGTGACCTCCGCGGGGCCCTTCGCGGTGCTGCTGGGGTTCGCGCTGCTGGTGGAGGTGCCGCTGCTCACCTTCGCGGCGGGGTCCACGCTGCTGGGCCGCACGGTGCCACTGGCGGTCATGGTGGGCATGGCGACGGTGCCCTGGACGCTGGGCCTGCTGGGCACGGAGGTGCTGCTGGAGCAGATGCAGGCGGCGCTGCCCTTCGTGTCCGCCACCGACGCGGGCGTCGCGCTGACGTCGGGGATGGGCAAGGCGATGGCTCCCCGGCTGCTCGGCGCCTGGACGAGCGCGGTGCTGCTGGGCGCGCTGTCGGTGGCGCTGGGCATGGCGCGCCTCAGCCGCGCAAGCGCGGGTCAGGACGACAACACGCGCCGCAGCCTGCTGCTGGGCAGCCTGGTGTCCGCGGCGCTGGCGGGCATGGCGGTGGTGGGCACGCTGGAGGCGCACCAGCTCTTCACGCTGCTGTCGCGACTGTCACGGGCCCCGGGCGCGCTGCGTCCCGACCTGATGGCGGAGGGCATGGCGCAGGCGGCGCGGCTGCGCACGGTGCGCTGGAGCTGCTTCTCCTGCCTGCTGGTGCTGGGCATCACCTGGCTGACGACGTACCGCGCGCGCGAGGCCCGGCGCACGCGCGCGCTGGAGTGGGTGGGCGGCCTGGTGCTCACCGTCGCGGTGGCCGTCCTGCTGGTGCTGGACGCGCATCCGCTGCACACGACGCTGGGCCCGGAGCGCGTCACCGCCGGACGCCGCACGTCCACCGGCCCCGTGCCCACCGACGCGGACGTGACGCACCTGATGGGCGAGCACTCGCCCGTGCGCCTCAGCTTCCCCGCATCAGCACGTACAGGATGAAGAGCCCGACCACGACGGCAACGCCAAATACGGCCACCATCACGAGCCCCTCCGAGCGGCGCACCACCGGAGGCAGGACCTCGTTGGGCAGCGGCTGGCCGTAGCGCAGCACGGGCGGCTCCGGCTCCTCCCGCGGCGCCGGGGCGGCTTGCGGCCCGGGCTCCGGCGCGGCGGCGGGGGCGGCCTCCCTGGGCGTCGGCGCCACCGGCGTGAAGGTCACGGTCCGGGTGGGCACGGTGTCCCGCGTCGCGCCAGGGTCCCGGCCCATCAGCTCCGGCGTCGTGACGCTGGACATCTCCAGCCCCTCGCGCGCCAGGGCCAGCACGCGCTGCATGTGCAGGATGTAACGGTCCTGCCCCGCGTAGGTGGCGAGGGCCTGCGCGGCGCGCACCAGCCGCTGCGGCACCAGCTCCGGGTCCGCGCGAACCTCCGTGGAGACGGGGCGTGCCTCGCCGCCCTCCACCCGGCCCGTGCGCACGCCCTGGCCGCTGGCCCAGATGCAGTGCTCATCCAGCAGCGTGAGCTCCTGGCGGCGCACCCGGCCGTCCTCGTCCACCAGCGACATCAGCTCCGCGCCCTGGGGAGACAGGTGCCAGACGGTGCGCAGGCCGTTCTCCCCCAGGGGACCCTCCACCGCGCGCGCGCGATAGAGTTCCTGCATCGCGGATTTCAGGGAGTCGGACGAAGGTTCCACGGCCATGACTGCCGCAGAGTAGGGGCGCCCGGCCCGAAACGGAAGCCGCGCCGTCCGGCGTGAATGCCCCGTGCGCGGATGCCCGCCTTGTGCCTACCGTCCATTTCACGATGAGCCGCTCCAAGAACCGAGCCCCCGACTTCGTCCGCCAGTTCGAGGGTGTACAGACGCTCGACGGACTGCTGGAGCTGGCCGGCAGTCCCTGCGACACCGCCGCCGTGCTCGAGCGCATGCGCGAGGCGCGCGCGGACGGCGCCGACCACACCGAGGTGATTCCCACCCTCTTCGACGGGGAGCCCCGCTTCCGGGACCCCGACCTGGCGCGCCGCCTGTACCAGAACCTGCTGGGCCTCTGGGACCTGGTGCTGGAGGGCAAGGAGGTGCGGCTGGATGACGGCCCCCGCCCGCCGCGCCCCAAGAAGGAGCGGCTGCAGCCGCCCGCGCCCTTCCATCCCGGCGAGCCCTCGGGCGAATTCGTGGAGGCGGCCTGGCGTTATCTGGAGGACGACGACAAGGCGCGCACGCGGCTGATGCATGCCTATGAGAACCGGCAGGACGGCTTGCTGGGTGCGCTTGACGCCGCTGGCCTCACGGATGAAGGTTACGGGGTCGCCCGCCACCTGCTCTTCGAGCTGCACGCCATGCTGGAGCTGGGCTGGCCGCCGGGGCTCGGGGCCGTGGATGCCAGGGCCCTGGACAGGGAACCGGATGCGCCGCCCGCGCCGGACACCCTCCAGGAATACGTGACGGAAGCGCTGTTCGAGGCGGAGCAGGACGAGGAGCACCCCCTCGCCCCCGAGGAGCTGGCGCAGGTGCGCACCCTCGTCCGGCGGGGACTGGCGGCGCTGTGGCGCGCCCGCAAGGGGAGATGAAGATGGCCCGAGACGACAACGACGGTGGTGGCTTCACCGGCAAGCGCAACAAGTCCTACCGCGAGCTGGACGCGCAGCGCGGCAAGAGCAAGTACCACTCGCGCCAGGATGACCCGGCGCAGCAGAAGCTGGAGCGCAGTGCCAGCTACCAGAAATACAAGACGGCGGCGGACGCCCTCTTCACCGGCGGCGAGCTGCCCGAAGGCCTGGCGAAGACGTTCGACCCCGAAGGCAAGCGCAAGGCCCAGAAGGACGCGCTGCGCAAGGTGCAGGAGTCGGAGACGCGCGCGGACTGGGTGAAGGGCGTCGTCGACTACCTGGAGAAGTACCCGGACATGCCCGAGGACGCGTACTTCCTCGACAGCCTGCTGGACCACCCGCGCGAGCGCATCGTGGACAAGGCGCTGGCGAAGCTGGAGGCGCTCCAGGAGGCGGGCACGCTGCAGAAGAAGCTGCCCAAGAGCCTGGATCAGCGGCTGAAGTCCATCGAGCTCACCGGCCTGGACCCCGACATGCAGGGCCGCGCGAAGGCGCTGCGCGAGAAGCTGCGCGCCTGATCAGCGCGCACGCTGTTGGTACACGAGCACCACGCCGCGCTGCCCGTCCTTGCCGGGCTGGTGCGTGAGCCGCAGCTCCGCGCCGGGCCGTGAGTACAGCCCGGCCTCGTCGCCGCGCTTCCACCCGGCCTTCGCCAGCGCGTCGTCGTAGAAGGCCTGGACCTCCGGCCCCGTGAGCGGCACCTGGAACGTGAGCGTGCGCGACCCTTCCGCGTTCACGCGCAGCACGCCGTTCGCGCGAGGCGGCAGCGGCGCGAAGTCCCCCGCGACCTCCGGCGGACGCGCCAGCGCGTGGTTCGCCTCGCCCAGGTACAGCGTGGTGGTGCCGTCCTGCTGCGGCATCATCACCACCGTGTAGGTGATGCGTCGCTTCGGATCCAACGCGGTGAGCATGGCCGCGTTGTTCGCGTACTGCGCCTGCTCCTTTCCGGGCGGCACGTAGAGCCCGCCGTCGCGGAACGCGTCCGCGAAGCGCTGCACCAGCTCCCGGATGTTCTCCTTCACGTGCACCGCGCGCAGCGCCACGGGGATGCCGCCCGCCTCCACGATGTCGCTGGACTCCACGTGCGCGATGACCTGCAGCCGGGGCCACGCGAAGCGCGGCGCTTCCGCCAGGCCCGCGTCCGGTGCGCCCGCGTCCGGCACGCCCGCGTCACGGGCCTGGGCCCCGGCGGACAGCGCCACCAGCAGCGCCAGCGCTCCGCCCCCCACGCGCCCGCGCACACCGGCCCGGCTCAATGCGGCACGCCTCCCAGCCACTTGTTGCGCCGGCCCTCGCTCCGGTAGTTGGGCGTGACGTTGGGCGCCACGAAGGGGGTCGTCTCCCAGACGGTCTGGTTGCCCGCGTGCGACGCGCCGATGCTCTGCTCGTAGTTGCTCTCCGCGCCGCGGAAGCTCATGAAGAACTGGTCCTCGTTCACGGCGCCCTCCGCGCCCACGCCCGCCATCAGCGCGGTGCCGGCGTTCCCGCCGCCGCCGTTCTCGCGGTACACCCGCTCCGCCCAGCCGTAGTAGTCCACGTTCGCGCAGGGGCCGCCGGTGTTGGTGCTGAGCGGGCACTCGCGCCCCTCCGCCACGCCCGCCAGGCCCCAGTCGTCCAGCAGCATGAAGAAGCGCCGCGTGCAGCGCCCGCCGGACGCGCGCCCGGCGGCGCACACGCGGAACTGGTCGCTGGCCAGCCGGTGCGACACCTTGAAGAACTCCGGCTCCATGAAGGTGCCCAGCCGCTCCGCGCGCAGCGAGGTGGACGCGTTGCAGGAGATACCGTCGGACTGGGTGATCATGGCCAGCCCCAGCGCCGCGGAGCCTGGATCCGCGTCCTCCGGACGGGTGCCCAGGATGCCCACGGGGCTGCCCGCGGGGCGCGTGGACTCACAGTCCACCTGCACCCGCGTGGCGCGCGCGATGGCCAGCTGGAAGGTCATCCTGCCGCTCGTCTGGCTGGCCCGGCCGTCGAAGTCCTGGTAGCGCCCGGAGGCCTCCGACGACGCCAGCGCCTCCGCGTTGGAGCGCTGGAAGACGCCGTTCTCCGGGTTGTGCATCACGTGCCCGGTGGCCTCCCACAGCGCGAAGTTGGCGGCCTCCTGCACCTTGAGCGTCAGCGCGCCCACCTCCGCGAAGTAGATGCCGAAGAGCAGGATGGTGACGAACACCATGGATCCGAGCGCCGTCTCGACGAGCGCCTGTCCCCGGCGCGACCTGGAAGCGCGCGCGCGCATCAGTACCTCCCGCCCGTGCTGCTGGCGCCCCGGTAGCCGGCGTCGTCCAGCCGGCGCAGCGCGTCCGCGTGCTCGGAGAAGCCCGCCTGGTCCAGGCGGTTCGCGGGCTTGTCGTCGCGAGCGCCCTCGGTGCTCACCAGCGTGGCGCGCCAGAAGGGGTTGAGGAAGTTGGGCGGCTCCTCCCAGCCTCCGCCCGCCGCCGCCGGCCGGGGCCGGTGGTAGTAGGCGAGCCCCGCGGCCAGCGCCACCTGGTTGCGCTGCACGTCCTCGCGGCCCGTGGGCTGGATGCGGCCCAGCGGCGCGGCGTTGTCGAACTCCGTCTCCTGGTTCGCGAACTTGAAGGTGAACAGCAGGTTCCACGGATCCGGCTTCGCGCGGCGCGAGTCGCTGGCGTAGTCGCGCAGGAGCATCGCGTACAGCTTGGGCTGGCCGTAGTCGTTCTCATCCGCGTTGCCGTGCAGGAGCGCCGCGTTGAAGCCCACCGAGTAGGGCCAGATGCCGGGGCACACCACGCAGGCGCCCAGCGTGTGGCGCTCGTCCACGGTGGTGTTGTTCTCCTCGCCCTGGCCGGGCGGCGGGCTGTTCGCGCCGTAGACGTGCTGGTCCTCGTTGGACTGGCGCTCGTCGGACATCACCCACGCGTCCGTCGCCACCGAGGTGATGGGGGTGCCGTCCGGGCAGGTCTCCGTGACGGCGCGGCCGTGGTCGTGCGCCCACGAGTTGCGGCCGGAGATGGTCGTGTACGTGGAGGAGTCCATCGCGGACGCGCTGGCGTAGTGCTGGAAGCCCGGGTTGTGCGCGGCCGCGCCCGAGCCGAAGCCCGCGCTGCCGCTGGGCCGGTTGTGCACCCAGGTCCAGCCCAGGCTGCCCATGGTGGCGTTGCGCGTGGCGTTGCCCTGGCCGCCGCCGGTGGGCATCACCGCGCCGGAGGTCTCCGGCACCGTGCCGGTCTTCTCCTGCTGCATCAGGTCGTCATAGCTGGAGCCGGCCGCCGCGCCGCCAGACACCTCCGCCAGCGACTTGTTGGCGCCCTCGGGCGGAGCGAAGAGCTCCGGGTTGACCTGCTTGGCGATGAGGTTCGTCAGGCCCTGGTTCGCCAGGTGCGTGCCGATGAGGTGGTTGTAGATGGCCAGCGACGAGCGGAACATGTCGCCCGCGCGTCCCTGCAGGGACAGCGTCTGCATGGCCGCCGCCTGGTCCAGGCCGGACCACGCCGGGTCGGGCAGGGGGCACGGGGACGACTTGCGCGCGGCGTACATCTGGCTGCCGTAGCTGATCATCGACTGCGTGCCCGCCATGGCCACCATGTGGGCAATCTGCGCGCGGTTCATCACCGCGATGGCGTTGAACGTGCGCGCCGTGGACACCGCCTGGCTGTAGGCCGCCGCGTCCGCGGCCATCTGGATTTCGACGCGCTCCTTCGCGCGCATGCCGAAGCCCAGCGTGAGCAGCACCATCAGCGTCAGGAGCAGGAACGTCAGCGAGAACAGCACCAGCGCCTGACCGCGCGCGCCGGACTTCAGAAGCCGTGCAGGCTGCATCCGGCACCTCCATTGAAGTTCGACGCCTTCACCGGGGTCATCATCCGCATGGCCGCGTGGACCTGGATGGGGAACAGGTAGTGGCCCTGCGCGTTCCAGCGCAGCATCCGCTCGCCCAAATCGCCGCCGGGCCAGTCATCCGGCCCCAGCTCCACGTCGGTGTCCGCCCACCAGTCGGACTTCTTCTGCGCGGGGTTGAGCGGGTTCGCGTCCGTGTAGTTCTTCAGGTGGAACTGGGCCAGGAACATGCGGCTCATCACCCAGTCCGCGAACGGGATGCGCATGTAGTACCAGGCCACCATGCGGATCTCGAGCGTGCGCCGCTGCAGCTCCGCCGCCGAGTCCGTGGGCGCGTCGAACATCAGGTCCTCGTCGCCCGCGAGGCTGCGCACCCAGCCCACGTCCGGCGACTCGCGGACGATTTCGACCATGGGCCCTTCGGTGAAGAGCGTGCCCTTGGAGCCGCGCACGCGCAGGTAGTTGCGCTTGCGCTCGTCGAAGGCATTGGCCAGCTGCGCGGGCGTGCGGGTGTGCTCCACCGTGGGCAGCATCGTCACCAGCGCCGCGTGCGTCATCGCCTCGCAGCTGCCGTGGTTGAGGCTGCCCGCGCGCACCGCGCGGTACACCGCCACCTGCGCCAGGATGCGGCCCTGCAGCAGCATGAAGAGCTGCAGCGAGCCCAGCACCATGAACACCACCAGCGGCATGCACAACGCCGCTTCCACGGCGGCCTGACCGGACTCGTGCTGCCGACGTTGGGGACGGGGGAAGGCCATAGAGGGGGAGGCTGCCTTCCTCCTAGATTCTCGATGATTGGGGAATCGGTCAAATGGCCGGAGCCGCCCCGTGTCCCATTCCATTACAACAGGACTGTTTGGTCACTTGTTGAGCGTGAAGCCGCAGGCCGCGTCGAGCGCCACCTTCGCCCCGGCGAGCGCCCCGAGCAGGCGTTCATAGTGATGGCGCTCCGCGTCAACCTGGGCCTCCACCTCTTCCGGGGGCAGGCCCTGGTGGGAGAGGGAGAGGCGCAGGCGGTGGGCGGCGGCGTCGCGCTCCGCCTCGATGGCGGCCCGGGCCTTCTTCGCGGACCGGGCCAGCTCCGCCTCGGCGGCGGCCTGGGCCACGGGCAGCGCGGCGTCCACGAAGGCGCCGAAGCCGGGGAAGGCCTGGTGGACCTCATCCCCCTTCAGCGCCTTGCCGTCGGATTCCAGAGCCGCGAGTACGGAAGCGTCCGCCACGGGGCCCTGCGGGCCGTCCACCACGGCGACGGGCAGGAGGGTGCGCGCGAGGAAGCGCGCCAATTGGCGGCTGGGCACGCGGGCGCCGGGGGACGTGTCCTGGGGCTCCGGGAGCTGCACGTGGAAGAGCAGCTCCAGGCCGCGCACGGGCTTCTTCACCGAGCGCTTCTCGATGTGGCGGAAGCCGCTGCGGCCGTAGGGGCCGTCCTTGAGGAAGCCGAAGAGCGCCTCCACCAGCGGGTGGCCGGTGGCGAAGTACTCCAGCTCCTCCGCCTCCACGGCGGTGTCGCGCCAGAAGGTGCCCAGCACGGTGCGGTCCTGCATCACGTCGATGCCGGGCAGGCCCTCCACGTTGAGCGCGTGGCCGAACTGGAAGGCCACCTGGAAGGCCTCCACCTGTTCGTCGGTGTCCACGCCGATGCCCACGCGGCGCGCCAGCTCCGTGACGGTCTCCTCCAGGCGCTCGTCCAGGTCGCGCGCCACGCTCCACAGCCCGTCCTCCAGCGGCGGAGCCTCCTCGTCGGAGTCCTCGTCCGGAGGTTCCTCGCCCATGCGTTCCTGCGCGCGCGCCACCAGCCGGGCCACGGCGGGCTTGTCGAAGCTGCGCACGTCCAGCAGCGGGTCGTACGCGCGCTTCACCTGCTCACGCGCGGACTCCACGCGGGTCTTCAGCTCCGCGGCGTAGTCGACGCGCGCCTCGCGGGGCAGCAGGGCCAGGTCCGCGATGCGGTCCTCCACCTCCTCCAGCACCGCGTCCAGGCCGCCCACCGTCTCACCGAAGACGCCCACGGCGTCCGCCAGCAGCATCAGCACGTCCGACGCCAGCGTGCCCGCGGGGTCGAAGACGTGGATCTCCACCGGGTGCGTCTGGCCAATGCGGTCCAGGCGGCCGATGCGCTGCTCCACCGTGGAGGGGCTCCACGGCAGGTCGTAGTGGACCAGGTGGTGCGCGAACTGGAAGTTGCGGCCCTCGCCGCCCACCTCCGTGCAGAGCAGGACCTGGGGGCCCTCCGGGTCGCGGAAGCGCGCCACCTGCCGGTCGCGCTCCACGAGCGGCAGGTCGCCGTGGTAGCCCAGCGCCTCCACGCCCTCGCGCGACAGCTCCGACTGGAGCGACTCCAGCGTGTCGCGGCTCTCCGTGAACACGAGCACCTTCGCGCGCGGCTCCGCCTTCCAGATGCCGCGCAGCACGCCCACGAACGCGATGAGCTTCGCGTCGCGGCCGGTCAGCTTGAGGTCCGCGCCCTTGAGCGCCGGGTTGGACTTCACCGCGCCCGTGAACGCCGCGGGGCTGGACTCCAGGCGGCGCAGCACGTTGGCCAGCGGCGCGCCGCGAAGCGTGCCCTTCGCCAGCGTGGCCAGGGCCGCATCGCGCGCCTTCAGCTCCTCCGGCGTGAGTTGCACCGGGTGCCGGTGGAGCCTGCGCGTGGAGAAGCCGCCCACCACCGCGCGCCGGTTGCGCACCAGCCGGTCCGACAGGCTGTACGTCTCCGCCAGGTGCGCAAGCAACGCCTCCTTGTCCTTCAGCGTCTGCAGCCGCGCGTCCTCCGGGAAGCGCTTCGCCAGCGAGGCCACGGCGGCCTTCGCGTCCTGGCCTTCCATCAACGCGCGCACCGCGGTGGACAGCTCCTCCTGGCGCTGGAGCCGCGCCTCGAAGCCCTTCACGGACGGCGCGGTCGCCGCGTCGATGAGGGTGAGCAGGCCGTGGTACTCCGCAGGGTCCAGCTGCATGGGCGTGGCGGTGAGCAGCAGCAGGCCCCACGAGTTCGCGGCCAGCCCCTTCGCGGCGGCGAAGGCCTTCTCGCCCTTGAGGTGGTGCGCCTCGTCGATGATGACCAGGTCCCAGAAGGCGTCCTCGGCCGAGACCTCCTCGCGGTGCTCGCGGGTGCGGCTGAGCAGCTCCAGGCTGGTCACCACCAGCGGGAAGCGCTCCCACGGGGAGACGTCCGGCGCCTCCTTCAGCGACTGCTCGTAGCGGTCCGAGTCCATCAGCGTGAAGAGCTGGTTGAACTTGTGGAACAGCTCCACCAGCCACTGCACGGTGAGGTGGCTGGGCGCCACCACGAGGCACCGCCGCGCCAGGCCCACCAGCCGCAGCGCGCTGAACACCATGCCCGCTTCAATCGTCTTGCCCAGGCCCACTTCATCCGCCAGCACGAAGCGCGGGCGGCGCGCGGACAGCACTCGCTGCACCACGCCCACCTGGTGCGGCTTCACCATCACCCGGCTGGCCAGGAGCGCGCCCAGCGCGTCACCGCGGCGCTCGTCGTCCAGCACCAGCGCCTGCTTGCGCAGCATGAACGCCTTCGCGTCCCCCACCCGCCCGTCGCGCAGCGTGGACAGCAGGTCGGAGCGCGGCGCCAGCGCGCGGACCTCCGACTCCGGCAGCTCGTCCTCCTCGCCCGTGTCCTCGAAGCGCACCACGTAGCGGCGCAGACCGCGCGCGCCCGGCTCCTCGCCCAGGATGGTGGCCTTGCGCCCCTTCGGCGTCTGGATGGGCTCGCCCCTGGGCAACTGGTACGGCACCAGCGCGCCGCCGCGCGTGGACACCAGCACCGGCGCGTCCTCGCGGGACGGGAAGGCGATGAGGGCCTTGGCCCCCTGCTCCTGCAGCGACACCAGATGCCCCACGCCCCATTCGGGCTGCGGGAGGTAGCGGACCTTCAGACCTTCGACGAGAGACGCCATATGCGTGCAACACCCGATGCGAGGAGGGGGGCGCTCCATAACGTCCCGGCGCCCCGAAGGCCATTTCGCGAGCACCTCCCCGCCCCACCCGCGGACGGCCTGCCACGTCCTGCCCGCCCGGGACTTGCCTTCCTGCCAGGTAGGCTCCATGATTCCATGACAAACAGGTAAAAACCGGGTTATAGGATACCCTGCCCGGCAGTGCGATGTCGCTCACCCCACCTTTTCGGTGATGTTGAGGGTCCTTCTGCACAGAAGCGCTCGGTGCCGTCGGGGGGGAGTGCCACATGTTGCGACGTTGGACCTTCGCGCAGAGGGTAGGTGCGGGTCTGTCCGCGTGCCTTCTGGCCGGACTCATCCTGCTCGCCACCCTGGTGTCCGCGACCCACACGCTGGCCGTGGACGATGGGGCCTTCCTCCATCACGTCTCCGACATCCTCGTCGGCCTGCTGGGCCTGGGCGCCCTCATCGCGCTGGTGATGGTGCTGCGCAACGCGCTGGGCCCCATGCACGAGGAGGCCCTGCGGAGTGAACAGCGGTTGCACCTGTTCATGGATGGCGTGAGCGACTACGCGCTGTGCTTCCTGGAGCCGGACGGCAAGGTGTCCTGCTGGAGCACGGGCGCGGAGCGGCTCACCGGCTGGACGTCCTCCGACATCGTGGGCCAGCGCGCGGAGGTGCTGCACGTGCCGGACGCGGTGACGCACGGCCTGCCCGCGTCCCACCGCGAGCGGGCCGCGCGCGAGCGGCGCCTGCAGTCGGAGGGCTGGCGGCTGCGCAAGGACGGCTCGCGCTTCTGGGCGGAGACGCTGCTCACCGCGCTGTACGCGGAGGGCGGCACGCTGCAGGGCTACGCGGAGGTGACGCGCGACATCACCGAGCGCAAGCGCACCGAGCGCATGCAGGCGCTGCTCGCCGAAGCGGGCCGCGTGCTCCAGCCCCAGGCCGGCGCCAAGGAGCTGGGCGCGGCGCTCACCCGCCTGTGCGTGCCGGAGATCGCGGACGCGTGCGTGCTCTACCTCCCGGACGGCAGCGGCGACGTGCGCCCCGGTGCGGTGACGTGCGCGGACGCGGCCACCCAGACGCGGCTGTGGGAGCCCCTGATGCGCCGGCCGTCGCTGGATGAGCCCGGCCCCGCGCGCGTCGTCCACACCGGCCGCGCCGAGCGCTTCGCGGAAGTGGATCCGGACCGGCTGCCCCCTTCCGTCAGCGACAGCGCCTCCGCGGAGCTGTGGCGCGCGCTGGGCGTGCGCTCCGCGCTGAGCGTGCCGCTCGTCGTGGACAACCGCGTGCTGGGCGCGCTGTGCCTGCTGTCCACGCGGCCGCACCGCCACTACGGCGCGGTGGACCAGGCCTTCCTGGAGGAGCTGTCCGCGCGCGCCGCGCTGGCGCTGGACAACGCCCGCCTGATGGCCGCGACGCAGAACGCGCTGGAGCTCATTGGCGTGGCGGCGCATGACCTGGGCACCCCGCTGAGCTCGCTGCAGCTGCGCCTGCGCCGCGTGCGCCTGCAGTGCGCGCCCGCCCACACGGACGACACGCGCCTGCGCGAGGGGCTGCTCCTGGCCGAGGAGGAGACGAAGCGGCTGGGGCGGCTGGTGCACAACCTGCTGGACCTGTCGCGCCTGTCCGGCGGCCGGTTGGTGCTGGAGGCCCAGCCCATGGACCTGGCGGAGCTGGCGCACGAGGTGGCCTCCCGCCACGAGGACCAGGCCGCCGCCGCCGGCTGCGCCCTCACCGTCCACGCCCCCAGCGGCGCCCGCGGCCGCTGGGACCGCCAGCGCCTGGACCGCGTCCTCACCAACCTGGTTTCCAACGCCCTCAAGTTCGGCCGCGGGCAGCCGGTGGAGGTGCATGTGGATGTGGACGAAGACGCACACCGCATCCGGATGTCGGTGCGGGACCACGGCGCCGGCATCCCACAGGAAGCCCAGCAGCGCCTGTTCACCCGCTTCGAGCGGGTCACAACGGACAGCCGTGCGCCGGGCTTCGGACTGGGCCTCTACATCGTCCGGCAGCTCGTGGAGGCCCACGGCGGCACCATCCGCGTCCACTCGAGGCTGGGAGAGGGCGCGGAGTTCACGGTCGAACTCCCTTTCACCCCGGAAACCCCGGCAGAAGTCGTTTCCTCGATTCGCGCATGACCCTCCCGGGTGGGTTGCGCCCCAGCACCCCTTCCCATCCAGTCATAAACATTCGGGATTCGCCTCTGAGTAGAATTATTCTCAGAAGTTGAACCCGTCTGTTGATTGTGGATATTCTCCGTGCGGCTAGAACCGCTCGTTTCCGGCAAAAGCCGGGTTTGAGCGCGACCCTCCGCCAGCGTCCCCCCGACGCAAGGGCACCCGGGTCCACTGGCCGCGACGCTGCTCCGGCAGCCGTCCGCACATACGCGTTCGGAGGAGTCCCCTCATGGGTGGAGCAGACACGATTCAGCAGCGGTCTACGCGCACGTCCCCCCGCCTGTTCACGGCGGCGGGCCGCGCGAGCCTGCTGGCCACGCTGGCCAGCCTGACGGTGGCGTGCGGCGGTCCGGAGACCCTGGACGGGGCGTCCTCCACGGACCTGGCGCAGCCGGAGCTGGTGGCGCAGGACCAGGCGCTCTCCGACAACGCGTCCCTCAAGGGTGGCAACAGCGCCTCCGCTCCCGTGGGCCTGGCCCTGGAGGTGGACAACGGCGAGGGCGTGCCCCTGAAGGTGAAGGCCGGGCAGAGCTTCTTCGTGAACCAGATCGACCTGCGCGCCTCCATCTTCGCCACGAAGGACGAGGGCGTGGACGGCCTGCGCCAGAACAGCGACTTCCTGGCCATCGGGTGGGGCGGTGTGCGCCTGGCGGACCAGGAGTTCGTGGGCCTGTCGAACCCGGACGGCACCTTCACCCGCCGCCGCTTCTACCGTGACGCCGCGTGGATGAAGGCGACCAGCCTCTTCACGGTGGAGCCGGTGGACGCCCACGGCCGGCTGACGGGCGCGCCGGTGCTGCTGAACATCGGCAGCGACGACACCCGCCGCACGGAGCGTGACGACTTCTTCATCCGCCGCATGCGCGCCATCCAGTGGACGCGCGACTGCCGCTCGCTCACGGACTGCTCGGGCGCCCAGGCGTACGAGGAAGAGGCCCTGGTGGAGCTGCGCAACGCGTACGACCACGCGAAGAAGCAGACGCTCACCTTCACCTCCCGCACGGTGGGTCTGCGCCTGCGCTGGAGCCTGCGCCCGTTCGCCCCGTACTACATCCCTGTCACGCAGGTTTCCAAGCCGGAGTACGCCTACGGGTTCGGCATCGACATCAAGCCCCTGACGGCGCCCCGCAAGGACGGCACGTACGCCCCCGGGTCGGACGTCACCTTCCAGATGACCCTGAAGGACGGCAAGGGCAAGCGCCTGCACCCGGCCGGGAGCCTCCCAACCTACAATGAGGTCGCACCTCCGGGCGCCCCCGGCAATCCGGCGGGGATCCAGTACTATCAGGCCTTCTTCAACCCCACGACGACCTACTACCGCCGCAAGCACCAGGAACGGATGATGATGACGCAGCTCATCGGGCCGGCGCAGGACATCCAGCCCATCCGGAGCATCGTCGACCTGGAGGCCTTCCTGGATGACTCGCAGGACGTGCAGACCATCGCCACCCCGGAGCGCGACGGCGTCTATGCGCAGTTCATGACCTTCCCCCCGTCGAACAAGCTCTTCGGCGGCGCCTTCTTCCCCAACGAGGGCCGCTGGGACGCGCCCGTGAGCGACACCTGGACCTACCGCCTGCCCGCGAACGCGAAGCCCGGCACCTACCTGGTGACCGCCAAGGCGCGCCGCGTGTACCTGGGCGAGGACCGGCCGGCGTCGCGCACCATCGAAATCCAGGTGGGGACCCAGACGCACACGGAGGCGGTGCTGACCACCGGCCCCTGCAACACCTGCCACAGCAAGGGCGGCGAGCTGAGCGAAGTGCTGCATGCGAACGACAACCGCGCCGCGTGCGCGTCGTGCCATGCTCCGCTGGGCTTCGAACTGGAAGGTCCCATCTTCGTGCGCACGCACTTCATCCACTCGCGCTCCAACCGCTTCGACGCGCCCCTGGAGAAGTGCTCCTCCTGCCACCTGAAGCAGGAGACCACGCAGCGCACCAGCAAGGCCGCCTGCCTGTCGTGCCACAAGAGCTACCCTGAGAGCCACGTGGCGAAGTTCGGTCCCGTCGAGAGCATGTACGTCGGCGGCGGCCGCGAGTCGTTCCAGCAGTGCACCGGCAGTTGTCACAAGACACACCCCGGCGCCGGCTTCTAGCCGCCGCCGGTTCGCACGGAGGTCCTCATGGCGCACGTGAAGATGCAGACGGCTCGTTCCACCCTCACGGATCCGGTCGCCGTCGCCGAGGACCTCCTGCGCCAGTTACACGGCCCCCCGCCGAAGCTGGTGACGCTGTTCGCGTCCCGTCAGAGGGATCAGCGCGCGCTCAACCGCGCGGTGCGCGAGCGGCTGCCGAAGGACACCCGGCTGGTGGGCGCCACCACCGCCGGGGAGCTGGACAACAACGGCATCCACGAGAACAGCGTGGTGCTGGGCGCGCTCTCCGGTGACTTCGAGGTGGGCCTGGGCCTGGGAAGCGGCCTCACCGGGGACGCCATCGCCGCGGGCGCGCAGGCCATCAAGCGCGCGTGCGAGGAGCTGGGCGTGCGCCAGCAGGACCTGGACGCGCGCCGGTACGTGGGCCTCGTGATTGACGACGGCTTCCGTTACAAGAAGGAAGAGCTGCTGCTGGGCATCCTGGAGAAGAACCAGACCCTGGTGCTCGTGGGCGGCGGCGCCAGCGATTCGGAGACGGACCCCGCGCGCCAGTCCGCCCTCATCCACGTGGATGGTGAAGTGGCCGGTGACGGCGTGCTGGTGGCGCTGTTCAAGACGAACGCCCCCTGGGCCGCGCTGCGCTCGCACTGGTACGTGCCCACCGGCGAGCGGCTCACCATCACCAAGGTGGATGAGACGCACACGCGCGCGCTCGAAATCGACGGGCAGCCCGCGGCCAAGCGCTACGCGGAGATTCTGGGCGTGGCGCCGGCGGACCTGGAGTTCGGGCGGCCGGGCGGCTTCGCGCTGCGCCCCACCGCGCTCAAGGTGGGCCGCGAGTACTTCATCCGCGCCGCGTGGCGGCCCCTGGACGACGGCTCCATCCTGTTCGCCAACCTCCTGGAGGAGGGCAGCGAGCTGGACCTGATGAAGGCCGGTGACCTGGCGGGCATGACGCGGGACTTCTTCCAGGAGGAGCTGCCCAGGCGGGTTCAGAACCCCCAGGCCGCCCTCCTGTTCCACTGCAGCGGACGGCTATGGTACGCGCAGGCCCAGGGCATGGTGCCGAAGCTCTCCGAGGCCATGAAGCTCGCGCCGTCCGCGGCGGGAATGAACGTGCAGTTCGAGATCTACTCGGGGTTCCACATCAACACCACGCTGACCGTGCTCGCGTTCGGTTCCAACTAAGTCCCAGACCATGGCCCAGCACCCGTTCGACGCGGCCCAGGCGGAAGCGCCCCTTGGTTACACCCTGTCCCTGCTCCTGGTGGGCAGCGAGCGTGAGACGCGCGCCATGCGCGACGCGCTGGAGAAGGAGGACATCCTCTCCATGCTCACGCTGGAGCCCGTCAGTACGAGGGAGGCCCTGGAGCAGGCGCTGGAGCGCCCCTGGGCGCTGGTGCTGGTGGGCTCGGAGCTCCCCGGCATGTCCTGGGAGGACGTCCAGGCGGAGTGGGTGAAGCGCGGCCGGGAGACGGCCTTCGTGGTGAGCGCGCCCACCTGGAGCGCGGAGGCGCTGGGCGCCGTGATGCGCGCCGGCGCGCGCGACTACGTCACCGAGGACCGCTACGGCCACCTGCCCTTCGTCGTCGCGCGCGAGCTGCGCCTGCACGCCGAGCGCGCCCAGCACCAGATGACGGGCGTGGAGCTCAAGCGCACCAACTACCTGCTCAGCAACATCATCGACGCGCTGCCCTTCGTGCTGTTCGTGAAGGACGCGGAGACGCGCCGGCTGGTGGTGGTGAACAAGACGTTCGCGGACGCCTTCAAGGTCACCAAGGAGTGGTTGCTGGGGAAGCTGGACCACGACTACTTCCCCAAGGAGCAGGCCGACTCGTTCATCGCCATCGACACGGAGATCCTCGAGACGCGCCGCATGAAGACGTTCGAGGAGGTGGCCCGCGCGGACGGCGTGGACCGCATCTTCGCCACGCGCAAGATTCCGCTCCTGGACGACCAGGGCATCGCGCGCTTCGTGATGGGCGTCACGGAGGACATCTCCGACCGCAAGCAGAACGAGGAGGCCCTGCGCGCCTCGCGTGACGAGCTGGAGGCCGCCAACAAGCAGCTGGCCGCCAGCCTGGAGGAGATCAAGAAGACGCGTGCGGTGTCCGCCCGCTCCCTCGCGAGCTACCAGCAGCGCGCGCTCCAGATGGAGATCATCCGCCAGCAGAACGAGGACCTGGACCGGCTGGCCCAGGAGCTCTCCGTCGCCAAGCGCAACGAGGAAGAGCGCGCCCGCGAGGCGGAAGGCGCCGTGCGCCTCAAGAGCGAGTTCCTGGCGAACTTCAGCCATGAGATCCGCACGCCGCTCAACGGCATCATCGGCTACTGCGACCTCCTGATGCGCGAGGAGGGCAACCGCCTGACGCCGCACGGCCGGCGCGACCTCAACGTGGTGAAGACGAACGCCAAGACGCTGCTGGCGCTCATCAACGACATCCTGGACCTGTCCAAGATCGAAGCGGGCCGCGTGGAGGTCGTCACCGAGCCGGTGGACGTCGAGGAGCTGGCCGACGAGTGCATGGCCACGGTGAAGGAGTACCTGAAGGGCAAGGACGTGGCCCTCACCGTGAACGTGGACCCCGAAGCGAAGGAGATCCGCACCGACGCGCTGAAGCTGCGGCAGATCATGCTCAACCTCCTGAGCAACGCGGCCAAGTTCACCGACACGGGCGAGGTGGCGCTCACGGTGGTGCCCGCGGGCTCTGGCGAGCTGCTGATGACGGTGGAGGACACCGGCGTGGGCATCCCGTCGGATCAGCTCCCCTTCATCTTCGAGAAGTTCCGCCAGGTGGACGGCACCACCACGCGCAAGGTGGGCGGCACGGGGCTGGGCCTGGCCATCGTGCGCGAGCTGACCCGCGTGCTGGGCGGCACGGTGGACGTGAAGAGCACGCTGGGCCGCGGCTCCACCTTCACGGTGCGGCTGCCGGACGTGCTGGCGACGACGGTGGGCGCGGACAGCCCGCACGCCACGGAGCGCCTGGTGCCCGTGCAGGACGTGGCCCAGCGGCTGGCGCCCATGGCGCGGCCGGGCAGCACCGTGCTGGTGGTGGACGACGACGTGCTCATCCAGCAGCTCGTCACCGGCCAGTTGGAGCCCGCGGGCTTCAAGGTCGTGACGGCGAATGACGGGCTGGCCGCGCTGAAGCTGGCCCGCGAGGTGAAGCCGCAGGCCATCCTGCTGGACATCCACCTGCCGCGCATGGACGGCTGGTCCGTGCTGAGCCAGCTCAAGAGCGACCCGGCGCTGGCGGCCATCCCGGTCATCCTGGTCTCCGTGGAGGAGCAGCGCGCGCGCGGCTTCAGCCTGGGCGCGTGCGAGTACCTGGTGAAGCCGGTGGAGCCGGAGCGCCTGGTGGACGTGGTGCAGAAGAGCCTGGCGTCCGCGGGCGCTTCCGCCTCCACGGGCGACGTGCTGGTGGTGGACGACGACGCGGCCACGCGCGAGCTGGTCAGCCGCAACCTGCGCCGCGCGGGCTTCAGCACCAACGAGGCGCGCAACGGCGAGGACGCGCTGCTCAAGGCGCGCGTGTCGCCGCCGTCCCTGGTGGTGCTGGACCTGATGATGCCGAACCTGGACGGCTTCGAGGTCCTGCGCCGGCTGCGCGCGGAGAAGCTGTCCGTGCCGGTGGTGGTGCTCACCGGCAAGACGCTCTCCAATGATGAAGAGGCCCTGTTGCGCGACGGCTTCGCCGGCTTCGTGCGCAAGGGCGGCCACGCGCTGGAGGACGTCATCGCGCAGGCCAAGGGGCTGCTCATGTCCCAGCGGGCGGCCAGCGCGGGCAAGCTGCCCCGCGTGCTGTACGTGGAGGACAGCGAGCAGAACCGTGACATCGTCCGCCGCTACCTGGGCGGGCTGTATGACCTCATCGAGGCGGAGGACGGCGAGCAGGGGCTGGAGCGGGCCCGCAACGACGCGCCGGACCTCATCCTCATGGACCTGTCCCTGCCGCGGCTCGACGGCTGGGAAGTGACCCGCAGGCTCCGCGCGTTGCCGGATGGGCAGAATGTGCCCGTCATCGCCGTGACGGCGCACGCGGGTCGCGAGTACCAGGACAAGGCTCAGGCGGCCGGTTGCACGGCCTATATGACCAAGCCCCTGGACCGCGATCAGCTCATCGAGACGATTCGTCAGTACCTAGGGAGAAGCCATGGCTGAAGCAAAACCGCGCGTCCTTGTCGTGGACGACGATCCGGACCTGCTCGACCTCGTGCAGCGCTCGCTGAGCGCGTACGGGTTCGATGTGCAGACCCACACGTCCGCCCTGGGCGTGTCCAACATCGTGCGCGCCTCCGAGCCGGACTTCGTGCTCATCGACGTGAACTTCCCCGCCCTCAAGGGGGACAAGGTCGTGGGGCTGGCGCGCCAGTACGCGCCCCCGGGCACCCGCTTCATCCTCTACTCCGCCTCCGACGAGGCCAAGCTGCGCTCGCTGGCCATCGCGTCCGGCGCGGACGGATACATCTCCAAGAGTGTCCAGGGCGCCGACCTGGCCCAGAAGCTCCACGCCATGCGCCTGAAGCCGCGGCCGGCGTCCTCCAACCGGAATCCCTCACCGGTTGAGAGCTGACTCACCCCCTGGGTAAGCCCGACCCCTCGGGCTTCCCCTCCCTCCGGAACGATGGGAATCTCAAAAATCGATAACCTGCAACCCTGGTATGACTTGAAGTTCACCAAAAGGGCTGTAAGGTAGTCGCTTCTAGAGATTTACGCGCTCACTGTTCTTCCCTGACTGGGGCGCGCCTCACCCACCACGAACTGCCTGCGTCCCCCCGGAGGCACCTTGCATACGTCGACCGATTACAGCCACGCGGAAAAGCTGAAGCATGAGCTGACTCAGCCCCTGTTCAACGTCATGTTGAAGAAGTGGGTGGGCAAGGGCGAGCTGGACTACGAGCGCTACCTGCACACGGATACCCTGCTGGCGCTGCAGTCTCCGGAAGGCGAGCTGGTGTCGCACGACGAGCTGATGTTCCAGATCGTCCACCAGTCCCAGGAGCTGTACCTGAAGCTGGCGTCGCGGGAGATGGTGGAGGTGGTGGCGGAGATGGACCGCGACGCGCTGTGGGCGGTGGTGGCCCGGCTGGCGCGCGTGCAGAAGATCCTGGCGGGCATCAGCTCCGAGATGGCGATCCTGGAGACGATGACGCCGGCGGAGTACCAGGTGATCCGCCGCAGCCTGGGCAACGGCAGCGGGCAGGAGTCGCCGGGCTACAACACCCTGCGCCACGCGGCGGACGGGCTGGAGTCCGCGATGGAGCGCATGCTGGAGCGCCGCGGGCTGACGATGTTCCAGGTCTATTCGGCTGGGGGGCCGAAGGACCTGCAGCACGTCTGCGAGCAGCTGCTCACGGTGGATGAGACGTTCCAGGGATGGCTGTACGCGCACTACCAACTGGTGCGCCGCACGATTGGTATCGACCGCACGGTGAAGGCGCTGGACGGCCTGCCGTCGCAGGTGCTGCAGGCGCGCATGACGCTGCCGCTGTTCCGCGCGCTGTGGGACGTGCGCGTGGAGCTGACCGCCGGCTGGAAGCGCGAGGGTGGCTACGCGCCGGGTGAGTCGCGCACCGGCGGTGGCTGCCCGATGGCGGCGATCAACGCGATGAACGACGCGGCGGTGCACGCCCCGACGGCCCACGCGCACCACGCGCCGATGGCTCACGCGCAGCACGCCGCGGCGGCGCACGCGTCCCCGGGGCATGAAGCGCGCACCGGTGGCGGCTGCCCGATGGCCGCGATGCACGGTCAGCACGCCTCGGTCGCTCACGCGGCGGCGGCTCACGCGCCCGTGGCTCATGCGGCGCACGCCTCGGCGGCTCACGCGCCCGTGGCTCATGCATCGCACGCCTCGATCGCTCACGCGGCCGCGGCTCACGCTCAGCACGCCTCGGCGGCTCACGCGCCCGTGGCTCATGCATCGCACGCCTCGATCGCTCACGCGGCGGCGGCCCACACGCAGCCGGCTCCGGCTCACGTGGCGGCTCACGCACAGCCTGTTCCCGCCCACGTGACGCACACGGCGGCGGCGCATGCTCCTCACGCTCCGGCGCACGCGGCGGCGGCCCATGCTCCTCACGTGGCGGCTCACGCTCCTCACGCTCCGGCCCATGTGGCGGCGCACGCCGCGGTGGCTCACGCTCCGGTGGCGCACCCGGCGGCGGCTCATGCCCAGCCGGCTCCGGCCCACGTGGCGGCGCATGCTCCGGTGGCTCACGCCCAGCCGGCTCCGGCGCACGCGGCGGTTCACGCTCCGACGCCTCATGGGCCTCACGGACATTCGCACGCCGCGCATGCTTCGGCGTACGCCCACGCCCAGGAGCTGCGGAGACTGCCGTGACCGTGGCGGCACTCCCGGGAGCCCTGCGCGCGGAGTACCCGCTGCTCCAGACCTGCACGTACCTCAACAGCAACTCCACCGGGGCCCTGCCCCGGGCGGCCGAGGGCGTGCTGGCGCAGTACTGGAACACGATGCGCGCGTGGCGCGATGACACCTGGGACACATGGCTGTCCCAGATGCAGGCGTACGCGGACGGCGTGGCGGGCCTCATCGGCGCGCCCGCCGGCTCCGTGGCGCTGGACACCAACCTGAGCGCGCACCTGTCGCGCCTGGCCTCGTGCCTGGAGTTCACCGGAGAGCGCCGCCGCGTCGTCGTCACCGACCTGGAGTTCCCCACCGTCCCCTTCATCTGGAAGGGCTTCGCGCGCTACGGAGCGGAACTCGTCGTCGTCCCATCGAAGGACGGCCGCGTGGATGAAGCCGCCCTGGAGGCGGCCATCGACGCGCGCACCCGCATCGTCTGCGTCGCCCACGGCGCCTTCGCCACCGGCGCGGTGCTGGACGTCGCGCGCATCGCGAAGGCGGCACACGCGGCCGGGGCCCTCATCGCCACGGACGCGTACCAGACCGTGGGCACCGTCCCCATCGACGTGCGTGCGCTCGATGTGGACTTCCTCATGGGCGGCGCGCACAAGTGGCTGGGCGGATCCGAAGCGGCCTTCATGTATGTGCGCCCGGACCTGCTCCCCTCGCTCCGCCCCGCCGCCACCGGGTGGCTGGCCGGCGCGTCCCCGCTCGGCTTCCAGCAGACGACGGACTACGCCCCGGATGCCCGCCGCCTCATGGGCGGCACGCCCGCGCCCCTCATGGTGCTGCTGTCCCGCCCGGGCCTGGAGCTGCTCAAGGGCGTGGGCATCCACGCCGTGCGCGAGCACTCGCTGAAGCTCACGGACCGGCTGATGGCCCGCGCGGACGAAGCCGGCCTGCACGTCGTCACCCCGCGTGAGCCGCACCGCCGCGGCGGCGTGGTGGCGATGCGCTTCCCGGGCGACGCCCAGGTGACGCAGCGGCTGGTGGCGCGCGGCTTCATCTGCAGCCACCGCGGATACCTGCGCGCCGCGCCGCACTTCTACAATTCGCCCGAGGAAGTCGACGCCTTCATGGACGCGCTCATCGCGGAGCAGCGCCAGGAGTCCGCATGAGCACGGCCCCCATCACCCGCGAGGCGCCGTCGCCCCGCGCCCTGCTGCACCTGCTGTTCAACGGCGCCCGCGCGCTGGACGTCGTGCAGACGGCCCTCGACCTGGGCCTGCTGGACGCGCTGGAGCCCGGGCCCGTGACGCTGGGCGAGCTGTCCGCGAAGCACGGCCTGGTGCCCAAGCGGCTCTACAAGTTCCTCGACTGCCTGGAGAGCCTGGGCCTGGTGCAGCGCGAGCAGACCCAGGACGCGCTGGAGGCGGCCCGCTACCGCGGCGTCCCCGGCCTGCGCGCGGCGGCGGAGGCCGTGCTGGGCGCGAACTCGCTGGAGCGCGACCGCGAGAAGTACGACTGGAAGGCCCTGCACGGCCGGCTGCCGGAGACGCTGCGCGGTGAGCACTCCATGTCCGCCACGTCCTTCGACTGGCCCCCGCGCACGCCCGAGCAGGTGGAGGGCTTCGAGGCCAGCATGGCCGCGGGCCTGGGCCCCATCCTGGAGACGTTCCGCACGCACGCGGGCGCGCTGTGGCCCTCCGGAGCGCGGCTGCTGGACGTGGGCGGCGGAGACGGCACGCTCGCGGAGCACCTGCTGCGCCAGCACCCGGCGCTCGCCGTGGACGTCTACAACCTGCCCGCCACCGAAGCGCTCGTCACGCGCACGCGCGAGCGCGCGGGCCTGTCCGACAAGCGCATGGGCTTCGTCGGCGGCGACTTCCTGAAGGAGCCCCTGCCCACGGGCTACGACGCGCTGTCGTTCGTGCGCGTGCTGCATGACTGGCCCGCGGAGGTGGCGCGCTCGCTCATGCAGGCCGCCTTCACCGCCCTGCCCTCCGGCGGGCGCGTGCTCATCTGCGAGGAGTTCCGCACCCCGGAGCGGCTGGCGGCCCAGTTCTTCTGGTCCTACTTCCTCATCGGCGTGGACACCTGCGTGAGCCGCCTGCGCGAGGTGGAGTTCTACCTGGAGGCGCTCACCGCCTCCGGCTTCACGGACGCGAAGGTGCTGCCCGGTCCCTTCGAGCTGGTGGTGGCGACGAAGCCCTGAGGTCCCGTGAGTGCGGCAGGACGTCCCCCACCCCGGGCGTCCTCCCCCGCGTCCGTGTCCGTGTCCTACGCTGGACACCCTGGACCTTCCGACAGGTCACAGGGAGGGCCAGCATGCGCAGACTGTCCCTCAGCCAGACGCTGTAACCAGCCAAACGCAGACGGGAGGAGCCGTATGACGGGTCCCCGGTCACGAACGGGGTTGAAGGCGGTAGGGCAGGACCACGGGTGGGAAGAAGCGCGGGAGTCGCAAGCGCAGCGTGGTGGCAGATCGGCGGCGCGCACGCATCTGGAGCGCGAGGTGATGGTGCCGGTCGATGACGCCGTCCTCGTCCGAGGGCGGTTGGCGGTGCCCGCGGGGGCCCGGGGCGTGGTGGTGCTGGCGCGCGGCAGCGACAGCAGCCTCCAGAGTCCACGGCTCGCGCAGACCTCGCGCCTGTTCCAGGCGATGGGGCTGGGCACCCTGCTGATGGACTTGCTGACCAGCGAGGAGATGGAGGAGCGCCGCACGCGGCAGCTGCGCTTCAACGTGGGCCTGCTGGGCATGCGCATGGCGGGAGCCGCCCGGTGGCTCCAGCGCGAGGGCCTCACGCAGGGCCTGCGCGTGGGCTACTTCGGCGCGCACACCGGCGCGGGCGCGGCGCTGTCGGCGGCGGCCTTCCGGCCTGATCAGGTGGAGGCCGTCGTGTCGCGCGGCGGCCGTCCGGACCTGGCTGGCGCGGTGCTGCCCAAGGTGCAGGCACCCACGCTGCTGCTCGTGGGCGGCGCGGACACGCTGGGCCTGGACATCAACCGCCGGGCCTACGAAGCGCTCCGCACCGACAAGCGCATGGACATCATCCCGGGCGCCACGCACCACTTCCAGGAGGACTCGGAGCTGGAGCAGGTGGCGGAGCTCGCCGGGGAGTGGTTCCTCCAGCACCTGGGCCGGCCCCGGGATGCCGCGGAAGAAGCCGCGGCGCCCTGAGGCAGGGACTCAGGCCAGCACGGGGCGGGTGACGCCCAGCTCGCAGGCCAGCACCGCGAGCTGGGCGCGGTTCTCCGGCCCCAGCTTGCGGTAGATGCTGGTGAGGTGGGCCTTCACCGTGCGCTCGGTGATGCCCAGGTGCGCGGCGATCTTCAGGTTGTCCGCGCCCGCCGCCACGTACCCCAGCACCTCGCGCTCCCGCAAGGTGAGCCGCGACAGGGCCGGAGCCGTGGAGGACAGCTCATTCAGCTGCAAGGCATGGGGGTTGAGCATCTCCACGGGCAGCAGCCGCTCGCCCCGGGCCACGCGGCGCACCGCCTGGATGAGCTCATCACAGCTCACGTTGAGCTTGCACAGGTAGCCCGCCGCGCCCGCCTGGAAGCAGCTCTCCACCGTGGCCGGCTCCTGCATGCCCGACAGCACCAGCGACCGGATGTGGGGATGGAAGTCATGCAGGTACTTCAGCACCGCGAGGCCGTCTTCCGCTTCGCTCCGGCCCACGTGCTCCAGCCGGAGGTCCACGAGGGCGACGTGGGGAGCGGCACTGCGCATCTGGGACAGGAACGAACCACTGTCCGCGCAACGGGACACGACCTTCATTCCCGCGCCTTCCAGCAAGGTCACCAGGCTCTCCCGGAAGATCAGCTGATCCTCCAGCATGGCCACGCGTATCTCCGACCCCATCGAACTCATATCCATGATGCCAGCCTCGTGTTTCCGGGGAGCGGCTGCCGTCCTCACCCGGCGAATGGCTTCACCCAATTGGGTTTGATGACAGTCCCCCGTGAGCCGGCTCCCCCCCGGGAGCGCGGCCTCCCAAGGGCAGGAAAGCCCCGGCAGAGGACATGCATAGCAGCCGTTTCACGGAGCGGGAACTCTCACCGCCTCCGCGGGCTCCAAAAAGCAACGCTCGAGCTGACGCATTTAGTCGCGGCCCCCACCCGGACAACCACCCGCCCGAGTGCATGGACCCTCAGCCCTCCCGCGTCCTGGTCCCTCCGGACCCGGACGCAGCACCCTTCCGTGTAGAAGCGCCAGCCCTCCGCGTCCGCCTGGGCCAGGTGTGCCCAGCGAGGGTCTTCCGGGGGCCATGACGCCGCGGCCTCCGCCAGCCGCATCAATCTCAACCGGATCGCAAGCCGGGGCCTGCGAGGAAAGCCTTCCAGTTGTGCCATCAGCTCCGGAGGAATGTGGATGGTGTCTGGAGACATGGGGAGACAGCTCCTGGATTGAAACCTTGGGAGCTGCCCGGGTTCACGGAATTGGACTCGCGACCAATGGGTGATGCCCGCGCCCCGAGGATGCGGGTCTTGCTGGACCAGGGGGGCTGCGCTACTTCGTGGGTCATGGCGTCCAAGCCCCCCCGCGACAGCGAGCTCGAAGCCATCCTGGAGAAGGTGCGGGAGGTGCGGAACTTCGACTTCCGTCAGTACAAGCGGGCCACGCTGCAGCGGCGTATCGAGCGGCGGATGCAGGCCACCCGCTGCCGGACCCGCGCGGCCTACCTGGCGCTGCTGGAGCGGGACCCCGTGGAGGTCACCACCCTGGTGTCTTCCATGCTCATCAAGCTGACCAGCTTCTTCCGCGACAAGGAGGTCTGGCAGACGCTGGAGCAGTCCCTGGTGCAGCTCATCCAGCAGCGGCCGGACAAGGAGCTGCGCATCTGGAGCGCGGGCTGCGCCACGGGTGAGGAGGCGTACTCGCTGGCCATCGCCGCGGCGGAGGCCCTGGGACCGGGGCACCCCGGCCCGGAGCTGAAGGTGTTCGGCACGGACGTGGACGAGGACGCCATCGCCGCGGCCCGGCGCGGCGTCTATGCCCCCGAGCAGCTGGAGAACGTGTCCAAGGAGCGGCTGGAGCGCTTCTTCGTGCGCACCGGCAACAGCTTCACCGTGCGCAAGGAGATCCGCCGCGCGGTGGTGTTCGGGGTGAACAACCTGGTGTCGGACGCGCCGGTGTCGCGCATCGACCTGCTGTTGTGCCGCAACGTCTTCATCTACCTGGACTCGGACCTGCAGAAGCGGGTGCTGGCGCGCTTCCAGTTCGCCCTGCGGCGCAACGGCCTGATGGTGCTGGGCCGCTCGGAGCTCATCCCCTTCGCGGCGCGGCTCTTCCGGCCGGTGGACCTGTCGCGGCGCATCTACCGCAAGGACGGCCTGGCGGAGCTGGCGGCCACGACGCAGGACCGGCTGCCCCTGGAGCCGCTGCCCCCGCCGCGCCTCATCGAGCCCGCGCTCATCGACCCGGAGCGGCCCTTCCTGCGCAACCTCGTGGACTCGCAGCCCTGCCCGGTCATCACGACGGACAACGAGGGCACGGTGACGCTGTGGAACCGCGCGGCGGCGCGGATGTGGAACCGCAACGAGGGGGACGTCCTGGGCAAGAAGCTGACATCGCTGGGGCTGGGCGGGCTGGGCGGGGACCTGCTCATCGAACAGAGCAGCCGCGTGCGCTCCGGCCGCTCCGAGCGCGAGTCCGCCGACGGCCTCATGGAGGGCCCCGGTGGAGAGTCCCTCACGGTGCGCACGCAGGTGGTCCCCCTGCGCGACCGGGGCGGCACGCGCCAGGGCCTGGTGTACGTCACCCACGACATGACCCACGTGCGCGGGCTGGAGCAGGCCCTGCAGACGGCGCAGGAGGAGCTGCAGTCCATCAACCTGCGGATGCAGTCCTCCACCGAGGAGCTGCGCGCCTCCAACGAGGAGCTGGAGACGACCAACGAGGAGCTCCAGTCCGCGAACGAGGAGCTGCAGACGACCAACGAGGAGCTCCAGTCCACCAACGAGGAGCTGGAGACGACCAACGAGGAGCTCCAGTCCGCCAACTCGGAGCTGGACGCCACCAACCGCGAGCTGGCGCACCGCACGCTGGAGATGGACTCGCTGGCCTTCTGCCAGCGCACCATCATCCGCACGCTCTCCGCGGCGGTGCTCGTGCTGGAGGGCGACGGCCGCATCACCACCTGGAACCTGGCGGCGGAGCGGCTGCTGGGCCTCACCGAGCGCGAGGCCGTGGGCCAGACGCTGTGGTCCCTGCACGTGCCCGCCCTCAAGCGCACCCTGCTGCTGAAGCTGCGCCGGCACCTGCAGGAGAACCGCTCCCTGCGGATGGAGGGCATCCCCTACCAACTGCCCCACGGCGGCAAGGGCAGCGCCACCATGGTGGCCACACCGCTGGTCACCGACACGACCGTGCTGGGCTCCATCATCCTCTTCGAGGACACCACCCGCGCCACCGCGCTGCTGGAGGAGAACCGGCGGCTCAAGAGCCGGGGCAAGTCATGAGGGCCCGCCGCGCTCCACCGCAGCCGCCGGAGCCGCCGGAGCCGCCGGAGGCCGCGCCCGTGGAGCGCCCGGGCCTCATGCGCAAGTACCGGGAGCTGCTGACGAAGCACACCGCGCTGGTGCGCAAGCTGGAGGAGCGCACCACGCTGCACGTCAGCACCTTCAAGCTGTCCAGCTGGGCGCTGGAGACCAGCGAGAGCGCGCTGGCGGTGGCGCGCACGGGACGGGTCATCCTGGCCAACTCGCGCTGGCATGCGCTGTGCCGCGTGAAGGGGCCCTGGCGGCTCCTTGGCCCCCACGGGCCCACGGGCCCGGAGCATGTCTCCCTGCGCGAGCTGACCCTGGCGGAGGCGGAGGGCGTGCTGTCCCAGGTGGAAGAGGGGGCGCGGCTCACACGCTACCGCCGGTCCCACGCGGACGTGCCCCGGGTGCTGGAGCTCCGGACCGAGCGCGTCGCCGGTCCCGTGGGCGGAGAGGTCCTGCTGCTCGCCCAAGACATCACGGTCCAGGTGGAGGCGGAGGAGGAGCTGGTGCGCGCTCGCGCCGTGGGCGTGGAGCGCGCGCAGATCCGCGCCCTGGGCGAGCTGGCCGCGGGCATCGCGCATGACCTGCGCAACACGCTCAACGCCATGCGCCTGCGGCTGGAGATGCTCCAGCGCGACACGGTCATCGCGGAGAACAGCCAGCGCCACCTGGACGCGCTGACGCACATCGTGTCCGACGCGAGCGGCCGCGTGGGGCGCCTCCAGGACTTCACGCGCCAGAAGCCCACGGGCGGCGTCGAGCACGTGCAGCTCGTGGAGGTGGTCCGGGACGCGGTGGACATCGCGCGCGGGGGCATCGAGCACCGCGCCCAGCGCACCAGCGCTCCGCTCGTCCTGGAGCTGGCGCTGCCGGATGCGCTTCCGCGGGTGGCGGGCTCCGCCATGGAGCTGCGCTACGTCGTCATCAACCTGCTCATCAACGCGCGCGACGCGATGCCTCACGGCGGGACCATCCGCGTGAGCGCGGGCCACCGCGCGAAGACCGTGTGGCTCAAGGTGGAGGACGAGGGCACCGGCATCCCGGAGGAGCACCTGCCGAACCTCTTCCAGCCGTTCTTCACCACCAAGGGCGACAAGGGCACGGGCCTGGGCCTGTCCATGGCCCACGGCGTGGTGACGCGCGCGGGCGGCAAGCTCAGCGCGGCCAACCGCTCCAAGGGGGGCGCGGTGTTCCACATCACCTTTCCGGCGCTCAAGCCTCCCGCGCGCCGCAAGGCCGGAGCCCGCTGACGCGAGGGGCGGCGCTCAGCCGGTCTGCTCCGGTCCGTCCGCGGCCTCGGCCTCGGCGGGCATCGCGGAGGGCGCCGGCCCGGTCACCACCGCCTGGCGCAAGAGCTCCACCTGGGCCTCGGCGGCACGGGCGCGTTCGTCGAAGCGATCCGCGGAGCGGAGGTGGTTGCGCTCCCGGGCGCGGGCGGCCATGCGGCGCGACAGCGAGGCGCTCTCCTCCAGCGCGCGCAGGGCGGCCCACAGCGCGGCGTCCAGGTGGTGCTGCTGGCTGCCCGCCAGCGCCTCGCCGGTGTAGGCATGGCCCGTCCTGCACCGGAAGCGCAGGAGCCCCTCCTCCTCCAGCTCGAAGAGGACGCCGCCGCAGTCGGGGCAGGAGAAGTGGGACGGCTTCGCGTACTCCAGCGGCGCGGGCGGATCCTCCATGGAGGGGATGTCCACCTTCATCACCTTCACCTCGTTCTCCACCTGGCGCGAACGCTTGCGCGCCCGCGCGGGCACGGGCCGCGAGACCAGCTGCGTCAGCAGGGGCGCCATCTCGTCCATGGACACGCAGTGGTCCACCGCCACGAACTCCAGCGCGCTGCGGGGCATGTCCGGGCAGAACGCGTCGCGGGGGTCCTGCACCACGGCCACTCCGCCCTCCTTCTTCACCGCGAGCAGCCCGGACGTGCCGCAGTCCAGCGCCCCGGTGAGCACCACCCCCACCACACGCGGCCCGTAGGCACTGGCGGCCGAGCGGAACAGCGGATCCACCGCCGGCCGGTGCCCGTTCTCCTTGGGCCCCTTCACCACCCGTACGCACCCGGACTCCACCAGCAGGTGTCTGTCATTGGGTGCCACGTAGATGCGGCCCTGCTCCAGGCGCTCCCCGTCCTGGGGATGGTGGGCCGGCAGGGGCCCGGAGCGGGTCAATATCTCCGGCAGGTAGCTGCGGTGCTGGGAGGACACGTGCAGCACCACCATCACGGTGGCGGCCAGATCCCTCGGCAGGTGCCGGACCAGCAGGCTCAGGGCCTCCACGCCTCCCGTCGAGGCACCGATAACGAGGATGTCGTGGTTTTGCGCGAGCCTCACACCGCCTCCAACCGCCACGCACCCGCCTCCGGTCCGCCACCCTGGACCTGCATCAGGCGGCTCCTGGCTTGGAGGCTTGCCACCCTCCTGGCGCACTCGTGTCTCTCAAGGCTAGGGACGGCTTCACACATTGCCCACCCGGGGGGCGACGCGCGGTGTGATTTCCCGCAGAAGAAACCCGTAAAATTCCAGGGAGGCTGGCCAGCAGGGAGGGGGGTGGGTGATAATCCGGGCGTGCCCGGGTCACTTTTGTTCCTTGGGGCGGCATCGTGCCGGCCGGGGCACCCAACGTCGGTTCCAGGGGGAGCCACCATGTCGGAGTCGAAGATTCGCGTCCTCATCGTGGACGATGACCCGGACCAGCTCGCGCTGACGGAGCGCTCGTTGTCCTCGTACAACTTCGAGGTGCGCACCCACCGCTCGTCGCTGGGGGTCTCCAACCTGGTGCGCACCACGGCGCCGGACATCGTGCTGCTGGACGTGAACATCCCCGCGCTGAGCGGAGACAAGGTGCTGGCGCTGGCGCGGCAGCAGGCGCCGGAGCACACGCGCTTCGTCCTCTACTCCGCCTCCGACGAGTCGAAGCTGCGCGCGCTGGCCCTGCAGGCCGGCGCGGACGGCTACCTCTCCAAGAGCACCCAGGGCGCGGACCTGGCGCGCAAGCTGGAGCGGCTGCACAAGCGCCCGCGCGCCGCCGCCGGCACTTAAGGCCAGCGCTGCCCGGGCGAGGCCTACTCGCCCACGAGCGCGCCGACCTCCAGGAACACCTGCCGGAAGTCACCGGCGGCGCCCACGAGGCGCAGGTTCTGCGCCAGCCCGCCGGTGGCGCGGAAGAACATCATCGCCTCCGGGGGCGGCCGGATGCGCATCATGCGCGCGGCGTTCTTCGTGAAGTGGTTGCGCATGTCGCGGTTGATGTCGCAGGTGCCGTAGTCATACGGCGCGCTGCGCATGGGCCGCCCGGCGATGTGCAGCACCTCGCGCAGCAGCACCTCCGCTTCCGCCTCCGCCAGCTCCACGGAGAAGCCCACCTCGCGGCACAGCCCCAGCACGTCCAGCGTCTCCAGCCGCAGCGCCTGCTGGAACATACGGCGGTTGGCCGCGACGAAGCCCGGGGTGAAGCGCTTGATGGAGCCGAAGTCCAGCAGCCCCATGCGCCCGTCCGGCATCACCATGAAGTTGCCGGGGTGCGGGTCCGCGTGGATTTCCCCCGCGTCCAGGAACGGCCCGTAGGTGGCGCGGATGAGCTGGCGCGCGACGCGGAAGCGCGCCTCGTTGTCCGGCGACGTCGTCACCCAGTCCTTGAGCGTCTGGCCTTCCAACAGCTCCAGCGTGAGCACGCGGTGGGAGCTGCGCTCCTCGATGACCTGGGGCACGTACAGGTCCGGCAGCCGCGCCACGCTCTTCGCGAAGCCCTGGGCCAGCTTCGCCTCGCGGCGGTAGTCCAGCTCCAGCATGAGCTCGTCGCGGAACTCCTGGAAGTAGGCGGTGCCGTCCATCATCCGCGACGTCTTGGACACCGTCTTCACGACGAGGCCCAGGTTGTCCATGTCGTGGCCCATGGACGCGTCGATGCCGGGGTACTGCACCTTCACCGCGACCTTGCGGCCGTCGTGCAGCACCGCGCGGTGCACCTGGCCCAGCGACGCGGCGGCGAGCGCCTCCGGGGAGAACTCCTGGAACAGCGCCTCCGGCGGCGCGCCCAGCTCCTGTTGAATCACGCGCGACACCTGCGCGTAGGACATGGCCGGGGCCTGGTTCTGCAGCCGGGCCAGCATCTGCCGCACCTCGGGCGTGAGCAGGTCCGGGTCCATGGAGAGCGCCTGGCCCAGCTTCATGGCCGCGCCCTTCATCTCCCCCAGCGTGGCCACCAGCTTCTCCGCGGTGCCCAGGCTGAGCAGGTCCGTGGGGCTGCTGCCGGAGAGCTGTTTGGCGCCCGCTTTGAGCACCTCCGTGCCCACGTGCATGGAGAGGCCGGCCAGCTTGCGCAGGCGGTTGAAGCGCCCCTGGGGCGGCAGCTTGTCGTCGGGTTCGGAAGCCATGGGAGAGGAGGAGTTAACGGGGACTGCTCTCCCATACGCAAGACGACCCCCGGATGGATGCGAGCCCGGCTCCCCTACCGGGGGGCGGCCGAGCCGCGCACCCGGGCCCGGAGGAAGCGCCAGCGCTTGAGCCCCTCCAGGTCCAGGGGGTCCGCGCGGACAGCCAGCTCGTAGGCGGCGAGCGCCTCCTCCAGCCGGCCCACGGACGCCAGCGCGTCACCGGACAGCCGGTGCACGGCGGCGCGGCCCTCGCGGCCGGTGTTGCCCGCGAGGAAGCGGCGGCGGCACTGCTCCAGCATGGTGGCGGTGAGGCCCGCGGCCAGGCACCGCTCGATGCCCTCCACGTTGCCCAGCGTGGCGTCGTACTCCACGCGCCGCTCCACGTGCCCCAGCGTGTGCAGCGCCCCGGCCACGCGCTCCAGCGCGCGGTCCACCTGGGCGCGCTGCCCTTCCGACAGCGGGCGGGCCTTGAGCAGCTCCAGCGCCCCGCGGGCGCGCTGGGCGGCGGTGCGCACGGACTCCAGCGTGGCGTCGCGCGGCAGCTCCAGCACGGCGTACGGGTCCCCGGCGAGCCGCCGGCGGAAGCCCTGGAGCACCGCCTCCGCCTGCGCGTCCTCCGGCGTGGGGATGGCGGCGGTGGTGGCCGTGGGCGCCGGGCGGGCGCCGTTGCGAAGCTGGGCCAGCTGGGCCTGGAAGGCGGGGCTGGCGTCGCGCAGCTGCACGCCGAAGCCCGGGGACATGTTCCACGCCTGTGCCTGCTCGGCGGTGACGTGGCGCACCACCTGCGCGGTGCACGGCAGCTCGCCGCCGGGCAGCCGGAGCACCAGCGACACGTCCGACAGCAGCGCCGGAGGCTGGGTGGCCAGCTGGAAGAAGAGGCCGGAGCGGCCCACCCACTCGCCCTTGAGCTCCACGCCGGCCTGGGTGCCCTTGCCGCGCAGGAGCGCGGTGAGCGGCGGCGCGGTGGGCGCGGGCGGCGGCGCGAGCGATGCCTCCAGGGCCGAGCGCAGCTCCGCGGCCGAGGCGAACCGGTGCTCGGGCCGCTTGGCCAGCGCGCGCAGCAGGACGCGGGACAGGGCCTCCGGCACGGCGGGGTTCAGCTCGTGCGGCGGGACGGGCTCCTTCTGCAGGTGGCCCACCAGGATTTCGGCGGCGGTGCGGCCGTAGAAGGGCACCTGGCCGGTGAGCAGCAGGTAGGCGAGCACGCCGGCCGCGTACAGGTCGCTGCGCGCGTCCACGATGCCGTCGCCGCACTGCTCGGGGGCCATGAACTCCGGCGTGCCCAGGAGGACGCCCACTTCGGTGGTCATCTCCCCGGCGGGGCGGGACAGCAGCTTGGCGATGCCGAAGTCGAGCAGCTTCACGCGCTGCTTGCCGCTGGGGCTGGGGACGAGGAAGACGTTGGCGGGCTTGAGGTCGCGGTGGACGATGCCGTGCGCGTGCGCGGCGCCCAGGGCGTCACACACCTGCGTCATCAGGTCCACCACCAGCGCCGGGGCCATGGGGCCGCGGGCGAAGTTGGCCAGGCTGTCGCCCTCCAGGTACTCCATGACGAGGTACGGGCGCCCGTCGCGCGAGTCCAGGTCGTAGAGGGTGACCACGTTCTCGTGCTGCACCAGCGTGAGCGTGCGGGCTTCCGACAGGAAGCGGGCGACGAGCTCCGGGGCCTGGGCCAGGTGCGCGTGGAGCACCTTGATGGCCACGCGCTTCTGGATGAGCGTGTGCTCCGCGAGGAACACGGTGCCCATGCCGCCGCGGCCCAATTCGCGCACGACGCGGAAGCGGCCGAACTCCTGGCCCACGAGGGACGGAACCACGGGCGTGGGAGACGACATGGGCGAGGGCGTGGCGGGCTGCAGCGCGGAAGCCGGTCCCGGCGGCGGCGTGCCGGCGTAGAGCATCGTGCCGCCGTTGAGGTCCAGCCCCCGCATCAGCGTGGGGCACGGCTCCGCGCTGGAGTGGAGCTGACCGCAGGAACAGGAGAGAGGCGACTGGGCGAGCACGGGGTCCGGAACCTGGAAAGGCGAAGCGGGGGTGAGGACAGCGTCAGCGGCCGATGCGAGCGGTGTGCCAGCAGTCGGGATTTTCCGGCTTGCGTGGGCGGCCACGCCAACCGGTTGATCCGCTTCGCTTTTGCGACACTCGGATGCGGCCTGGGTCCCAGCTCATCAGCAGACACCCCTCGCTTTCGGGGAGTTTTTACAGCCCCGAGACGGAAACGTTTTCCGCCCTGCACATCCCAATACGTTCGGTCCTCAAGACCTTGGGCCACTTGTGCCCACTCCCGACAACATTCCTGCCGCACCGCACAGTCCCTTGAAGATGACAGCACGCCGTGCGGGTTTCCAGTGCGCAGCGACATGAACATCCCCGCTGGAAAACATCCCGTTCACTCTCGAAGAAAGCCGCGATTGCGCCTCTCTCTGCGGGAGCCGGGAAGGCACTGCGTCACCGCGAGGGAGCGCGGATCCACGCGCTGTTGAACCCGCGACAAATCGGCCCCGGATGAAGCGGCCTGCAAGGATGGCAGGGGTTTCCGGGCTTCTGGTGGGACGCCGCTGCGTGCGGCGGGAACGCGGTCCTGAGGCCCGGTCAGCGCTCGTCCTGCATGAGCTTCTTCAGCCAGAACCAGCGTCCGTTGGAGCGGAGCGCGCCCGCCAGGAACTCAGAGAAGGAGCTGGCGATTTCGGGGCACTGCGTCGGATCCGGGAAGCCTTCACGGAAGCCGTCGCGCAACGGATACCGGCCATCGTGCTGCTGTCCCACGTCAAGCAGGACGTAGTTCCCATCCCGGACCTCGCAGAGGGCGTACCAGGACGCGGGGCCTGCCTTGTCCGTGTCGTCCTGGCTCATGACGACGCGCGCACGGCGGAGCTCGGACAGTGGCGGGAAGGAGAACGCGGGGTCGACGCGGTCGAACAGGTCCGCGCCGTCACAGTGCAGGTAGAAGGCACGGAGGTCAGCGTCCAACCGCCATCCGACGCGCTGCTCGAAGGCGTCAAGCTGCGCGAGCGTCGCGGGAGGGCGTGCGTGGTGGAGGCGGGAGACCTCTTCGAGCAGGGCGCTCATCGGCATGGGGTTACTCGCCATAGGGATAACTCGGGCCCACGCTGGTCCATGGGGGCTCGTTCGCGTAGCACTGAGCATAGAGCCCGTTCAGCGTCTGGTGGATGTCCTTGGGGAACGGGATGACGTTGTCCCAGTCCGTGGGATTGCCACCATGGCTGAGGTCCCGGATGTGGTGTCCCTGGTAGGGCTTCCCGTTGGCTTCAGTGGGCCAGGCCCCAAAGCGCTCGGCCCATCGCCCTCGGAATCCATCGCGGATGTTGTCCCAACGGTCACGGGCCGCGGCGTTCTGGGCTGCGGTGAGCGTCCCGTAGTTGCAGCAACAGTGCGTCATGCCGAACCGGCTTCCTGCCCGCACGATGGTTCCCTCGAAATCCATCTTCACGTCAGCGAGCCACATGCAACCCTGGAGGACATGACCGCTGCCGGAACACTTCTCCCGGCAGTAGTCCATGAGCTGGGCGCTGCACTGCCATGGGCCGTAGTGGATGACGGTGCGGAACTGCCCGCCCCCTGGCACGTTCACCAACGGGCCGACCCACTTCCGGGCAGTGCTGGTGGGAGTGGGCGTTGGTCCTTCGGCACATGAGGCGAGGAGCAAGGCGCTCACCAGCAGGAACCTGAACTGCCAGGCGTGTTCGTTGTTCTTGAGTGTCATCGACACACCCTATGCCGAGGCCGGGCGACGGCAGTGCGCCACCGCCTCCTCCCTGGTACGGAGGAGGCATGCACCTCCAAGATGCAGGGAACTTCCGTGAGCTCGGTCTCGGATCCGACGAGGCCCCTTCCATCGTGGAAGCGCGCGGGAAGATTCCGGAGGCAGAGCGCTCGCAGATCGGGCGCTATCTCGCGACGGGCACCGTCTTCGCGGTCAGTTCGGGGACGTTGAGTGACTGGTTCACCGGCGAGAAGAACATCGCGCCCCATCACTCGCAGACGGATGGCGTCTGGCACTGGCGGGCCGACCTTCCGTATTACGTCCTGCGCTACGGCGTCGCGCTTCCGGACGCGTTCCTCCAGCGAATGCGGGACCTGAACTGGAAGTGCCCGGTCCTGTCGCAGCGGGAGCTGCTGGCGTTCGTGGAGCGGTTCTGAAGTAGCTCGCCTGTCTGGGTATGCCCTTTCGGCACCCGGGCCGGACAACAACCATTAACAGACATTTGGATTGGACTCCCTGCACATAACGCGGAGCGTTACCTGCCTATCGTCTGTTCCGCGTCAAAACCCCGCACGTGCGCGTCTAAACCCAACGCAGGGAGTCCCCCATGTCGAAGGTCTATGAAGCTCCGGGTCAGAAGGGCAGCAAGGTCGAGTACAAGAGCCGCTACGGCAACTACATCGGCGGTGAGTTCGTCCCCCCCGTGAAGGGCCAGTACTTCGAGAACATCTCCCCCGTCACCGGCCGCCCCTTCTGCGAGATCCCCCGCTCCACCGCCGAGGACATCGAGAAGGCACTCGATGCCGCGCACAAGGCGAAGGACGCCTGGGGCAAGACCGCCGCCGGTGAGCGCGCCAACGTCCTGCTCAAGATCGCCGACCGCATGGAGCAGAACCTGGAGATGCTCGCCGTCTCCGAGACGTGGGACAACGGCAAGCCCATCCGCGAAACCCTCGCCGCGGACCTGCCGCTCGCCATCGACCACTTCCGCTACTTCGCCGGTTGTATCCGCGCGCAGGAAGGCTCGCTCAGCCAGCTGGATGACAACACCGTCGCCTACCACTTCAACGAACCGCTGGGCGTCGTCGGGCAGATCATCCCGTGGAACTTCCCGCTGCTCATGGCCGCGTGGAAGCTGGCCCCCGCGCTCGCCGCCGGCAACTGCGTCGTCCTCAAGCCCGCGGAGCAGACCCCCGTCACCATCCTCAAGTTCGCGGAGCTGGTGGGCGACCTGCTGCCTCCCGGCGTGCTCAACATCGTGAACGGCTTCGGCATCGAGGCTGGCAAGCCGCTCGCCAGCAACAAGCGCATCGCCAAGATTGCGTTCACGGGTGAGACGACCACCGGCCGCCTCATCATGCAGTACGCCTCCGAGAACATCATCCCCGTCACCCTGGAGCTGGGCGGCAAGTCCCCCAACATCTTCTTCGAGGACGTCTTCGCCAGGGACGACGACTTCGCCCAGAAGGCGCTCGAAGGCTTCGCGATGTTCGCCCTCAACCAGGGCGAGGTCTGCACCTGCCCCTCGCGCTCGCTCGTCGCCGAGCGCTTCTACGACGAGTTCATCGCCCGGGCCGTGGAGCGCACGAAGCGCATCGTGCAGGGCAACCCGCTGGACGTCTCCACGCAGATTGGCGCGCAGGCGTCCAACGACCAGTTGGAGAAGATCCTCTCCTACCTGGACATCGGCAAGAAGGAGGGCGCGAAGGTGCTCACCGGCGGCGGCCGCAAGGCGCTGCCCGGCGCGCTGGCGGAGGGCTACTACGTGGAGCCCACCATCTTCGAGGGCACCAACAAGATGCGCGTGTTCCAGGAGGAGATCTTCGGCCCCGTCGTCGCGGTGACGAAGTTCAAGGACGCCGAGGACGCGCTCGCGCTGGCCAATGACACGCTCTACGGCCTGGGCGCCGGCGTGTGGACGCGTGACACCAACACCGCGTACCGCATGGGCCGCGGCATCCAGGCGGGCCGCGTCTGGGTGAACTGCTACCACCTGTACCCCGCGCACGCGGCGTTCGGCGGCTACAAGCAGTCCGGCATCGGCCGCGAGACGCACAAGATGATGCTCAATCACTACCAGCAGACGAAGAACATGCTCGTCAGCTACGACCCGCAGCCCATGGGCTTCTTCTAGGACGTCCGCCCATGCCCGTGCCGCGCGTCGAGGTCACGCCGGCCGCCGAGGCCCTGCTCCACAAGATGCAGGGCCTTCACGGCCCGCTCCTCTTCCACCAGTCCGGCGGCTGCTGCGACGGCAGCGCGCCCATGTGCTTTCCGCGCGGCGACTTCCGCGTGGGGCAGGAGGACGTGTACCTGGGTGAAATCGTCGGCACGCCCTTCTACATCTCCGGCCCGCAGTTCCAGCTCTGGCGCCACACCCACCTCACCGTGGACGTGGTGCCCGGTCGCGGCAGCGGCTTCTCCGTGGAAGCCCCCGAAGGCGTGCGCTTCCTCATCCGCTCACGCCTGTTCACCGACGACGAGTACCGCGCGCTGGAACAGGAAGGGCCCCCGCTCAAGGGGCCGCAACACTGAGGGACGCCATCCGGGGCAGCCGCAGCGTGAAGGTGGCGCCCTGCCCCGGCTGGCTGTCCACGTCGATGCGGCCGCCCAGCGCCTCGACGATTTGGCGGCTGATGTAGAGCCCCAGCCCCATGCCGCCGTAGTGCCGCTCGCTCACGGCGCGCTCGAAGCGGCCGAAGAGGCGCGGCAGCGCGTCCGCTTCGATGCCGATGCCCTCGTCGCGCACCTCCAGCCAGACCTCGTCGCTGGCGTCCACGCCCGCGCGCACCGTCACCGGGTGGCCCGCGCCGTACTTCGCCGCGTTGGTGAGCAGGTTCACCAGCACCTGGTCCAGGCGCAGCGAGTCCCACTGCCCCGTCAGCGTGCGCGGCAGCTCCAGCGTCAGCGGGCAGCGCGCCTGGGCGAACACGTCCTCCAGGCGCTCCACCGCGTCGCGCGTCAGCTGCGCCAGGTCCACCTCCGCGCGCTCCAGCGCCAGCTTGCCCAATGACAGACGGCTCACGTCCAGCAGGTTGTCCACCAGCGCCGTCAGCCGCAGCACCTGCCGCTGCGCGGTGTTGAGCCGCCCCGTCACGGGCCCCTGCGTGCCCGCGTTCTCCAGCGCGCGGCCAATGAGGTTGTGCTGGAGGATGAGGCTGGTGAGCGGCGTCTTCAGCTCGTGGCTCGCCACGGAGAGGAACTCGTCGCGCAGCCGCACCGCGGCCTGGGCGTCGTGGAACAGGCGCGCGTTCTCCAGCGCCACGCTCACGCGCAGCGCCAGCTCCTCCGCCATCGTCACGTCCGCGGCCACCAGCGTGCGCTGGGGCTCCGAGGTGAACAGCGTGATGACGCCCAGCGTGCGGCCCCGCGCGCGCAGCGGCACCGACAGCACCGACGTGGGCTCCAGGCTGTCCACCAGCGCGCGGTGCGCGTCGCTCGTGGAGACGCCATCGCAGCGCTGCTTGAAGTCCAGGCGCGACACGAAGCGGACCTCGCCGGAGCGGAAGCACTGGAGCGCCGGGTGCTCGGGCCCCCGGTCCGTTCCCCCCAGCGCCTGCTGGAGCCGCGCGGCGTGCGCGGCGTCACGGTGCGCCGCCGTCACCCGCCGCAGGGTGCCGTCCGGCGCGGCCAGGTCCACCAGGCAGCCGGTGGCCACGTGGTCCACCACCAGCCGCGCCACCTCCGGCAGCGCCTCCTCCACGTCGTCCAGGCGCAGCGCCAGCACGCGGCTGGCGTCCAGCAGCAATTGCAGACGCTCCTCGGCCTCCTTGCGCCGGGTGATGTCCGCCATCGCGCCGGTGAGCTCCGTCACCTTCCCGTCCGGTCCGGCGATGGACTGCCCCACGCTGTGCATCCAGCGCGCACCGTCGCGGCGCAGGACGCGGAACTCCGATTCGAAGAAGCCCGGCGCCTCGCGCAGGTGGCGCTGGAACTCCGCCTCCACGTGTGGCCGGTCCTCCGGGTGCAGCTGCTCCAGCAGGCTCCCCACCGGCAGCACCGAGTCCACCGCCGGCAGGCCCAGCATGTGGTTGAGCGCCGCGTCGCGCAGCTCCCGGTTGCGCACCAGGTCCACGCGCCAGGTGCCCATGTCGCCCGTCACCAGCGCCTGCCGCAGCCGCTCCGTGCGCTCGCGCAGCGCTTCGTAGAGCGCGGCCCGCTCCAGCGCCTGCGAGCACTGGTGCGCCAGCGCCTCCAGGAACGCGCGCTCCGCCGCCGGGAAGACACGCGACTCCGGCCACGCGAGCAGCAGCAGTCCGCGCACCCGCGTCTCACCCCACAGCGGCACCACCGCGCGCGCCCCGGGTCCCTGGCGGCGCGCGAGCTCCGCGTCCTGGGGGTAGCGCGCGACGAACTCCTCCAGCGAGGCGAACCACCCCGCTTCGCGGCGGATCTCCGGGAACCCCTGGGACGCGGGCCGATCCGGCGGGCGGGTGAAAGCAGCCAGCGCCTCCTCGGAGTAGCCCAGCACCCGCAGCGGGCGCGTCACGCCGTCCTCTTCCAGCGCCAGCACCGCGACGCGCGTGGCGCCGCTCGCCTCCCACACCTCGCGCGCCAGCACCTGCGCCACCGCGTCCTCGGAGGCCGCGCGGGACAGGGCCGCCGTCACCGCCTGCAAACGCGCCGTGCGCGCCTGGGCCTGACGGGCCTCGCCGTACAGGAGCGCGTTGTCCAGCGACAGCGCCGCCCTGCGGGCCAGCTCACGCGCCAGCTCCAGGTCGCACTCGCCGAAGCGGCCGGCGGTGCCGGCCATCAATGACAGACACCCCAGCACCCGCCCGCGCGCCTCCAGCGGCACCAGCATCACGGAGCGGCAGCCCAGGCGCCACGCCTCCGCCAGGGCCGGGCGTGTCCGCGCCGCCTCCTGGAACTGCTGCTCGGAGACGTCCGGGATGAAGTGGTGCTGGCCGGTGCGCAGCACGTGGGCCACGCCCTGGGAGCCGTTCTCCTCCAGGCGCCAGTGCTCGGCAATGGCATACACGGTGGACACGAGCGCGGGGTCCCGGTGCGCCGCGGCCCGGCGCACCACCTTGCCGGAGGGCGTGAGGGCGTCCACCGCGCACCAGTCCGCCAGCGCCGGCACCACCAGCCGGGCCAGCTGGCCCAGCACCGTGGGCTCGTCCAGCGACGACCCCAGCACCTCGCCCGCGCGGGCCAGGAACGCGAAGCGGCCCGTCTCCGAGCCCGTCTCCGAGGAAGCGGAGGGCTCGCCCGTCCGCGGCGGGACCTCCTTCGCGGCCTCCGGGGTGCTCAGGACATTGACGGCCGCTCCGCCCTGCGTCCCCGGCGACACGGCCTCCAGGACGGAGTTGGCGGCCTCGGTCGTGACGGCGGGAACGCCCGCCTGCCCCGCGCTGACGGGCGCGTCCACGCCACCGGGTGGCGGGGCGCAGGCCGCGTCGTGGGTCAGCACGGCGGACGGCGGCGGTGGCTCACCGGCGGGCTCGGTCGAAGGCTCGAGGGAGGATTCGGGCATGGAGCGCGGGCCAGGGCGTCATGGGGACGACGCCCCACCAAAGGGACGCTCCGATAATGACGGTCCCCCATGACCCACAAGCCTCCATGGTCCCGGCATTCCAGGCGAGTGTCCGGCAGACAACCCGAGCGTGCCCGGCGCCTCAGCCCGCCGTGACCTCCGGTGAAGGCGGGTTCCACCACACCGCGCCCTTGTCCTGGATGGCCACGCGCGCCCGGTCCCGCACCGCCTGGAGCCCCGCCGCGTCCAGGGGCTGGAAGGCCGCGGCCGCCTGGAGCGCGGCGTCCTGTTCGTTCGGGAAGCTCATCCCCATCAGCATCACGTCCGGCGCCAGGGTGAGCGTGTAGCGCACGCACTCCTCCACCGACAGGTGCGGCAGCAGCGGCGTGCCCGGCGCCTCACCGCCGGAGCTGACCTTGCCGCGCGGCCGCGCCTGGAGCGGCCGGCCGTAACCCTCCGAGTCCCCCAGCAGCTTGCCCGCGCCGAACGTCTTGAAGGACACCACGCCCACGCCGTGCGCCCGCGCCAGCGGCAGCACCTCGTCCACGTAGCGCGCGTCCACGAACGGCCCCAGGGGGAACATCACCACGTCGCACCGGCCGGAGCGCACCGCCGCCACCAGCGCGTCCGGGTGGTGGCAGGAGATGCCCTTGAAGCGCGCCTGCCCCTTCGCCACGCAGGCCTCTAACTGCGCCAGCGCGCCGCCCGGCCGGGCCACGGCCTCCCACTCCGCCAGCGTCTTCACCGCGTGCAGCGCGAACAGGTCCACCGACGGCAGGCCCAGCCGCCGCAGGGATTCCTCCACCTGCGGCGCCACCGGCGCGTCCAGCACGTCCACCTTGTCGATGACGAACACGCCCTCGCGCCGGCCGCGCAGGGCCTCGCCCACCACCTCCTCGCTCAGGCCGTCCTCGTAGCCGGGCGCGGTGTCGATGACGTTGAGCCCCGCGTCCAACGCGCGCACGAGCGTGGCGACCAGCCTCTCGCGAGGCACCGTGCGGTCCGCCAGGTCGCCAATGCCCACCGCCGTCGCGGTGAAGCCCGTGCGCCCCAGCGGGCGGCGCGGGGTGAAGCGGGGAAGCGAAGTCGTCATGAGGGAGTCCTCCCGCGGGCCCGGCGGAAAAACCAGCCTTTTACCGAGGGCTCCGCCTCGCGCGGTTCTTGTCCCAGATGGCCCCCAGGATGAGCAGGTAGGCCACCAGCCGCACGACGTACAGGTAGTGCAGGCGCTCGGCGTCCAGGGTGGGCGCCACCAGCGTCCCCAGCAGGTTGTGCACGCCCATCAGCGTGAAGGCCAATGAGAACAGCGCGAACAGCCGATCCTTCGACTGGACGTAGAAGCGCAGGAAGAACAGGGCGCACGCGAGGTACGCCATCATCACCGCGCCATCGAGCAGGGTCTTGAACATGGTGTCCCCCCCTTAGGACACGTCCCAGATGAGGCCGTAGAGCAGCACCGCGGCGCCCGTGAGCGACGTGGCGGTGCGCGCCAGCGACAGGTCCCCGGCCGGGATGAGCACCAGGTCCACGAAGAGCAGCACGTTGTTCACCGTGAAGGCAGAGAAGCACAGGCCGCTGTAGAGCAGCAGCTTCATCCGCGTGCGCCGCCAGGCCCTCAACAGCAGCACCGCGCACGCCGCGCTCGTCAACGCACACAGGATGTAGACCGCCTCAGCCATGTCCGTTGCCGTCCTTGTCCTTGTCCTGCTTGAACACGAACGCGTCCGCGAAGCCCCTCACCCGGTCCATGGGGCGTGAGAAGATGAACGAAATCACACTCACGCGGCGCGCCGCGTACGCGCTCGCCAGCTCCGCGGTGGACTGCACGTCGTCCGACCGGCTGGGGCTGAACCGGTAGGCGTCCGCTGCCCCATCCTCGAGCAGCAGCCCTCCTGTCCGCAGCTCCGCCATGCGGCGGGCCGCGGAGGCTTCGGTGATGCGCAGCTCCAGGGCCACCGCCGACGCCGACCACGCCCGGTCCGTCCGGGCGCGAAGCAGGAGGAGCACCTCCAGCTTCTCGATGGAATCGATGTGCGTCGTGATGAAGCGCTGGACCCGTGAAGAAAGGCCGGCGTCAGTCACGTCTCCACCTATGGACCTAGATACTTTGTGAATCAACCTTTTCGGTAAGGGCGGCTGTTCACAGCCTCACACGAGCTGGCCCCCTGCTCGGTCCGGGTGCGTCACGGCAGGGGGTGCCTGATTCCGCCTAGTTGCGAACGCGGGGGGCGGGGGCGCGCACGCGGACGTCCATGCGGGCGTCGCCGGCCACCATGCTGCTGATGGCCTCCGGCTGGGCCGGGGACAGTCGGGCCACGGCGCGCAGGGCGGCCACCAGGATGAGGGCCTCCAGGCTGGAGGGCACCGCCAGTCCCTGGGGCCCGGCCTTCACGGGCAGGGGCAGCCGGGGCAGCCGGCCGGCGGCGGACAGCGCCTCCACGGCGTAGGCGGGGCGGCCCTCCAGCGACACGGTGATGGCGGGCAGCGCCTTCGCTTCCGCTTCCGCGCCGTGCACCTGGAGCTCCAGCAGCCGCCCCAGCGCGCCGGGGGCCAGGTAGAGGGCCAGGCCGGAGGGGCCCTCGTCGTCGCCGTGGAAGACGCAGCCCTCGTAGGTGTGCTCGTGCGCGCCCGTCACGTCCACGACGAAGGCCTGGCTGTCGTCCCAGTGCGTCCAGGGCCGGGCCTCCCAGAACTCGGTGGCGGCCTGGACGAAGAGCAGCGCCTTGTCGCTGCCCAGCCCGGACACGCCCAGTTGCCCCCACGCGAGGAACGTGGCGATGGCCGCCCGAGCGGAGAGCGCCGCGGGGGACGGGGGCGCCACGGCCAGGCCCAGCTCGGCGGCGGCGTCCGCCAGCGCGGGCTCGCAGGACACCTGGGACGGCTCCAGCCCGGCGGTGAGGGCGCGCAGGCCGGCGGCGTCCGTCTGTTCGAAGACGGGGGCGGACGGCTCGCCCGTCTCTCCAATGCGCAGGTAGACACCGGTGGTGCCCACGGAGAGGGGCACCGGACCCAGCTTCAGCAGGTGATACATGGCGGACCCTCCGGGCACGCGCGGCGCCTCACCCTCCCCGGGCGCGAGGGTTCGCGTCCAGGGACTTGCGGACCAGCTTCATCAGGGCGCGGATGTCGAACGGCTTCTGGAGGAATTCCATGGCCGGGTGCAGGCGCTTGAGGCCGTTGACGTCCACGGCGCTCATGCCCAGCACGGGGATGTGGCGCAGCGTCGGGTCCTGGAGGATGCGCTCGATCAGCGCGGGGCCATCCAGCACGGGCATCATCCAGTCCGTCAGCACCAGGTCCGGCTTCACCTCCGCCATGCGCTCCAGGGCCTCGCGGCCATGGGACGCCGTGAGGACGCGGTAGCCCTCCTCCCTCAGGAGGTCCGCGAGCGCCTCCAGGATGCCCTGTTCGTCGTCCACCACCAGCACGGTCTCGGTCGCGGGAACCACGGGTCCTCTGGGGGTCAGGAGTGGTTGCCCGGAAAGCGGGCGATGCCGGTGAGCAGCAACTCAGGCGACGGCTGGAACGGCGGCTGGATCTCGATTCCCTGGGAGGTGATGAGGAACTCGCGCAGCGTCGGGTCGTAGTCCGCGTCGCGCAGCTTGAAGATGGAGAGCAGCCGCCGCAGGCGGCCGTTGAGTTCCAGGTGGCGCATGAACAGCAGGTTCTCCGCCACGCCGGACAGTCCGGTGCCCAGGGGCACGTCCATGTCCGGCCCGAAGAGGCGCGGCGTCTCCAGCGTGAAGACGGTCGTCACCCCGTGGCGTCGCAGCTCCTGCGTCAGCGCGGCGAAGAAGGGGCTGATGCGCGCCGGCTCGTTGGTGGTCTCCACCATGGCGCTCAGGCCGTCCACGAACAGGCGCTTCACGCCGCGCTTGCGCACGTCCTCCAGCATGTTGTGCGCCACCAGGTCCAGGTTGCACTCGGCGGGCATGTTCCACTGGAGCACCAGCCGGCCGTCCTTCACCCCGCTGGCCAGCGACAGCCCCACGTTGGCGGCCTTGTGCAGCAGCCGGTCCGGCCCCTCGTAGAAGCTCACCATCAGGCCGGGCTCGCCCAGGCGCAGCCCTTCCGCCAGGTGGCTCGAGCCCAGGATGGTCTTGCCGCAGCCCGGCGGCCCCATCACCAGCGTGGTGGACGCCGCGGCGATGCCCTCCGGAATCATGGCGTCCAGCGTGGGCACGCCAAAGCGCACCCGCTGCGTGCCCCAGTCCGGAGGCTGCGTGCGGCTGGCCATGGACTCCAGGCGGGGGAACACCTCCAGCCCGGCCTCGGAGATGCGGAAGTGGTGCGAGCCATTGAGGCTGGCGCTGCCCCGGAACTTGCGCACCTGGATTTCACGCCACGAGCGCATGGCCGCCGTGCGCTCGCGCAGCTCCAGGATGCCGTCCACCATCGTGTACTCCGGGTGCACGGTGGGGCCCACGCTGCTCGTGAGCAGCAGCGCGGTGAAGCGCGACAGGCCGGCGGACACCTGGAGCTCGTGGATGAACTTCTTGAAGTCGCGGCTGCTGCCCGCCGCCTCCTGCGCCTGCACCAGCCCGTCCAGCACCAGGATGCCCGCGCCGTGGTTGCGCATCTCCCGGCGCAAGAGCTCCAGGAGCCCCGGCAGCCCCTGCTCCTCCAGCATGCGGAAGCCGCTGACGTAGTAGATGCGCTGCGGGAGCTGGGAGGCGTCGAAGAACGCCATGCTCCGCAGGTTCGCCAGCATGCGCGAGTGCGACTCCGCCAGCAGCGTCACGTACAGACAGCGGGTGCCTTGCTGCGCCTGCGAGTAGCAGAGCTGGTTGGCGAAGATGGTCTTCCCCGCGCCGGGTTCCCCCACGACGATGTAGACGCCTGAGGCCACCAGGCCACCACCCAGGATGGGATCCAGCCCGGGCACGCCTGTCGCGATTCGCTCGAAGGCGGGAGGGTGCTGCTCGCTAGGGGACATGGCGACCGCTCATACCGTAAAACCCGGGGTGTCGCCCTGGGAGATTCATGCCGGGGCCTCCTGACCGCCTGGAGCCCTCACCGTGGAAACCCTCGTCCGGTTCGCCGAAGGCCTGGGACGCTTCTCCGCGCGCTTCGTCCCCAGCGCCTTCGCCATCGCCGTGCTGCTCACCCTGCTCACCATGGCGCTCGCCCTGGGCTGGGTGGGGGCCGCGCCGCCGGTGGTGCTGGACGCGTGGGGCGGCGGCTTCTGGGAGCTGCTCACCTTCTCCATGCAGATGGCCCTGGTGATGTTCACCGGCTACCTGCTCGCGCTCACCGCGCCCGTCAAGGCGCTGCTGGAGCGGGTCGCCCGCCTGCCCCAAAGCCCCCGGGGCGCCACCGCGCTGATGGCGGCGGTGTCCATGGCGCTCGCGTACTTCAACTGGGGCCTGTCGCTCGTCGCCAGCGCCATGCTGGTGCGCTTCATCGCGCGCAGGCGCCCGGACGTGGACTACCGGCTGCTGGTGGCGTGCGCCTACTTCGGGCTGGGCGCCACGTGGCACGCGGGCCTGTCCGCCTCCGCCCCGCTGCTGGTCGCGACGCCGGGGCACTTCCTGGAGAAGCAGCTGGGGGTCATCCCCATCGACCGGACGCTGTTCTCCCCCTTCAACGTGGGGCTCACGCTGGCCGCGGTGGCGCTGCTCACGGGGCTCGCGTGGGCGCTGCACCCGTCCCCCGAGCGCACCGTGCGCGTGGAGCCCGCGGTGCTGGAGAAGCTGGCGGACTTCGTCCCGCCAGAGAAGCCCCAGGGCCGGTTGAGCCCCGCGGAGTGGCTGGATCACGCGTGGCTGCTCAACGCCATCTTCGGCGTGCTGGGCCTGGTGTGGTTCGCGCGGCACCTGTGGCTCCACGGCGGCTGGAAGGCGCTGAACCTGAATGTTGTGAACTTCACGTTCCTGACGCTCGCGGTGCTGCTGCACGGCACGCCCGCCCGGCTGCTCAAGGCGAGCGAGGAGGCCGCCAGCGTGCTGCACGGCATCGTGCTGCAGTTCCCGCTGTACGCGGGCATCTACGGCATCTTCAAGGCCACGGGGCTCACGGACCGCATCGGGGAGCTCTTCGTGTCGCTGTCCACGCGGGAGACCTTCCCGGCCATCGTGTACCTGTACAGCGGCGTGGTGAACTACTTCGTGCCTTCCGGAGGCTCCAAGTGGGCCATCGAGGCGCCCTACCTGCTGGATGCGGCGGGACGGCTGGGCGTGGCGCCGGAGAAGGTGGTGCTGGCGTACGCCTGGGGGGACATGGCCACCGACCTCATCCAGCCCTTCTGGGCGCTGCCGCTGCTGGCCGTGGCGCGGTTGGAGTTCAAGGACATCCTTGGCTTCCTCCTGGTGGCCTTCCTCGCGTACCTGCCGCTGGTGACGCTGGGCTTCTTCCTCTTCGGGTAGGGCGGCGCGGCATGCCCGGTTTCCGGGACTCGGGGGCTGACCGGGGGTGTTTCATGGTAGACAGGCACACCAAGGGGCCGGACGTGGGCCGGCTGCCTTCAACATCAACGAGGGGACCCCAAGACATGAAGAGCGTGTTCAACGGAAGCGTGCTGTGCGCGGTGCTGGGTGTGGCGTCGGTCGCGGGAGCGCAGGAGGCGGCGGCCCCGGCGGCGGAGTCCGTGAAGGCCCCCAGCGCGGACGCGGTGCGCGACACCTGGAACTTCTTCTACAAGGGCCAGGGCCAGGGCCCCGTGCTGGTGGAGGCCAAGCTGTGCACGGAGGTGGCCAAGGAAGGCCCCAACAAGTTCGAGTGCACCGCCGAGGTGGGCCCCGAGGGCGTCAAGGCGGGCACCTCCGTGATGCTGTGGCAGAGCTACCTGGTGCCCCAGGGTGACGCCATCGACGACCTCACGGTGCAGGTGAAGCAGGGCAACACCGTGCGCGAGACGAAGGACGTGAAGGTGAAGGGCGACGGCTGGCGCGCGCGTCAGTGGACCGGCGTGAAGCTGGCCAAGCCCGGCAGCTGGACCGTGGTGGTGATGCGCGGCGACCAGGTGCTCAAGGAAGTGCCGGTGAAGGTGCTGTAGTCCTTCCGCCGCGTCCACAATCAAACGCATACATCGACGCCCGCCGGGGAGACCCGCGCGGGCGTCTTTCTTTACCGGCCTCCCTCCCCCCGGTCGGCAGGAATTACTGGCCGTCAGACAGACACCCCGCCCTTCGGGTCCGCTCTCCGCGTCCTTCCCCGAGGGAACACCTTGTCCTCATCACGTTGGCCGCGCGCTTGCAGAAGGGTCTGGGCGCGGTTGAAGGGCGGGGGAGTCGGGGTTGGTGGTGCGAGACCGGGACGGGGTGGCGGCGGTGGCGTGGTTTCGGATGGCGGTGTGCGTGGGGGGGCTCTTCCTCGTGGGGTGCGAGGAAGCCCGAGCTACGGCACCGCGCATCCCGGTGCTCGGCGAGGTGGGTGGACAGGTCGTGCAGGAGGGCGTGGAGGCCCATGCGTGGTCGCGGACCCTGATGGTGGGGGACCCTCAGGCTCCGCACGCGGTAGTGACCTCCAACGGGGACGTCCTCGTGGCTGCGACCTATCAAGAGCCCATCGACCTGGGGGCGGGGCCCCTGCCCTTCAATCGCAACGTCGTGGCGCCCCATCTGATGGTGGCGCGGTATTCGCCGGACGGCACGCTCCAGTGGGCGCGGGGCTGGACGCCGCGGCAGGCGGTGCGGGCCCGCGTGGGCGGCCTGGCGGTGGACGCCTCCGGCCACATCTTCCTCACAGGACTTTCCGCGGGCTTCACCCGCGACGGCGTCACGCTGCCGGAGGGGCCGTTCCTGGCCCGGCTGGATGGCGGTGGCGCGCTGGACTGGGTTCGCTCATTGCCGGGACAGGGGGCCGTGGCGGTGAACGGCGTCACGTCCGACCATGAGGGTGGCGCGGTGCTGGTGGGGGACTTCTCCGGCGCGCGCGACCTGGGCGAGGGTTTGAAGACAGCACCCAATGGCAGACATGCGGGCTTCGCGCTGCGCGTGGGACCGAAGGGTGAGCAGCGCTGGAGCCGCGTGTGGATGCCCTCGGGCGAGGGCGAGGTCTCCGCGCGCGCGGTGGCGGTGGATGTCTTTGGCGACGTGCACGTGGTGGGCGGCTACGCGGGGTCGGTGTCCTTTGGCGACGCCACCTTCGTCACCGTGCGCCAGCACACGCCCTTCGTGGTGAAGCTCACGCGCGACGGCGACCACGTCTGGAGCCACGACGTGCGCGGCACGGACGGCACCGCGGTGTCCGTGGCCGTGGGGGCGGACCGCGTCTTCGTGGGCGGCGGCTTCAGCGGCCGGCTCTACTTCAAGAACACCTTCCACCGCGCGGACTCGCGCGACGGCTTCCTGCTGTCCTACGACGCGCGCGGCGGCCAGCAGTGGGCGCGCACCGTCCCCACCGGCGCTCCCCTGGTCACCACCGACGAGGCGGGCCAGGTGACGGTGGCGGGCGGCCATGACGGCGGGCTGGCCCTGGGCGGGGGGAGCCTGCCTCCCGGGCTGTATGTCGCGAAGCTGCTGCCGGAAGAGGGCACGTCGCTGTGGGTTCGCGGCTTCGCGAGCCCCGGCACCGTGGCCCAGGCCCGCGCCGTGAGCGTGGACGCGTCCGGCGGCGTGCTCCTGGCCGGCGGCTTCAACCGGCCCGAGCAGGAGGACGGTCCGACGCGGCGGCTGCAGGACGGCTTCCTCTTCAAGTTCAACCCCTGACACGCCCCTCCGGCCCGGAGACCATCCCTTCACGGGCCGGACTGTGAGAGGGGTTGCGGCCCATGCCCCTTCCCGGTTCACGGCGGGTTCGTCCCAAGCAGCGTGTCACCGGCATGGCGTGCCGGGTCCTCGGGCTCCTGGCGTTGTCCGGAGCCACGCCCGCGAGCGCGAGCGAGGCGGACCTCGAGCTCCCCGACTTCCACTCCATCACCTTCATCGCGGGCCTGGACGGACGGCAGCTGCTGATGTCCGGCATCGCCGTCTGCGTGCTGGGGCTCGTCTTCGGTGTCCTGCAGTACGCGAGCCTCCAGAAGCGGGAGGTGCACCGGGCGATGCTCGAGATCTCCGAGCTCATCTACGAGACGTGCAAGACGTACCTGCTGACGCAGCTGAAGTTCATTGGCGTCCTCTGGGCGCTCATCGCGGCGGTGATGGTGGGCTACTTCGGCGTGCTCCAGCGGATGGAGCCCGGCCGGGTGGCCCTCATCCTGTTCGCCAGCCTCGTGGGCATCGCGGGCAGTTGTGGCGTGGCGTGGTTCGGCATCCGGGTGAACACCTTCGCCAACAGCCGCACCGCGTTCGCGTCGCTGCGCGGCAAGCCCTACCCCACGTATGCCATTCCGCTCCAGGCGGGCATGTCCATCGGGATGGTGCTCATCAGCACGGAGCTGCTGCTGATGCTGTGCATCCTGCTGTTCATCCCGCCGGACTTCGCGGGCGCGTGTTTCATCGGCTTCGCCATCGGTGAGTCGCTGGGCGCCTCCGCGCTGCGCATCGCGGGCGGCATCTTCACGAAGATCGCCGACATCGGGTCGGACCTGATGAAGATCGTCTTCCGCATCAAGGAGGACGACGCGCGCAACCCGGGCGTCATCGCGGACTGCACCGGCGACAACGCGGGCGACAGCGTGGGCCCCTCCGCGGACGGCTTCGAGACCTACGGCGTCACCGGCGTGGCGCTCATCACGTTCATCCTCCTGGCGGTGGAGCCCCAGTACCGGGTGCAGCTGCTGGTGTGGATCTTCATGATGCGCATCGTGATGGTGGTGGCGTCGCTGGCGTCGTACGGCATCAACAACGCCCTCCAGTCCGCGCGCTACGGCAACGCGGACCGCATGAACTTCGAGGCGCCCCTCACCTTCCTGGTGTGGCTGACGTCCGGGGTGTCCGTGGCGCTGACGTTCCTCGTCAGCTACCTGCTCATCCCGGACATCGGCGGGGACGGCACCCTCTGGGTGAAGCTGTCCGCCATCATCACCTGCGGCACGCTGGCGGGCGCCATCATCCCGGAGGCCATCAAGGTCTTCACCTCCACGGAGAGCCGCCACGTGCGCGAGGTGGTGACGGCCAGCCGCGAGGGCGGCGCGTCCCTCAACGTCATCTCCGGCCTGGTCGCGGGCAACTTCTCCGCGTACTGGATGGGCCTGGTCATCGCGGGGCTGATGGCGCTGGCGTATGGGTTCAGCACCCTGGGCGTGGGCGAGCTGATGATTGCCCCGGCGGTGTTCGCCTTCGGGCTGGTGGCGTTCGGCTTCCTGGGCATGGGCCCGGTCACCATCGCCGTGGACTCCTACGGCCCGGTGACGGACAACGCGCAGAGCGTCTACGAGCTGTCCCTCATCGAGGAAGTCCCCGACGTGAAGGAGCAGGTGAGGAAGGACTTCGGCTTCACGCCGGACTTCGACAAGGGCAAGCAGTTCCTGGAGGAGAACGACGGCGCGGGCAACACGTTCAAGGCCACCGCGAAGCCGGTGCTCATTGGCACGGCGGTGGTGGGCGCCACGACGATGATCTTCTCCATCATCGTGCTGCTGGTGGGCATCACGCGCGCCCCCAACGGCCAGCAGGTGCTCAACGCGGTCAACGCGCAGAACCTGTCGCTCCTGCACGCGCCCTTCCTGCTGGGCCTCATCACCGGCGGCGCCATCGTCTACTGGTTCTCCGGCGCCTCCATGCAGGCGGTGTCCACGGGCGCCTGGCGCGCGGTGGAGTTCATCAAGGCCCACATCCAGTTGGAGGGCGCGCAGAAGGCCAGCGTGTCGGACTCCAAGAAGGTCGTGGCCATCTGCACCTGGTACGCGCAGAAGGGGATGATCAACATCTTCCTGGTGGTGTTCTTCAGCACGCTCGCGTTCGCGTGCCTGGAGCCCTACTTCTTCGTGGGCTACCTCATCTCCATCGCTGTCTTCGGGTTGTATCAAGCCGTGTTCATGGCCAACGCCGGCGGCGCCTGGGACAACGCGAAGAAGCTGGTGGAGACGGAGCTCAAGGCCAAGGGCACGGAGCTGCACGCCGCCACCGTGGTGGGCGACACGGTGGGTGACCCGTTCAAGGACACCTCGTCCGTCGCGCTCAACCCGGTCATCAAGTTCACCACGCTGTTCGGCCTGCTCGCGGTGGAGCTGTCCGTGGAGCTGGAGGCCGCAGGACAGGGCACGCTCCTGCGCATCCTGTCCGCGGTGTTCTTCGCCCTGTCCGCGGCGTTCGTCTACCGCAGCTTCTACGGCATGCGCATCCAGCGCGAGGGCCCCACGAAGCGGGTGCCCAGCGCGCGGGTGAAACACGCCTGAGACAACGGCTCAGGCCCCGATGCCCTCGGGGTCCGTGGCCAGCTCCCCGCCCAGGTGCATGCCCGTCTGGCAGCGGTAGTCCGTCACCAGCGACGCGGCCAGCACCTTCACGCCCAGCAGCACGTGCAGCGCGGCCGCCACCGGCGAGCGCTTCGCGTACCCCAGCACGAAGGGCGCCAGCACCGCGCCCAGGCCGTAGGCGTAGTCCGCGATTTCATGCGCCTCGATGGGGATGAGCTTCGTGAGGCTCAGCCGGTAGTCCGTGAAGAGCGACACGCCCAGCGCGGCGCCGCCCAGGGCCCAGCCGGCCGCCTTCGCCGCGCGGTCACCGGACGCGTTCCCCACCGCCACCAGCGCCGCCCCACCCACGTAGTCCAGCACCGAGTGGATGTCCTGCGGCACCCAACGGCGCAGCGGCAGCCGGCCGAACAGGGGACGCGACAGGATGCCCGCCGCCGCGCTGTGGTCGCGCATGCGGCGCCACTCGCGGCGCACGGCGCCCTCCGAGCGCGGGGGGACAGGGGGCAGCACTGGCGCGGGCTCCAGGCCTCGGACCTCGTACATGACGTGACTCCTCTCCTGGCCGTCGTGGCCTTGTCCGGAACGGTAGCCACGCCTCCAGGCCCGGGCGCCGGGCCTGCCCCTCCCCCTTGCCCGCCTGCCTGCGACCACATGGGTAGGAAGCCTGACCACCCATTGAACTGTTGGCTGCCGGGCAAGGGGGCTTCCACCCACCCTGCCCCGCCGGGCAGACTTGTCTCCGCACTCAGGCCCTCACATTTCGAGAGGGCGGGCCGCCTTCGGGCGGTGGGTGCCGCGCCCCACCAACAAAGAGAAGACGATTCATGGCTACTGGTACGGTGAAGTGGTTCAACGATGCGAAGGGCTTTGGCTTCATCACGCAGGATGGCGGTGGTGAGGACGTGTTCTGCCACCACAGCGCCATCAACATGGACGGGTTCCGCACCCTGGCCGAGGGCCAGAAGGTGGAGTTCGAGGTGACCCGCGGCCCCAAGGGTCTCCAGGCACAGAACGTCCGCGCAGCGGGTTGATCCAACCCCGCTCCGGGTCCATCCGGAGTCATGGAAGCCCGGTCACGCGCATGCGGACCGGGCTTCTTCATTTTTACACCGGGCTCAGAAGGAAAAACGCGCAATCCCTTTCAAACCTTCCACCCTCCGAAGAATGCGGGGGGGGCTGGTGAAAGTCCGAAAGACGTCTGTTAGTCTTTGCGCCTGCGAGGGAGGGCGCACCTATGTTCGAAGTCACCAACGATGTCAGCCGTCGGACCATCACTGCCCGCATGAGCGGTTTCATGCGGCCGAACGAAATGAAGGAGTACGTGGCCGTCTACAAGAAGGCCACGGACAGCTACGGCGGAGGGCGGCACCTGGTTCTGGCCGACATGCGGGGTCTGCGCCCGCTGGAGCCTGAATCCGCGAAGCTGTTCTCCGAGATCGTCGACCACGGGCGCAAGAACGGCTGCGCGATGTGCGCGCACGTGTCGGACTCCACCATCGCGCGCCTGCAGACGGCCCGCGTGGCCTCGGAAGCATCCCCCAACGACGACATCACGGTGGACTGTGTGTCGCTGGAGGAAGCGCAGAACCAGCTCGCCAAGGCGCGCGTTCGCCTGCTGAACGGCGAGGGCATGTCGGCTTCGCGCTAGCTGCTTGTTTCATCCCCCTTGTTTCAAATGAAAGGCGCGGGTGACGACATCGTCACCCGCGCCTTCTTGTTTCAAGCCGTGAGGCTTTGAGGGTCAGGCCGCGCGGTCGTGCGCGGCGGGCGAGTCCACGGGCGGCGCCGTGAGCGTCCCCTCCTGGCGGGGCTGGCGCTTCTTGAAGGACAGCTTCTCCATGGCCGCGAACACCACCGGCACCACCAGCAGCGTGAGGAAGGTGGAGGTGATGACGCCGCCGATGACGGAGATGGCCATGGGGGCGCGGAACTCGGAGCCGGTGCCCGTGCCCACGGCGGTGGGCACCATGCCAATGGCCATCGCCGCGCTCGTCATGAGGATGGGGCGCAGGCGGCGCGGGCCGGCCTTGAGCAGGGCCTCGTCCACGGAGTCGCCTTCACGCAGGTGGTGGAGCGCGCCGTCGATGAGGAGGATGGCGTTCTTCGTCACGAGGCCCATCAGCAGGATGACGCCAATCATCGCGCCCATGCTGACGTGGTAGTTCGTGACGACGAGTCCCAGCAGCGCGCCCACGAGCGCCAGCGGCAGCGACACCATGATGGTGAAGGGGTGCTTGAAGGACTCGAACTGGCTGGCGAGCACCATGTAGATGAAGACGAAGGCCAGACCGAACGCGATGCCGAACGCGTCGTTCTGCTCATCCAGGCTCTTCATCTGGCCGTCGTAGACGATGGCGTAGCCGGGCGGCAGGGGCTTCTGGGCGATGGCGGCCTTGAGCTTCGTGGCCACGTCACCCAGCGCGGCGCCCTTGGCCAACTGGGACACGACGGCCACCTGGCGCTCGCGGTTCTCGTGCTCGATGACGCTGGGGCCGTCCTTGAGCGACACCTCCGCCACGTCCGTCACCTGGTGCAGCCCCTTGGGCGTGGCCACCATGAGCTGGCGCACGCGCTCCGGCGTGGCGCGGTCCTGCTCGCGCAGGCGCACGCGGATGTCCGTCTCGTCCGTGCCCTCGCGCAGCTTGGCCGTCACGTCACCGTCGATGGCCAGGCGCAGCTGCATGGCGAGTGCCGCGGCGGACAGGTCCATGTCCGCGGCGCGCGCGCGGTCGATTTGAATCTGGAGCTCCGGCTTGGCCGGGTTGGAGTCCACGCGCACGTCGGAGGTGCCCAGCGTGCGCAGGATGCCGGCGACGCGCTCGGCCTCCTCGTTGATGCGCTTCAGGTCCGGGCCCACCACGCGGACCATGATGGGATACCAGTCGCCCAGGCCTTCGATGGCCGGCGGGTCCGACAGGGTGATGGCGGTGGAGACCAGGTTGGGGACCAGCAGCGCGCGGGCCTCCTCCTTGAGGGTGCCGATGCTCTTCGTGCGCTGCTCCTTGCCCACCGTGAGCACGCGCATGCGCGCCTTGTAGACGTCTCCGTTGGGACCGACGGTGGTGTAGATGTCGGTAATCTCCGGGATCTTCTTGAGGAGGACCTCGGCCTCCGCGGCGCGCTCCGCGGTCTGCGCGAGGTTGGCGGAGTCCGGCAGCTGCAATTCGACGATGAGCTGCGAGCGGTCCTCCGCGCTCATGAACTCCACGCCCAGGCGGCTGGCGGCGCCGAAGGACAGCACCAGCGCCAGCAGGGTGAGGCCCGCGGTGGCCCACTTGTGGCGCAGCACCCAGCCCAGGATGCGCGCGTAGGTGTTCTCCGTGGCCTCCAGGAAGCGGCGCAGCGCGCGGAACACGGCGGGCTCGTGGTGCACCTCTCCCGGCTTGCGCGCCTTGGCGAAGCGCGCGGACAGCATGGGGTCCAGGGTGAAGGAGATGAACAGCGAGATGAGCACCGCCACGGAGATGGTGATGCCGAACTGCTTGAAGAACTGGCCCACGATGCCGGGCATGAAGGCCACGGGGATGAACACCGCCACCAGGGACAGCGTGGTGGCGAGCACCGCCAGGCCCACGTCCCGCGTGCCGTTGGACGCGGCGCTCATGGGGTCCTCGCCCTGCTCCAGCCGGTGGGTGATGGCCTCACGCACCACCACCGCGTCGTCGATGAGCAGACCGATGGCCAGCGACAGCGACAAGAGCGTCATCTGGTTGAGCGAGTAGCCCAGCACGTACATCACGAAGAACGTGCCGATGACGGACGTGGGCAGCGCGAGCGCGGAGATGAACGTGCCGCGCGGGTCCAGGAGGAACATCAGGATGATGAGGACCGCCATGAGACCGCCGAAGATGAGGGCGATCCACACCTCGTGGGTGTTGGCGCGGATGAGGTCCGACTGGTCGATGAGCAGCGTGGCCTGGAAGCCCTGCCCCACCACCGGCCCCATCTGCGCGAGCGTCTTCTTCACCGCGTCGCTGACGCTCACGGTGTTGGAGCCCGGCTGCTTCACGATCTCCAGCACCACGGCGTCGCGGGCGTTGAGGCGCGCGGTGGTGCGGCGCTCGGCGACGCCGTCCGTGACGGTGGCGATCTCCTCCAGGCGCACCTGCGCGCCGGTGGTGCTCCGCGCGATGGGCAGCTGGCGCAGGTCGTCCACGTTGGTGAACTCACCCATGGCGCGCACGGTCAGCTCGTTGGGGCCCAGCTTCAGACGGCCCGCGGGCAGGTTGAGGTTCTCCGAGCCGATGCGCTGGGCCACCTGGGACGGCGTGATGCCCACCGCGCGGGCCTTGTCCAGGTCGATGTCGACCTGGATTTCACGCGTGTCGCCGCCGGTGATGCGCACCTCCGCCACGCCGGCCAGCTGCGCGAGCGCGGGCTTGATGCGGTCATCCAAGAGCTTGCGCAGCGCCTGGGACGTCATGTCCGCGGACACCGCGTAGGTGAGGATGGGCGCGGCGGACAGGTCCACGCGGCTGACGATGGGCGCGTCCGCGTCCGTGGGCAGCTTGTTGACGGCCTGCCCCACCTTGTCGCGCACGTCCTGGACGGCGGTGTCCAGGGCGGTGCCCAGCGTGAAGGACACCACCACGGTGCCCACGTTCTCGCGGCTGAAGGAGTGGATCTTGTCCACGCCGCTGATGCCGGCGACCGCGTCCTCCAGGGGCTTGATGACCTGGGTCTCGATTTCGCCCGGGCCCGCGCCCTTGTAGAGCGTGTTGACCACCACCACGGGGAAGCTGACGTCCGGGTAGAGGTCGGTGCCCAGGCGCTTGAGGCCCATCACGCCCAGCACGATGAGCAGCAGGGACAGCATGGCCGTGAACACCGGCCGTCGGATGGAGACGTCACTGAGAATCATGGGAAGAGCTCACGCACGCGGCGACCGCCCGGGGGCGGCCACTGCCAAGAGGGGCGGCCTTGCGGCTACTTCACGGAGACGCGGGTGCCGGGGGTCAGGGAGGGCGTGGGGAAGTCCACCACCTGCTGGAGGACGGCGGCGGCGCGCACCACCACCTCGCGGTCGCGGCGCTCCAGCACCTGCACGTCCACGCGCTGGAGGGCGCCGTCGCTGACGACGAGGACGTGGTCCCCGTTGGAGGAGGACAGCGCCGTCGTGGGCACGAGCTGCGCGTCCTGCGCCTCGCCCAGCTTCAGCATCGCGCGCGCCAGGGTGTGGGCCACGAAGCGGCCGTCCGCGTTGGGCACGGCGATCTCCACCGGGATGCGGCGGGTGGTGGGGTCCGCGGAGGGCAGGATGGTGCGCACCACGGCCTCGTCGGTGGACGCGCCGTTGCCCAGCGCCGCCACGCGCACCTTCACGCCCGGCTTGAGCAGCGCGCGCGCCCCTTCCGCCACGGTGGTGCGGAAGATGAGCGTGTCCAGTTGCTCCAGCGTGAACAGCGGCGAGCCCGGCCCCACCGTGGCGCCCGTCTGGTCCGGGGATTCAATCAGCGTGCCCGCGAAGGGCGCCTTCAGGTCGTGCCGGCGGCGCGACGCGCGGGCCTGCGCCAGCTGCGCCTTGGCGGCCATCACCTGGGCCTGGGCCTGCGCGGCGGCGGCGACGGCGTTCTTGTGCTGCTGGTCACTGACGCCTCCGCCGGTGCTGAGCTTCTGGGTGCGCTCGGCGGCGTCCTGCGCCATGGAGGCGGCGGCCTCCGCGGCGGCGACGGCGGCCTGCGCGCCGGCCACCTGCGCGTCCACGATCTCGGAGTTGAGCTGGGCGAGCGTGTCGCCCTTCTTCACGGCCTGCCCCTTCTTGACGCGGACCTCCTCCAGCCGGCCGCCCACCTCGAAGCCGACCTGGAGGCCCTGGGCGGGGTACAGCGTGCCCGTGACCTCCTCCGACTGGGAGGCCTGCACGCCGCGCGCGGAGACGACCTTCACGGCCGGCGCGGGCTTGTCCTGGCCAGGGGCCGCGGCGGCGGCGGGCGGCGCGGACGCATCCGCCTTGTCGCAGCCGGTGAGCGCGAGCGCGGCGGCCATGCCCATGGCGGCGAGGGCGCGGGGGGCGAAGGGCTTCGTGGAGGATTTCACGGGCGTTTCCTTGGCGGACGGTGCGGGTTGGCCGCGCGGGCGTGGCGCCGGCGCGTGGAAGGCGGAGAGGAGGGCCGCGCGTAGGCGACGGCCGGGGGCACGGGCTCGCGGGGCAGCGAGCCTTCGTGCATGAGGCGCTGGAGGCCCACGGCCCAGGCGGCCAGGTCCGGCTTCTGCGTCAGCCGGCCCATGCGCCGGGCCAGCAGCAGGTACGTGCCCACGACGAACGAGCCGAAGAGGCTGGGGTCCACGTCCGGGGTGTCCGGCTGCTCGCCGCGCAGGTGGTGGAACTCCCGCGCGATGCGGTCCACCTCGCGGTCCACCACGTCCCACATGACGGACTCGAACGCGGTGCCCTGGCTGCCCACGATGAGCGCGGTGACCAGCTCCCGCTGCTCCCACATGAGCTCCAGCATCTCCACGTCCAGCGCGGCCTCCAGGCGCAGGAAGGCGCGGTAGCGCTCCGAGCGCGTGGCGACGTCACCGGGGCCCGGCATCCCGTGGTCGGCGCGGAAGCACTCCATGCGCGAGATGCGCTCGGTGGCCAGCCGCTCCAGCTCCTCCAGGAAGCGCTGCACCAGCGCCGCGAAGAGGGACTCCTTCGAGGGGAAGTGCAGGTAGAAGGCGCCCTTGGACAGGCCGCTGGCGGCGGTGATGTCGCTGATGCGCGCGCCCTTCACGCCCCGCTTCGCGAACTCCGCCCGCGCGGACGCGATGAGCGCGCTGCGGGCTTTGGGGTCGGCGTGACGGGGCATGGCGGGGGCATTCCTAACCCGCCGGTCAGAAATAAAACAGTCGTTGCTGAACGCCGGGTCAGGAATCCGAGGGGCGTGTCGGCGGAGGGCGCATGAGGGCGGAGCAGAGCGGACACGCGGGGGGGGCGTGGGGGGCGTCCCGGCGGTGCAGGTCCAGGATGGCGCGGGAGACCTCCGCCAGCTCGCGGCGCACCTCGCGGCGGGCGCCCTTCACGCGGGCGATGCGCATGTCGTCGTAGCCGGTGGTCTGGTGGCGCATCCAGGCGATGACGGCCGCCTCCGCGCGCCGCTCGATGGGGATGCGCTCCGTGCGGGCCACGGTGCCGCTGCCCACGGGGGTGGCGTGGCCCGCGACGAGCACGGCCAGGCGCTTGGCGTGGGGGAGCCACGCGGGGCTGAAGGCGAGGAAGCGCAGGACGGCGTTGGCGAAGTCGACCTCGTACTCCTCCTGCTCCTTGGCGCGGCGCTCGCGGCCCTGGGCCAGCTTCCTGGCGTAGGCGGGGGTGGCGCGCTCCTCCTCCAGGGCGGCCTTCGCGTGGACGATGTGGGCCTCCGGCGCCCACACGCCCCGGGAGAAGAGCTTGCGGCCCACCTTCTCCACGACGGTCCAGGAGGGGCCGGCGGCCTTCACGCGGCGGGTGAGGCCGGCGTCGCCGGGGGGAAGCAGGGCCCAGCCGTCCGGCACGGAGAGGAGGCGGCCGTCCTGGGCTTTCACTCGGCGGGGGTCGGCCGTGGGGCCGACCGTCAGGGAATCAGGCATGGGGTCGGGTCCGAAAGGGCCGGCTGCATAGCACGCCCCCTCGCACCCTGGTAAATGCCCCCGGAACGCGCGCGCGAAGGCAGACTCCGTGCGTGCGAGGAGGTCACTCTCGACGTGGGAAGCGCCGGCATGTCCCTACTGAGGCTCACCTTCCTGGGCACCTCCGCCGCTCAGCCCACCTTGCATCGCGGCCTGTCCGGCCTGGCGGTGAAGGCGGACGCGGACCTGCTCCTGTTCGACTGCGGCGAGGGCAGCCAGCGGCAGATGGTGCGCTTTGGCACGGGCTTCACCGTGGAAGCGGCGTTCTTCACGCACTTCCACGCGGACCACTACCTGGGGATCATCGGCTTCCTGCGCACGCTGGGGATGATGGGCCGCACCGAGCCCATGCACCTCTACGGGCCGCCTCCGGCGCGCCGGCTGTTGCACCAGGCCGTGCACCTGGGGCTGGAGTCCACGGCCTTCCCGGTGGAGATCCACGAACTGAAGGACGGAGACGTGGTGCGCCGCAACGGCTACTCCGTGCAGGCGGTGGGCGTGGACCACCGCATCCACGCGCTGGGCTACGTGCTAGCGGAGGACGGGCGTCCAGGGCGCTTCCACCTGGAGAAGGCGCGCGAATTGGGCGTGCCGGAGGGGCCGTCCTTCGGGAAGCTCCAGAAGGGCGAGTCCGTCACGCTGCCGGACGGGCGCGTGGTGAAGCCGGAGGACGTGCTGGGCGAGTCGCGGGCCGGACGGCGGCTGGTGATTTCCGGCGACACGCGGCCCTGCTCCGCGCTGGTGCAGGCGGCGAAGGACGCGGACCTGCTGGTGCACGAGTCCACCTTCTCCGACGACGAGCAGGCGCGCGCCATCGAGACGCGGCACTCCACCGCGCGGGAGGCGGGCCAGGTGGCGAAGGAGGCGGGCGCGAAGCGGCTCATCCTCACCCACCTGTCCAGCCGCCACGACACCGACCCCGGGCGGCTGCTCACGCAGGCGCGCGAGGCCTTCAAGGGGCCGGTGGAGGTGGCCCACGACGGCCTCACCGTGGAGCTGCCGCTGCGCGATTGAGGTTCGCTTCGCGCGCGGCAGCCCCCGGGAGTGCGGGACTACTCGACCTTCTTCGCCTCGGCCTGGAGGGCGGAGGCGGCGTCCGGGTCCACCTTCTGGAGCAGCTCCCACTCCAGCTCGGAGTCACGGCGCATCTGGGAGTTGCCGGCGCCCACCGCGGACTCGCCCGTCTCCTTGGCGCGGCCGTCGGTGCTGTCGGCGGCGCGGGACTCGGAGCGGTCCTGGCGGCGGATCTCCACGGAGCACTGGCCGGGGCCGCGCTCGGTGCCGCGCACGTGGTAGCGCGCGTAGGCGGTGCCCAGCGAGGACGGGGCGCTGGTCATGAGCCACTCCGTCGTCGCCTCGAAGCCCTGCTGGCCCTTCATCAGCGAGTAGCCCTTCTCCTGGAGGAGGGCGACGGCCGCCGGCCACACCTCCGCGATGGGCTTGCGGTAGACGTGCCCCATGGCCTTGTCCTCCAGGTACGCCTGCTGCCGGCGCGCGGCACAGCCGCTGCTGAAGGCGAGGGCGAGGACGGACACCACGAGCAGCGCCGAGGCGCGGGACGATTTCGAGGGGTTCATTGCTCCGGACTCCATGAAAGGGAAAGACGGTTGCGGAACATCGCGCGGGGCGGCCCCGGAAGCCAAGTCCGGGCCCGTGCGCGATGGGGTTACCCTCATCAGGCAACCTTCGTTTGGTAGGAGCCCCCCTGCCTCCCGGTGATGCGTCCGGCGCCGCACATCCGCGTGCACGAAGCCGTCCGCGCCCCCGGCGGGAGGGCCATGCTGGCGGGCGGACATGATTCCCATCAGCGACGACAACCCGACCCTGCGCACCCCGGTGATGACGTACCTGCTGCTCGCGGCCCTGGGGCTCACCTGGGTGTTCTTCCAGGGCGCGGGCTTCAACGTGGTGGCGCTGGCCACCAGCATCTGCGAGCTGGGGCTGGTGCCCGGGGAGCTCTCCGGCCGCGCGCCGCTGGGTCAGGCGGTGCCGCTGGGAGACGGGCTGGCGTGCGTGGTGGACAACGAGGCCATCAACCGCCTCACGCCGCTCACGTCCATGTTCCTGCACGGAAGCTGGGGGCACCTCCTGGGCAACGTGCTGTTCTTCTGGGTCTTCGGCAACAACATCGAGGACAGCATGGGGCGCTTCCGCTTCCTCGTGTTCTACCTCCTGTGCGGGCTGGTGGCGGCGGCGGCGCACGTGGCGGTGGACCCCACGTCGCCGGTGCCCACGGTGGGCGCGTCCGGCGCCATCGCGGGCGTGCTGGGCGCGTACCTGGTGCTCTACCCGCGCGTGCGGGTGAACATGCTGTTCATCCTCTTCATCTTCATCCGCGTCTTCCCCATCCCCGCGTGGGCCGTGCTGGTGTGGTGGTTCGTGCTCCAGGTCATCACCGGCCTGCCCCAGTTGATGACGCTGCGGCCGGAGGTGTCCGGCGGCGTCGCCGTCTGGGCGCACATCGGCGGGTTCGTGGCGGGCATGGTGCTCATCAAGTTCTTCGAGAACCCCCGCTACACGACCCAGCGCACGACGTGGCGGCACCGCATGCACCCGAACCACCCGTAGCGCCCGCCCGGCGAGCGGGGGGACAGGCCCCCGCTGGCCTCAGGTGCGGACGCGAAGGAGCGCCCTGACATTGGGGGGTGGTGTTCTTCGCGTGACGAGGAGACGGGCATGGGGGCGCATGAGAAGTCGGAAGGGCTCTGCGTGGAGACACCGCCGCGCAAGCGGGTGCTCATCCTGGGGGGCGGCTTCGCGGGCATGTACGCGGCGCTGCACCTGGAGCGGCAGCTGGGCGGGCGGGACGACGTGGAGGTGACGCTCGTCAGCCGCGACAACTTCTTCCTCTTCACGCCCATGCTCCACGAGGTGGCGGCCAGCGACCTGAACGCGACCGCCATCGTCATCTCGCTGCGCAAGCTGCTGCCGCGCCTGACGTTCGTGGAGGGCGACGTCAGCGGGCTGGACCTGGAGGCGAAGAAGGTCACCGTGGCGCACGGCGGGCTGGACGGCCACAGCCACACGCTGTCGTTCGACTACGTGGTGCTGGCCATGGGCTCGGAAACGAACTTCTTCGGCAAGCCGGGCCCGCGTGACTACACGCTGACCATGAAGACGCTGGGCGACGCAATGCTCCTGCGCAACTGCCTCATCGACCGGCTGGAGGAGGCGGACGCGGACTGCGTGACGGCGGGCAAGCGCGACGCCATCGTCACCTTCGTGGTGGTGGGCGGCGGCTTCGCGGGCGTGGAGACGGCGGGCGCCATCAACGACTTCATCCACGGCGCCCTGCCCTTCTACCCGAACATCCAGCACGCCAACGTGCGCGTGATGCTGGTGCACGGCGGCAAGGAGGTGCTGCCGGAATTGGGCGAGGAGCTGGGCGCGTACGCGCGCAAGAAGCTCATCGAGCACGGCGTGGAGGTGCGCACCGGCATCCACGTGAAGGACGTGACGGAGGCCGGCGTGGAGCTGCCGGACGGCACGGTGGTGCCCACCAAGACGGTGGTGTGGACCGCGGGCGTCACGCCGCCGTCCCTCCTGGAGACGCTGCCGTGCGAGAAGGAGCGCGGCCGGCTCAAGGTGAACGCACAGATGGAGGTGCCCGGCTTCCCGGGCGTGTGGGCGCTGGGCGACTGCGCGTCGGTGCCGGACGTCACCAATGGGGGCAAGCCCTGCCCACCCACCGCGCAGCACGCGATGCGCCAGGGGCTGGTGGCGGCGCGCAACGTGTGCGCGGCGCTGAAGGGTCAGCCGGGCAAGGCGTTCCGCTACAAGATGCTGGGACAGCTGGCGGCGATTGGCCGGCGCGCGGGCGTGGCGCGCATCCTGGGGCTGAAGTTCTCCGGCACCTTCGCGTGGGTGCTGTGGCGCACCGTCTACCTGTTCAAGCTGCCGAAGCTGGAGACGAAGGTGCGCGTGGCCATGGGCTGGACGCTGGACCTGATCTTCCGCAAGGACGTGGTGCAGCTCATCGGCCCGCGCGAGTTGGATCAGCTCACGCTGCCGGCCCTGCCGCTCAACAGCCGTCAGCAGGTGCGGCAGGTGCAGGCGCTCCAGCCGCGCACGCAGCACTGAAGCGCCGTGCGCTTCACCCGAGCGGTGGCAGGTGGTGCAGCAGCCGCTCCAGGTCGGGCTGGAGTTCGTCCGGCGCGGCGGTGGCCAGCTCGTCCTGCGCGTGCGTGCCCCAGGTGACGGCGTAGGTCTTGAGGCCCGCGGCCCGGCCCGCGCGCAGGTCCAGCGTGGTGTCGCCCACCATCCACAGCCCGCCGGTGCCCAGCGCCTTCAGGGCGTGGTGGATGACGTCCGGCGCGGGCTTGTGCGGGAAGCCGTCCGTGCCCTGCACGTGGTGCAGCAGGCCGCCCAATCCCATCGCATCCACGAAGCGCCGCGCCATGTCGCCGCGCTTGGTGGTGGCGACGGCGAGCAGGTAGCCCCGCTCGCGCAGGGTGCGCAGCACGCGCTCGACGCCGGGGAAGGGCCGGGAGCGGCGGTGGAAGTTCAGCGGGTAGTGCTCGCGGTAGGCCGCGCAGAGCGTGACGGCGTGCTCGGGCGCGAAGCGCGTGTACATGTCCTCCAGCGGCTGACCGATGAGCGCCCGCACCTCCGCGACGGAGGGCACGGGCAGGCCGTGGTGCGTGAAGCCATGGAGGAAGCTGTCGATGATGTCCGGCAGCGAGTCCACCAGCGTGCCGTCCAGGTCGAAACAGATGCCGCGAGGAGTGACAGTGCTCACGCGCCATTCCATACGCCTTCCGGCGCCGCGTGTCCCTATGCTTGCGCCCGCCGTGCGCTCCCTTCCCTGGAGGGGTGCGCCACCGGGGGGCGACATGCGACGCGCGAAGCAAGAGAACGGCTTCTGGGTGGCCCCGGAGGTGCCCGGGCTGGAGCTGCACCGGGCGGCGTACACCCGGTGGGCCTTTCCGAAACACTCGCATGATGTCTTCTCCCTGGTCGCCTACGACGCGGGCGCGCAGTCGATGCAACTGCAGGGGCAGCGGGTGCTGGCCTCGGTGGGCAGCCTCCTCGCCGTGTCGACGGGGGAGATGCACGAGGGCCGCGCCGCGGACTCCACCATCGGATGGGCCTACCGCATCCTCTACGTCCCGCCCGCGTTGCTCATCCGCGCGGCGGAGGAGACGGGAGCGCCCGCGGGCACCCTGCCCGGCTTCGCGTCGCCCATGCTCCAGGACGCGGTGCTGATGGAGCGCTTCACCGTGACGTTCGACGCGCTGAAGGACGGCGCCGTGTCCCTGCTGGAGCGTGAAGAACGGCTCCTGGGATTGCTGGTGGCGCTGCTGCGCCGGCACTCGGGTCTGCCGTACCGGAGGCGGGCGACCGCGTGCGAGCGGGGCGTGAAGCGGGCGCGCGAGCTGCTGGAGGCCCACCCCACGCGCAACCTGTCGCTGGAGGCGCTCGCGCGCGTCGCGGGGCTCAGCCCGTGGCACCTGGTGCGCGCGTTCCACCGGCAGTTCGGCCAGACGCCGCAGGTGTTCCAGCGGGCGCTGCGGCTGCGGCTGGCGCAGGAGCTGCTGGCGGGGCCATTGCCCATGGTGGAGGTGGCGCTCGCGGCGGGCTTCACGGACCAGAGCCACCTCATCAAGCACTTCGGCCGCACGCTGGGGGTGACGCCCGGCGAGTACCGGGCCGCGGCGCTCGCGGGGCGTGGACCGCGCAAGCACGTACAATCCCAGACGCCCGCGCGTCCGTAGGTTGGAGCCCTCTTGAGACAGGAGGGGTCCACACATGCAGCGAAGCATCATCGCGGTGGCGGTGCTCACGGGATGGCTCATGGGCTGCGCGCCGGAGCCGACGGCGGACGAAGCGGTGCCCGCGACCACGTCTTCCGAAGAAGCGTTGGACGCACGGCCCGGGGGCGCGGTGGTGCTGCCTCCGGGAGCGCGCGTGTACGGCCGCCCCATCAGCGCGTGGGCGAAGGAGTGGTACCGCTGGCACTTCCGCGTGCCCGCGGACCGCAGCCCCATGCTGCGGCTGGAGCAGGACTGCGACGAGGACCAGGACGGCCCCGTCTACTTCGTGCCCACGTACGACCTGGACACCACGTACCAGCGCACGTGCCGCGTCCCCCGGAACAAGCCCGTGCTGGTGCCGCTGTGGGTCATCATCAATGACTATCCGTGCCCCGACCCGTCCTTCGAACCGGCGCCGGGCCAGACGCTGGAGGACTTCCTGCGCCAGGGCGCGCTCGACTTCAACAATGGCACGCAGGACCTGGTGGTCACCGTGGACGGCCGGCGCGTGGACACCCGCCCCCACCGCCACACCAGCGGCCTGTTCACGTTCGATGCGGACCCCAGCCTCGTGGGGAAGATTCCCGACCCGTGCCTCGTGGGCGGAGAGCAGCGCGGCGTGACGGACGGGTGGTGGCTGATGCTCCAGCTCTCCCCGGGCGAGCACGTGGTGAACGTGCGGGCCCTGGCGCCCTTCGGCGCGCCCGTGGATTACACATACACGCTGCGCGTCGGTCGCTGATCGCCAGACTGGCCGTCGCGCGGGGCGTGCGTCAGAGTGCCGCGCGCGATGTCCCGGGAAGCCTTCCCGGGCGAACGGTCATGGCGGGTGCGCGAATGATGCGAGGACGTCTCGGTTGGATGCTGGGGGCGCTGGTCCTGTGGGTGGGCGCTACGGGCTGCTCACGGCGCGTGCCGGAGGGCACGCCCGCGGAACAGGCGGTCGAGGACGCGCCCACGGTGTACGTGGCCAGACGCATCCGCACGCTGGATGCCGCGAAGCCGGAGGCCCAGGCGCTCGCCGTGCGCGACGGCAAGGTGCTGGCCGTGGGCACGCGCGAGGAGGTGCTCGCCGCCGCGGGGAAGACCGCGCGCGTGGTGGAGCTGGGCGACGCGACGGTGGTGCCCGGCCTCACGGACGCGCACGGGCACCTGGCCGGGCTGGGCCAGGCGCTCGCGAGCGTGCGGCTGGAGGGCACCACGTCGCTGGAGGAGGTGCGCCAGCGGCTGGAGAAGGCCCCGGCCACCGCGTACCAGGGGGACTGGCTGGTGGGTCAGGGCTGGGACCAGAACGACTGGGACACGCCGCGCTTCCCCACCCTCATGGACATGGGCGAGCACCTGAAGGACACGCCCGTGGCGCTGTGGCGCATCGACGGGCACGCGCTGTGGCTCAACGGCGCGGCCCTGAAGCGCGCGAACATCACCCGCGACACGAAGGACCCGGAGGGCGGCAGCATCCTGCGCCTGCCGGGGGGCGACCCCAGCGGCGTGCTCATCGACAACGCCATGGACCTGGCGATGAAGGTGCTGCCCCCGCCCACCCGTGAGCAGCACGAAGCGCACCTGCGCACCGCCCTGGAGCACTGCGCGCGCGTGGGCCTCACCGGCGTGCACGACGCGGGCATGGACCTGCGGACCTTCCGCCTGCTCCAGGCCTGGGACAAGGCGGGCACCCTCCCCCTGCGCGTCTACGCCATGGCGGATGGCCAGTCGGACGACCGCGTGCAGTACCTGAAGGACGGCCCCTTCCAGGGGAAGCTCCTGACGATGCGCGCGGTGAAGCTCCTCCTGGACGGCGCGCTGGGCAGCCGAGGCGCGGCGATGGGCGCGGCCTACAGCGACGAGCCCGGCCACCGCGGCCTGCTGCTGCTGCCACCGGAGGAGTACGCCGCGCGCGTGCACGCCTTCGTGGGCCGCGGCTTCCAGGTGGCGACGCATGCGATTGGTGACCGCGCCAACACGCTGGTGCTGGACACGGTCCTGCGTGAGCTGGCGGCCCAGGGGACGAAGGACGCGCGTCCCCGCGTGGAGCACGCGCAGATCATGACGGACGAGGACATCCGGCGGCTGGGCGCGAACGGCTTCATCGCGAGCGTGCAGCCCACGCACGCCACCAGCGACATGCCCTGGGCGGAGAAGCGCGTGGGCCCGGAGCGCATCCAGGGCGCCTATGCGTGGCAGAAGCTGAAGGCCGCGGGCGCGGTGCTGGCGCTGGGCAGTGACTTCCCGGTGGAGCGTCCGGACGTGCTCGCGGGGCTGTACGCGGCGCGCACGCGGCAGGACGCCAGCGGCCAGCCGCCGGGCGGGTGGCAGCCGGAGCAGCGCCTGAGCGGCGAGGAGGCGCTGGAGGGCTTCACGGTGGGCGCGGCCTACGCGTCCTTCGCGGAAGGGCAGCGCGGCCGGCTGAAGCCGGGCCAGGACGCGGACTTCGTGGCGCTGTCCGTGGATCCGGTGGACGCGCCCCCGGCGGACCTGCTCACCGGGCAGGTCCGGCTGACGGTGGTCGCGGGCCGCGAGGTGTTCCGCGCGGCCGCGAAGTAGCTACAGGTCGGCCTCGTAGGAGAGCGACTCGATGCGCTGGTTCGCTTCCGTCTGCAGACGGGTGCGCTCCTGCTCGAGTCGCTCCAGTTCCCGGCCGATGCTCTCCAGCCGGTCCTCCTGCGCGTTGAGCTTGGTGACGAAGCGCTCCACCAGCTCACGCTGGGACGCGCCGCTCTTGAGCGAGTCGATGTTGGAGCGGATCCGCTCCTGGTCCCGGAAGAGCTGGGTGCGCTCCTCGTCCAGCCGCTGCACGTCGCGGGTGACCTGCGACAGCTTCTCGCGCATGGCCACCACGTCGCGCAGCGCCTGGGCGACGCGCGGGTCGATGTAGTGCGAGTCGAGGAAGAACGTCACCTCCTCCAGTCCCACGTTGCCCAGGTAGTACTGGCGATGACCGCGGGTGCGCTCGGTGATGACGAGCGTGTCGGTGGTGCCCGGGGCCAGCTCGCGCTTGAAGCGCCAGAAGCCGTCCGTCGTCTCCGCGGGGGCGGCGGTGTCCTTCAGTTCCCAGCCGGTGCGCGGGTGCTCCACGTAGAGCGTCTGGGGGCGCTTCGCCTTGTTGCGCGCGAGGACCTTCGTGCGGCGCTGGTGGAAGAACTCCACGATGAGCGTGCCCCGGCCCAGCCGCGCGCGGAACACCGGACCGTCCTCCAGGTCCTCCTCCACGGACACGGTGCAGGACAGCTCCACGGCGTAGGGGACGAAGCGCACGTCGTCGGGCTTGAGGGTGTCGAGCATCGCCTCGCCCACGTAGGTCTCGTCCTCGGTGATGGTGACGGGGCCGCCCTCCAGCGTGAGGCCGGTGGTGTTCTTGAACTCGATGCAGGCCATCGGGTTCTTCTCGCGCGTGGCGCGGTTGTAGAGCAGCACGCGGCGGCCCTCGAAGGGGCGGTGCAGGATGGGGACGAGCGCGCTCTGGTTGCGGTGCACGGTGACGGGGCGGTCCACGCCGTACTCGAAGAGGTCGCCCACCTCCTTCGTCAGCGTCGTCACGGCGGTGCTCTGCTCCAGCATCGCGCGCATGTCGCGTCCGCCGCCGCCAATCATGGGGCCGCCCTTGGCGCGCATGACGGGGGCCGGGGGCGGCGCGGCCATGGGCATGATGCTGGCGGCGGGGGCGGCGCCCGCGCTGCCAAAGGACTCATCGTCCGCGGCCATGTCCATGGAGGGCTCGAAGGCGCTCTCGTGGGCCTCCTGGGGGATGACGGGCGCGACGCCGGTCTCCGAGCGCACCTCCACGACGGGACGGCGCAGGTAGCGAGGGTTGTACAGGTCGTGGACGAAGGACACGGGCAGGCCGGCGATGAGGGACAGCTCCACGTCCACCCAGTCCTCGTCGCCGGTGTTGTCCACCAGGGCCCAGCCCTGCAGGAGCGGCGGCTGTCCTTCATCCAGGAGGATGCGGTAGCTGGTCTTCCACACGGGGGACTCCAGCACGTAGCTGACGAACAGCTCGCGCGAGCCCTCTCCGGCGGTGAGGATGGACAGCCGCTTCGAGTCCTTCTTGTACGAGGACATGACGGTGGCCAGGTAGAACTCCAGGTCCTTGCGCACGGCCTCGTCGAGGAACTCCAGCTCGCCCAATTCCAGCACGTCGAAGGTGCGCAGCGACGCGCCGACGAGCAGCGTGAGGAAGGGGCGCACGACGCTGGCCTCGCCCTGCACGACGGGGAGGGATTCGAGGCCGACGATGGCGCCTTCCACCTGGGCACCGCCGACGCGGGCGCGCACGCGAGCGCCCTTCACCTGGCCGAGCAGCGCGGTGAGGCTGCCGTGTTCGGGGATGCGGATGGTGGCTTCGGAGAGGAGCTGCTCCAGGGGCTTGGTGGAGTCATAGCTCACGGCGGACACCGAGCCGCCGTTCAAGTCCAGCACGGTCATGGACTTGAGGACGTCGTTCATGTCGCGCGCCTTGAAGTCCAGGTGCGCGGTCTCGCTGCCGGTCACCTTCCCCCGGCGCTCGAAGTAGCCGACGCCGTGCTTGTAGAGGACGACACGGCGGATGGACAGGGGCGAAGGCATGCGCGGGGCTCCGGGTGCGGTGTGGACCTGGGGGGCTGGTCTAGCAGTGCCAGGGGACAGGGTTCCACTCCGGGTGGGGGCAACGGCCCTGGCATGCTGCACGGAGCGTCATTCCCGGGAGATGCATGCGCGCGCTGTGTTGGCTGTGGGTCGGGCTGCTCTGGAGCTGTGCGTCGACGCCGTCCACGCCAGCGTTCTCGCCGGAGGTCTTCTGGGCGGAGGCGGAGACCGGAAGTGAGTGCGCGGACGGGGACGAGGACCAATGCCTCGCGCCCCTGTGCGTGGATGGATCCTGCGCGCTGTTCCGGTGCGAGGACCTGGAGCCGGGCCGCGTGGTGCATACGCGCGCGGCGCTCGCGCCGCCAGTGTTCGTGGCTCCGGGCAGTGGGCCGCAGCGGACGTGGGGCAGCGCCCAGGGTCTTCCGGGTGATGCGACGCCGGTCATGGTGTTCCGCTGGTATCCGCGCGAGAAGCTGCCCAGCGAGGTGAAGCGGCAGAAGGCGCTGGAGGAGTGGGCGAAGCGGCCCAAGGAGCGGCACCACATCTTCCCGCAGGCGTTCAAGGACCACTTCGATTCCAAGCAGATCAATATCCACCAGTACGTGATCGCCATCGATGCGGACCTGCACAAACGTATCCACCGTGGAGCGGACGGAGGTCCATGGAACCAGGACTGGCTGCGCTACATCCGGATGAAGGGCCTCAACGAACTCGCTCCCGCGCACTTCGAACAGGCCTCCTACCTGATTCAGAAGTACGGTCTCTTTGGTTTGAGCATGACCTACTGGCAACAGGTTGACCTTGCGCCCATACCGGTAGAGGACTGACAGGTGCGCTACTTCGAATTGACCGAATCAGACGACCTGGACTCCCGGCACTGGAGTGGGTCCTATCGCGCGGAACGCCAATGGTATCTGCCCAGCGTCCTCTGCCCACGATGTGACGCCTGGGGAGGCATGACGGCATATCCGTCGGTGGACCTCTCCGCCCTCCCCGAGAAGGATGACCTGAAGAGCGTCTGGCCGCAGACTCGCGAGGAGTACGAGAGGCGCGCGGCCCTGGTGCGCGCCTTCGCCCCCCCGGAGATTCAGCTCGAACCGGGATGCAGGTTCGGTCCCCTCGTGGGCACGGCGATGGGCCGGTTCGGCCCCATCACGGCGATGCCTTCGTGGCAGGTCCTCGTGCGTGAGGACACGCTCACAGCGATTCAAGACGCAGGACTGAAAGGCATCATCCCAGTCCGGGCGGAGCTGCGGAACCGCCGCACGAAAGAGCTCCCGCAGTACGAACTGGAGGCACGTCCGCTGGCGAAGCTGCATCCCGCGTGCATCCAGGACCGGGACCGGGTGCCTCCCTGTCTCGAGTCCTGTGGGAACAACGGCTTCTCGCTCCCACCGGAGCGCTGGCTATACGGTGAGTCGCTCCCCGCGGACCTGGACCTCTTCGGCGTGGCAGGCACCACCCGCATCGTCGTCTCCGAACGCTTCGTTGACACCGTGAACCGGCTGGGCCCCAGTGACGTGGTCTACCGGGAGATCACCGTGGAGTAACAATGCAACGACTGTCTTTCCGCCAGGGATTCGTTGGGGTGGCCCTGGTCCTGCTCATGGGCTGCGGGACTTCCCGGCCCAGGGGCTTCTTCAGCGTGACGGAGTCCCCTCCCGGGAGTTCCACGGAGGAAGCCCCCAGGTCCTGGCAGGACGCTCGCGTGGGAGACCGCGTGGAGTATGTCTTCAACGCGACCGTCTCCGGCTCGAACTGGGGAGGCAGTTCCTCGGCGGGCCAGCTCTTCGTGGAGGTCGTCGCCGTCCAGGCTCCCTGGGTCTGGCTCTCCATCCGCATCACGCGGAACGACGGCCAACCCCATCCGAATCCGTTCCTGAGCCATGACTTCGTGCTGCCCATGCGAATGGGTCAGGCCCCACCAAATCTCCCCGACCCCATCAAGGACGGCAGCACCCGCATCACCCGCCTCTGGGCCTTTGCCGCAGGTCAACATTGGAGCGCACGGCAGTTCGCCCGTGACGACTCCGTGGGAGATGGCCCCATGCAGCAAAGGCTCTATGCCACGACTCCCGGACCTCTCTATCTCACCAACGGCCTGCTCAGGATCTACTTCGGCGCGGTCAGCCCCGGCGATTACGCCATTCACTCGCTCACGCTCGTGTCCTTCCAGCGGGGCTCCGGTGCCCCCCAGGGAACGCCTCCCGCAATGGACCATCCCTGGGGCCCCGGCACCTGGTACGAGACACGGGAGCAGTCCAGTCGAGGCATTTTCGAGAGGCAGGTCTGCCTGGGCGCTGAACAGGGCTACCTCTTGCGGAAGATCTGGCCCCGACCGCAGGCCGGAAAGCGGTGCGGGGACTTCCAGGGAGCCGCGGTCCTTTCGCTGGAGGACGCACTGCTCAACCTCGTCAACAAGTCCGTGGGCGTGTCCATCTGGCCGCCTCGCGCCCCCGGTGCTCCGCTCTCGCGGCAGGGCCACCTCCAGTTGGGGCGGGACTCCTTGCCTGTCTGGTTCCACGAGGAACCGGATCCCATGACGGATGAAAGCCTCAAGGTGAACGTCCATGGCTTCGCCATCGACGTCTGGAGCCCGGTGCTCCGGGGGCTCCCCATGGAGGCCCGTTTCAATGCGTTGTCAGTGGAAACGGTCTGGCAACCCTGGGCAGGCGTGCACCATTTCAACGCGAGTTCCCGGCTCTCCAGCTGGGGCACATGGCTGGAGCCCTCCGAGCTGTCGACCAGCGCACGTTGACCCGAAACACGGAGCCACCGTGCACGCGGATCCATGCGGGGCTCCGTGTATCTAGCGGCCGCATGCGACGCCCCCTCTTCCGCGCTCCCCTCCTGCTGTGCTCCGCGCTCCTGCTGAGCACCGGCTGCGAGAGCATGAAGCCCCGTGCCGTCTCCCCCTCCGACGGCACCACCGCCACTGAACCGCCCGACGCCTCCGTCCCCATCCAGGCCTCCGTTCCGGATGCCGGCGCCCCCACTCCTGAAGACACCCCCGCCACGCTGTCCCCATGGCAGCGTGCCCGCGTGGGCGACCGCGTGGAGTACGCCTTCTCCGCCCACCGGGGCCGCCCGGGCTCGGACGCCGGCGTCGGCGTGGCGGGCCATGTCGCGCTGGAGGTCGTCGCCGTCCAGGCGCCGTGGGCGTGGCTCACCGTCACCTTCACGGATGATCAGGGCAAGCCCCTGGCCCACCCTCGCCTCTCCCAGCCTCGCGTGCTGCCCATGCGCCTGGAGGAGACACAGCCCCGGAAGGCGGAACACCGCGGCCAGCGCTCCACCGAACAGACCACCGCCGCCGGCCGCACCTGGGACGCGAGCCGCTTCCTGGACGACCGCCGCCCCAGCGACGGCCCCCTCCAGAACCGCCTCTACGCCACCGAGCCCGGACCGCTGTACCTCACCCATGGCCTGCTCGACGCCAGCACCACGCTCTCCGGCTTCGGCGCCAGCGGCAGCCAGCAGCTCACGCTCGTGTCCTTCCGCCAGGGCAGCGACGGCGAGGGCACCGTGCCCGTGCTCGACCACGCGTGGGGCCCGGGCACCTGGTACGACGTGCGCCAGGACCTCTCCGGCACATCCTCCGTGCGCCGCGTCTGCCTGGGCGCGGAAGGGGGCTTCGTGCTGCGCAAGGAGCTGACCGGCCCCTCCGGCGATGCGCCGTGCGCGGACTTCCAGGACGCCGAAACCACGCCCCTGGAAGAGGCCGTCCTCCACGCCGTCAGCGAGGCCGTCAGCCAGCCGCAGCAGTGGCCCCCCATCACCGCCGGCACCGCGCCGTCACGCCGCGACACCTTCACCGTCGGCCAGCACCCCGTCCCCGCCACCGTCTTCGAAGCCCCCGCGGGCGAGGGCGCCGAGCGCCGCGTCCAGGTCACCTATTACGCCGCCGAGCCGTGGGGCGCCGCGCTCCAGGGGCTCGCGGACGAGGCCCGCTTCACCCCGCTCTCCGACGCCGTCTTCCGCGCCCCGCCCAAGGGCAAGCGCGTGGCCGAGGACGCCACCGCGCTCGCGGGCTGGGGCAAGTGGGTCAAGGACGGCGCGAAGTAGCGTCAGTCACACGTGCGGCGCTCCGGCTTGTCCGCGCGGCACTGGGCCACGGACGGGAGCGCCTCACGCGCCTCGTCCGCCACCTCCACCAGCGGGCGCGCGCACTCCCTCGCCGCCAGGGTGCCCTGGACGCCGAACAGGGACATCACCTCCGCGCAGCGCTTCTGCAGGGACTCCACGCCCGCCACGAACAGCGGCTGCATCACCTCCGGCGTGAAGGAGTAGCCGCTCGCCGTGGCCAGGCCCGTCTCCGGCTTGAACATCCACGCGCTGCGCCAGCTGGTGGCCACCTGGTCGAAGCGCGCGGAGCCCATCCACACCGCCTGCCCCGCCCCCGGCCCCAGCGCGGGCGGCTGGAAGCCCGGGCCCTTGCGGCGGCAGAACTCCTCCGTCGCGCCACGCAACGTGCAGACGTTGTACTCACCCATCCGCCGCGTCACCGCGAGCAGCTCCGCCTGCTGCACCTCGCCCACGCGCGGCTGCGCCACGAACAAATCAATGGTGCGCATCAGCACGCTCATCGCGTTCTTCGGGTCCCCCGCTGGCGACGGGTTCACCCCGCCCGTGGAAATCACCAGCACGCGCTCCGCCCCGCGCTGCACCGCCTGCAGCAGCGGCAGCCCCGAGCGCACCCCGCCGTCGTAGTACGTCCCCGTGCGGTCGCCCGCCGCCGACGGCAGCACGCCCACCGGGTTGGACAGCACCGGCTCCGCGATGGACGCCACGATGGCGTTCGTCATCCCGCCCTTGCGCAGCTTGTCCGACGCGCCCGGCCGGAAGTCCGCCGGGTCCTGGTCGCTCACGCCGAACACGTCGCCCGTCTGGAAGTCCACCGACACCGACACCAGCTCCGTGCCGTTGTGCAGCATCTCCGGCTGGACGAACGCGTCCAGCTTGGAGAACACGCCGTCGAAGCGCACCAGCCCCCGCGTGTCGTCCGCCAGGTTCCACAGCCACGTGGAGTTCACGCAGTACAGGTCCGACTCCACCGTGCACGTGTAGTTGCCCAGCAGCTGCTTGCGCGCGTTCGCCTCCTGGCCCGGCGTGTGGAACAGGTCCACCAGCGTGCTGATGAGCGCGCCCGTGCTCGTGCCCGCCGCCAGGTCGATTCGCGCGTCCCCGCAGCCCTCCGGCGCGGGCTTGCCCCGGCACTGCTCCAGGATGCCCAGCAGCCGCCAGATGGCCCCCGCGCTGAACGCGCCGTTGGCCCCGCCGCCGCTCAGCACCACCGCGTTGCTGGGCCGCTGCAAATCCCTGCGCCACGAGCGCGCCCGCACGTACGCGGCCGCGGACGCCGCGCCCCGCTGGATGCCCTGCGCCAGCACCTCGCGCGTGAGCGGCACCTCCAGCGACTGCTGCAGCGCCGCCAGCGACGGGCCAATCCCCATCGCGTTCGCGAGGAAGCGCTGCGCGTCCACCTCCTCCACGGGCGGCGCGGACACGGAGAAGGACTGCACCGGAGCCGAGACGCCCCACGCCGCCGCCTTCACCGTGCGGTCCACGTAGCCCGTGCGCTCGGCGTTCTCATAGCAGGACGCCGTGTCGTTGCCCGCGTGCTGGACCAGACACGCCGTCATGTCCAGCACCGCCTCCGGGGCCGCGCCCAGCGCCTCCATCCACGCGCCCGTGCGCGCAGGGTCCACGTAGGAGTCCATCAACTGCGCGCGCGTCAGCCCCGCCACGCGCTCCACCGCCGGCACGCGGGACGGCATGTCCTTGGGCGGCGACGCGTCCGGAGCGTTGAGCGTGTCCAGCAGCACGTCCGTGCGCATGAAGCTGCAACCGCCCGCGGTGGCGGCGAGGAACATCAGCAGCGGCGTGAGGTGACGGCGCATGGAGACACCTCCATCAGGAGAGGAAACGGACCTTCCTCCTCCTTAGCCGATGCCCCCGACGCCCGGCCATCACCCGAAACGTCAGGCATCCGCAATCTCGCAAAGCCCCGCTCGCGACGCGTCGCGGTGCGGTTAGCATGCGCGCCCCCGACCCGGAGGATGGACCCCACATGGTTGAGTATGACCCGCATCGCTGGTGGAGCTACTTCCACTACCTGCGCGGTTCGATGGTGAAGGAGATCGTCGGCCGCGTGTTGATGTGCGTCGTCTGGTCCGCGGCCGTGGTGGGCTTCTCACAGCACGTGCGCAACGTGGGCGTGGCCCCGACGGTGCACACGCTGGCGGGCATCTCGCTGAGCCTGCTGCTCGTGTTCCGCACCAACGCCTCCTATGACCGCTTCTGGGAGGGACGCAAGCTGTGGGGCGGCATCGTCAACGAGACGCGCAACCTGGTCCGCGCCTCGGAGGTCTTCCTGGGCAAGACTCCCCTCTACGCCCCGCTGGTGCACTGGACGGCCGCGTTCCCCTTCGCCACCGCCGCGTGGCTGCGCGGCCAGCAGCGGCATGTGGGGCCGCGCACGGAACCCCTGCCCCAGGGGGAGGTGACGGAGGTCCTCAAGGCCCAGCACGTGCCGCTCGCCGTGGCCCGCCGCATGACGGCCGTCCTGGATGAAGGCCGCCGGCAGGGGCTGTATCCGGAGTACGTCCAGATGCAGCTGGACCAGAACGTCCAGTTGCTCGTGGACTACCTGGGCGGTTGTGAGCGCATCCACCGCACGCCCATGCCCTTCGCGTACATGGTGCACCTGCGCCGCGCCCTCATCCTCTACTGCTTCACCCTGCCCTTCGCGCTGGTGGACACCTTCGGCTGGGTGACAGTGGTCGCGACCTTCGTCGTGGCGTATGTCTTCTTTGGCATCGAGGAGATCGGCGTCGAGATCGAAGACCCCTTCGGCACGGACGACAACGACCTGCCGCTCGACACCATCTGCCAGAACATCCAGAACAACCTCCTCGCGCTCTTGCCGGGCCCTCCCTCCAGGGAGAGCCCGGGTCCGTGAAGGACTACTCCGCGACGGAGAGCTTCACCTCGATGTTGCCGCGCGTGGCGTTGGAGTACGGGCACACCTGGTGGGCCGCCTCCATCAGCTTCTGCGCTTCTTCACGGGAGACGCCGGGGAGGATGCCCGTGAGCTCCACCGCCAGGCCGAAGCCGCCCTCCGGCGTCTTGCCGATGGTGACGGCGGCCTTCACGCCGGTCTTCTCATCCAGCTTCTTGCCGGCCTTGCCCGCGACGAGGCGCAGCGCGCTCTCGAAGCAGGAGGAGTAGCCCGCGGCGAAGAGCTGCTCGGGGTTGGTGGCCGACTCCTTGCCGGAGCCGCCCAACTGCTTCGGCATGGCCAGCTCCAGGCCGTTCAGCGGGCTGTTCTCGAGCGCAAGCTTGCCGTTGCGGCCACCGTGCGTGATGGCGGTGGTGGAGTAGAGGGGAGAGATCTGGACCGGGGCCATGGGGGTGCTCCTTCGTGACGTCGTGAGTGAAAACCGCGTGTCTTCAGCACTACTTTGAAAGCTTCTCGAACAGCTTGAGGACGTCCCGGCGCAGCCGCGACAGCTCCTCCAGCGTCAAACCCGTGCGGCAGACGATGGCCTCCGGGACGGACGCGGCCTTGCGGCGCAGCGCCTTTCCCTGCGCGGTGAGCGACGCCGTCACCGACCGCGCGTCCTCCTGGGAGCGCTCGCGGCGCACGAAGCCCAGCGTCTCCAGCCGCTTGAGCAGCGGCGTGAGCGTCCCCGAGTCCAGGAACAGCTTCTCCCCCAGCTCCTTCACCGTCACGCCATCCGTCTCCCACAGCACCAGCATCACCAGGTACTGCGGGTACGTGAGCCCCAGCTTCGCCAGGAGCGGCGTGTAGGCCTGCACCATCGCTCGCGACGCCGCGTAGAGCGGGAAGCACAGCTGCAGGTCCAACCGGAGCAGGTCATCCGTCGACATGGAGAATATGTAGTGCGCAATTCAATTGCGCGCAACTGAATCTGGGCGACCCCATGGGAAGCGAGGTCAGGTGGAGGGTGTTTCCCCCGTCGGGCAGGGCCGTGTGGTACAGCCGCCACCCCCGGAGTGCCCGGGAACTGTCGAGGACGAGGGATGCTCAGGACGGTCACCGCCACGCGCTACGTGACGCCCTTGCGCGAAGGGGGCTCGCTGCCCGCCATCGTGGAGGCGAACGACGCGGGGCTCTATGTCGTGAAGTTTCGTGGGGCGGGCCAGGGGGCCAAGGCGCTCATCGCGGAGCTGCTGGCCGGAGAGCTGGCGCGCGTGCTGGGCCTGCGCGTTCCGGAGCTGGTGTTCGTGGAGCTGGACGTGTCGCTGGGCCGCAACGAGCCTGACAGCGAGATCCGCGAGCTGCTCAAGTCGAGCGCGGGGCTGAACCTGGCGCTGGACTACCTGCCGCGCTCGGTGACGTTCGACCCGCTGGCGGTGCCGGTGCCGGAGACGCAGGTGGCGTCCGCCATCGTGGCGTTCGACGCGTTCGTCACGAACGTGGACCGCACGCCGAAGAACCCCAACCTCCTGGTGTGGCACCGCAACCTCTGGCTCATCGACCACGGGGCGGCGATGTACTTCCACCACTCCTGGGACGGCTGGGAGGAGCGCAGCCAGACGCGCTTCGCGCCCATCAAGGACCACGTGCTCCTGCCGTGGGCGCACGGGCTGGCGGAGGCCGGGGACCTGCTGCGCGAGCGGGTGACGCGCGAGGTGGTGGAGCGCATCGTCGGGGCCATCCCGGAGGCGTGGCTGGGCCAGGAGCCCGCGTTCGCGTCCACGGCGGAGCACCGCGCGGCGTACGTGACGTGGCTGCTGCGCCGGCTGGAAGCGGCGCCGGCGTTCATCGAGGAGGCGACGCGTGCCCACGCCCAGCTCGTTTGACTACGCCATCATCCGGCTGGTGCCTCGCGTGGAGCGCGAGGAGTTCATCAACGTGGGCGTCGTCCTCTTCTGCGTGCAGCACCGCTACCTGGGCGCGCGCGTGGAGCTGGACGTGGCGCGGCTGAAGGCGCTGTCACCGGACGCGGACGTGGAGCTGCTCGGCGGCCACCTGGAGAGCTTCCGCCGCGTGTGCGTGGGTGGGAAGGACGCGGGGCCCATTGGCCGGCTGCCGCAGAAGGAGCGCTGGCACTGGCTGGTGGCGCCCCGCAGCACGATGCTCCAGACGGGCCCGGTGCACGCGGGCCTGTGTGACGACCCGGACCGCGCGCTGGAGCACCTGCTGGACACGATGGTGCGGGTGAAGCCCGCTCCGTGAGCAGGCGGACGGGCGGGCGCTTCGTCCGCTTGTCGGCACATCGCGGATGGCGGCGGCGCATCCCAACGTGAAGAGAGTGGGGAGGCCTGGACGTTCGCGCCGGGGCTTCCCATTTTTCGTCGCGAGGCCTGGGGAGGTGGCGAGCCGCAATGGAGCCGTCAGCGTTACGCATCGTCACGTACAACGTCCGCTACTTCGGGCACATGCTGCGGGGGCTCGCGAGCACCGTGGGGCCCAAGCGCCGGGTGGCCGCCGCGCTGGCCACGTTGGACCCCCTGCCGGACATCGTGTGCCTCCAGGAGGTGGAGACCGCGTCGCTGCGCAGCAACATCGCCCACCGGCAGGTCCGCCCGGGTGAGACGCAGCTGGAGGCGTTCATGGCGCGCGTGGAGGAGACGTTCGCCCTCCAGGGGCGCGACATGCCCTACGAGGCGTTCTACTTCCGCGCGCACCACTACAAGCTGCGGGAGGTGTCGCTGTACACGACGGGGCTGGCGATGCTCGTCAACACGCGCACGCTCCAGGTGGACCGGCACAACGTGGAGGCGCCGGAGCACATCACGCACCACCACGTGCAGGGGCTCAAGGAGCGCAAGCAGAGCCGCATCTGCGCGCACATGCGCGTCATCCGCCGCGCGGACCAGCGCGCGTTCCACATCTTCAACACGCACCTGAGCCTGCCCACGCCGTTCGCCCGCGAGTTCTGGGCCACGCGCGACAAGATGGGCTGCGGCGTGAACCAGTTGCACGAGGCGAAGAAGCTCACGGGCTTCATCGGGCTGCACGCGAAGGAGGAGCCGTTCGTGGTGTGCGGGGACTTCAACTCGCCGCCGTCGTCGCCTGTGTACCGCTACCTCACGGGGGACGCGCACCTGACGTGCGCGCAGGCTGCGGTGGGGCAGATCAACCCGGCCCTGTCCCGCGCGTTCCCCACCGCGGGCTTCATGCACATGCGCATGCACCTGGACCACCTGTTCTCCGGCGGCGGCGTGAGCTGGCTGGACACGGATGAGACGCGGCCCTTCGGAGACCTCAACAGTCGCTTCCACGGCCTGTCAGACCACGTGCCGCTCATCGCGCGCTTCCGGCTGGAGACGCCGGCGCCGGTGCTGCTGACCTAGTCCCCGTCGCGCTCCAGCGCCTCCCACGCGTCCAGGATTTCGCGCGTACGGCGCTCCGCGAGCGCGTGGAACTCCGGCGCCAGGTGGGCCACCTTGTCCGGGTGGTATTGCGCGATGAGCGCGCGGAACGCCTTGCGCGCTTCATCCCTGGGCGTGCCCCGCTCGATGCCCAGCACCGTCCACGGGTCCTTCGCCTCGGGCGCGGCGGGCGGTGGGTTCACGGCACGACGGCCTCGCGGGGGCGTGGCTTCATCGCTCGCGGACTCGTAGCGCGGCGGTGTTCGGGGTGTGGGCTCCGGACGGCGGTGGCCGGGGCGCTTCGCCGGGTCCGGCGCGGGGATGGCCGTCGTCAGGCGGCTCAGGGCCTCCTGGAGGAACCACAGGTCCTCGGTGGGGCTCGCGTGCTTGCGCACCACCGCGCGCGGCCGGCCGTCCTCCAGCAGCACGTAGCCCGTGGCCGCCGCGTAGGCTCGCTTCTTGTCGTCCGGATGGAGCCGGTCGCCCAGGTCCCCCAGGGGGTCGCGCCACATGCCCGCCGTCGTGCCCTCGTCCGCCACGATGACCTGCGACAGCACGTGCCCGAACAGGTCCTCCAGCGCGGCGAAGGGCTCGCGCGCCTGCGGCGGCCGCGTCATGCCCGCGCCGTGGCGCACCCCCGCCACCAGCAGCAGCCCCTGCGCCGCGTCCACGAAGGCGAAGAGCTTCTCGCGGACCTGCTTGTCGGAGAAGTAGAGAACGGCCTGCACGGTCCTCCCATCCTGGGGAAGCCCCCGCCGTTTCTCAACCTCCGCCGCACCGCCCGCCTCCCCCGTCCACTTCCTGGAATTCCGGCAAGGCGTGGTTCAAAGCGACTCGACCCGGGGGCGGGCTTGCGAAAGAGTCACCCCCCTCTATGCGCTGCTGCCACCGCCACGCCCCCGCCGCCGCCGGGTCCTCCGACCCGCATCCGTTCAGCCTCCCCGGCGCCACCGAGCACTACGCCGCGCCGCGCCCCGTGCGCGCCGAGCACGTGCGCATCGAGCTGGACCTGGACTTCGCCCAGCGCACCCTGGCCGGCATCTGCACCACCCGCGTGTCCGCGGTCCGCACCGTGTCCACCGTCACCTTCGACGCCGTGGACCTGGACGTCACCGGCGCGCGCGTGGACGGCCACCCGGCGGTCTTCTCCAACTCCGGCGCCCACGTGCGCGTGGAGCTGCCGCGCGCGCTGGAGGCGGGCCAGGCGTGCGACATCGCGCTCACCTACCGCGCCCGTCCCCGCCGCGGCCTCTACTTCTGGGGCCCGGACGCGGGCTATCCGGACCGCCCGCTCCAGGCGTGGACGCAGGGGCAGGACATCGACGCGAGATGCTGGTTCCCCTGCCTGGACACGCCCGCGCAGAAGGCCACGTCGGAGGTCGTCGCCACCTTCCCGGCGAACATGACGTCGCTGTCCAACGGCGTGCTCGTCAGCGACGTCACCACCGGCGAGCGGCGCACCCAGCACCACCGCATGGCGCAGCCGCACGCGCCCTACCTCGTCACGCTGGTGGTGGGCGAGTTCGACGAGGCCACCGACACCGCCGGCACCACGCCGCTGCGCTACCTGTTCCCCAAGGGCCGCCGCGAGGACGCGCTCCGGTGCGTGGCGCGCACGCCGAAGATGATCGCCGCGTATGAAGCCCTCACCGGTGAGCCCTACCCGTGGAGCGGCTACGCGCAGGTGTTCGTCACGGAGTTCATCCTGGGCGGCATGGAGCACACCACCGCCACCACGCTGGTGGACACGGTGCTGCACGATGCTCGGGCGCACCTGGACTACAACGCCGAACCGCTCATCTCCCATGAGCTGGCGCACCAGTGGTTCGGCGACCTGCTCACCTGCCGCGACTGGCCCCACGGCTGGCTCAACGAGGGCTTCGCCACCTACTTCGAGGTGCTCTGGAAGGAGCGCGGGGACAACCGGGACGAGGCGGACCACCACCGCGCGCTCGACCTGGAGGCGTACCTGTCCGAGACGCGCGAGCGCTACGCGCGCCCCATCGTCGCGCGGAAGTTCCAGGCGCCCATGGACCTCTTCGACCGCCACCTCTACGAGAAGGGCGGGCTGGTGCTCCACGAGCTGCGCCGCCGCGTGGGGGACGACCTCTTCGTGCGCGCGCTGCGCCACTACGTCGCGTCCCACCGCCACGGCGTGGTGGAGACGGTGGACCTGGCGCGCGCCTTCGAGGAGGCCACCGGCCACAACCTGGACCCCGTCTTCGACCAGTACGTCTTCTCCCCCGGCCACCCGGAGCTGAAGGTGGAGGTCCGCTACGAGGCGGACGACGCGCGCCTGCGCATCAGCGTGCGCCAGACGCAGCGCACGGACTCGGGCACGCCCGTGTTCCGCCTGCCGCTGGAGGTGGCCGTCACCGTGAACGGCGAGGACACGCACCACCGGCTGGAGCTCACGGACGCGGAGCACCGCTTCCACCTGCCCTGCCCCGCCGCGCCCACGCAGGTGCGCGTGGATCCGCGCCGCGACGTGCTGGGCACGCTGGACGTGGACAAGGCCGTGGGTCTGTGGCGCGAGGAGCTGGAGAAGGCACCGGAGGCCCGCGCGCGCACGGAGGCCGCGCACGCGCTGGGCAAGGACGGCGGGCTGCGTTCAGTGGAGGCGCTCGGCCGTGCGCTGAGAGATGTGAAGCTGTTCTGGGCCACCCGCGCCGCGTGCGCGAAGGCGCTGGGCCGCATCCGCACGCCGGAGGCCCGCGCGCTGCTCCTGGACGCGGCCGTCACCGAGCACCCGCGCGTGCGCCGCGCCGTCATCGCCGCGCTGGGAGAGTTCCGCCACGACGTGGAGGTGGCCACGCGCCTGCGCGCGCTGCTGAAAGCCGGGGACGCCAGCTACTTCGTGGAGGCGGAGGCCGCGCGGGCCCTGGGCCGCGTGCGTGCGCCGGACGCGCTGCCCCTGCTGGAGGCCGTGGCCGCGAGGCCGTCGTTCCAGGACGTCATCGGCGCGGGCGCGATGGACGGGCTCGCGGAGACACAGGACGCGGCGGCGTTCCCGGTGGCCGTGGCGCGCACGGAGTACGGGCAGCCCCCGTTCCTGCGCCGCGCGGCGGTGAGCGCGGTGGCGAAGCTGGCGGAGGTGGCCCACCGCAAGCGTGAAGCGGTGGACCTGTTCGCGCAGCTCTTGCGCGACCCGCAGTTCCGCGTGCAACTGGCGGTCTGCGACGCGGCCGCCACGCTGGGCGACCGGCGCCTGCTGCCCGCGCTGGAGGGCACGACCTTCAGCGACCCGCGCACCCGGCGCTACGCCCGCGAGGCCGTGCGCTCCCTGCGCGAGGGCGCCCCCCAGGCCCGCGAGGTCGCGTCGCTGCGCGAGGAACTGGACGCGCTCAAGCAGGAGACGCGCACCCTGCGCGAGAAGCTGGAGACGCTCACGCTGAACACCCGGCCCGCCGCCACGGTGGGGAAGCCTCCGCGCAAGAAGGCCGCTCCCAAGCGCGGCCGCACGCCGCCCCCCAAGCGCAAGCGCTGATCCGCGGGGGCTTCAGTCCACGGGCCCTTGCAGCGCCTGGCGCAGGAACGCGCGCCAGTCCTCGAGCAACGCGGGCGACAGGTCGTGGCCCAGGTCCGGGTAGGTCCGCAGGACGATGGGCACACCCCGGTCCTTCAGCGCCGCGACCCGCTCGCGCGTCCGCTGGACGGGGATGATGGCGTCCTGCTCTCCCTGGAGCACCCGGACCCGGTGCGGCAACGCCCCCGTGGGCTCTCCCAGCAGCCGCGTCCCCATGGGCACCGCCGCGTCCACCAGCTCCGGGTGCCGGAGGGCCAGCATCCAGGCGAGGTCCCCGCCATAGGAGAACCCCGTCACCACCACGCGGCGGACCTCCGGGTGCGCCGCCCGGACCTCGCGAATCAGCTCCGCCAGCCGCGCGGCCATGCGCTCCACGTCCTCCGTCCTTCCCTCCTGCGTCTTCGCCTCGTGGTCCGCCTGGAACCACGTGAAGCCGTCGCGGCGGGGCCTCGGGCCCTGGGGCAGCAGCGTGCGCACCGGGATGCCCAGCGACTGGACATGCTCGTCCCAGAACGCGGGCGTGGACCCGGAGGAGTGCAGGGCCACCAGCAGCGCTTCCGGGTTCGGAGCGCCCACCGCCTCGCTCCGGTGGACGAGCGGGACTCCAGCGGCACCCCGGGTGCCGGCACAGGCCCCTCCCAGCAACGGCACGGCGAGCAACAGGGCAAGGGTCCGGAGTTCACGCATGCCCCCTGCTCTACCCGCCCGCCTGCTCATCCTCCAGGGGGGCTGACAGCATCCGGGTATCCAGGTTCGCCGCGCCGTTCGAGCTCGCAGTGTGTACCTGTAGTCAAAGGGAAACGCGCACGGGCGCCAAGACGCGCGCCCGCCAACGCCGGGGAGCCCCCATGTCCCGGCCAGGGACGGCCTCACGCGAGGGACGTGGGGCCGGCCCCCACCAGGAGCAAGGCATGGCTGGAGGAGCCGCACGGGAGCTGGAGGCCATCTTGGACGCGGCGATAGACCCCATCGTCGCGTGCGGTGCCGACGAGTGCATCCTGTACGTCAACGCGGCGACGGAGCGGCTGCTCGGCTGGGACCGGGAGCAGCTCATTGGCAGGCCCGTCGCCGACCTGTTCCCGCCCCGCCTGCACCACTTCCACGGCGTCTCCCTGCCCCGCTACCTGCTCTCGCGCCGCAAGATGCTCGGAGGCCGGCCCACTCGCATCTTCGCCCGGCGGCGCGACGGCGTGGAGCTGCAGGTGGAGCTGACGGTGGGCGCCATCGGGGTGGACTCGCAGGAGCGCATCGTCCTCACCATGCGCCGGCTGCATGAGGTCATCGACTCGCTGGAGGAGCCGGTCGAGCACGTCCCCGGCGGCCCCGGCGCGGCGGCGCACCACCAGGAGACGGCGGACCGGCTCTACCGGCTGGTCGTGGAGAACGCCCCCCTGGGCATCTTCCACTTCGACCGCGCCCCCATCATCACCGCGTGCAACGACCGCTTCGCCCACATCATCAGCACGTCGAAGCGCAACCTGGTGGGCCTGCACCTCTACACGCTGAGCGACGAGCGCATCATGGCCTGCGTGCGCGACGCGCTGGCCGGCCACAACTGCGACTTCGAGGGCAGCTACCGCGCGCTCACCACCGGCAAGGTGACGCCCGTGCGCATCCGCTTCGCCCCCTGCTACTCCGAGGACGGCTCCGTGGAGGGCGGCGTCGGCATCGTGGAGGACATCTCCGACCGCCGCCGCGTGGAGGCCGCGCGCGAGGAGAACCTGGCCCAGCTGGACCTGCTCGTCCGCGGCGCGCCCGTGGGCATCGGCTTCCTGGACGCGGACCTGCGCTACGTGCGCGTCAACGAAACGCTCGCGCGCATCAACGGCGTGCCCGCGGAGGCGCACGTCGGCCACACGCTGCCGGAGCTGCTGGGGGAGGCGGGCGCCATCGCCGAGCAGGGTCCCCGGCACGTGCTGCGCACCGGCGAGCCCCTGGTGAACAAGGAGTCCACCTCCGACGAGGACCTGCACCTGCCCGGCCCCCGGCGCAACTTCCTGGGGAACTTCTACCCGGTGCGCACGCCCGACGGCCGCGTGCTGGGCGTGGGCGTCCTGGTGGAGGACATCACCGAGCGCAAGCGCGCGGAGGAGGAGCGCGCGCACCTGTACCGCGAGGCCCAGGAGGCCGTGCGCGTGCGCGACGACTTCCTCTCCATCGCCTCGCACGAGCTGAAGACGCCGCTCACGCCCCTGAGCCTGCGCCTGGCCACGCTGGAGCGCCGCCTGGAGCGCGGCGAGAACCTGGACCCCAGCGTGCTGCGCCACGCGCGCCATCAACTCACGCGCCTCACCGGCCTCATCAACGACCTGCTGGACGCGTCCCGCATCGAGGCCGGCCGGCTGGCCCTGCACCCGGAGGCCACCCGCTTCGACCTGCTCGTGGAGCACACGCTCGCCAGCATGGAGGGCCAGAAGGGCAACCACGCCTTCGACTTCGAGACACCCCCGGAGCCCATTTCCGTCCACGGCGACGCGTACCGGCTGGAGCAGGTGGTCTCCAACCTGCTGGAGAACGCGCTCAAGTACAGCCCGGACGGCGGCACCATCCGCGTGCGGCTGACCCTCAACGAGGACGTCGCCGTGCTGTCCGTGACGGACCCGGGCATCGGCATCCCGGAGGACCAGCAGCAGCAGCTCTTCGACCGCTACTTCCGCGCGCGCAACGCCTCCACCCGCTCCTACGGCGGGCTGGGCCTGGGCCTCTACATCAGCCGCGACATCGTGGAGCGCCACGGCGGCCGCATCTGGGTGGAGAGCGAAGCGGGCCGCGGGTCGACCTTCTACGTCGCGCTGCCGACACTCTCCGCCGCGCGGCCCGCCCTCCCGCTCGCCTGGCCCGATCGCCACCTCCACTGAAGCCCGCGCGCGCCCCCGCTGAAAGAACTTCAGCTCCGCCTCCCCGCCCCCGACGAAGGCCTCATGCAAAGGGCTGGAATCCCACGCTTTCCAGCCCTGGCACGCCCCCTGCTCTAGGTGGGTGCACGGGAGGGAGAGACACCCATGGAAAACATGACGATGAAGAGCGAGTCCCCTGTCAGCCGCGACAACGACGGTTGGATTGTCAGGGTGAAGGTCGGCGGACGCATCCAGGAGGTGCGCTGCACGTCGGAGAACCAGGCGCGCTACTTCGCGGCCGTGCTGTCCTTCAACAACGCGGTCCCCCCCTCGCGCATCCGCAACTAGCGCGAGAGGAGGAGGTGGAAACGCCCGGCGCTAGTCATCGCCGGGCGATGCACTCAGGTGTTGCGCCGGGCGATGTCCGTCGACAGCACGTTGGCGAAGGACACCCAGCCCAGATAGGGCGCCATGAACCACGGCGCCTTGCGGTCCACGCTGCTGGCGGCGGCGGTGTACGCCGCGATGCTGCCCAGCAGCGCCCAGTTCTCCACCGCCGCGGCCTTCAGCTGGCGCTTGCGGAAGAACAGGTGGGACCACGCGGCGTTGAGCCCCAACTGCACGAACCACAGGCCCAGCGCGCGCGAGCGCCGCGCGCCCGCCGGTGAGCCCCAGATGCGCCAGCCGGAGACGGCGATGAGGCCATAGAGCGCCGTCCATACGGGCGCGAAGGCCTGGCGCGGCGGCTGATAAGGCGGCTTCTTCAGGCGCTTGTACCAGCCCTGCTGGACGGCCTCGCGCGTGCTCTTCGCGTTGAGGAAGACCGCGCCCGCGGTGAGGGCACCGAAGGCGCCCAGCGCCACCATGGACTCACGGTTGAGCGTGGCGTTGTGTTCCAGGCCCTCGGAGCCTCCCAGCTCACTGAGCTGCATGTCATCCCTCCAGACGTAGGAAAGCCGTTGTGCGAAGCCACAAGCTGGGGCTTCACACAACGGCCTGCCACCCTTGCCTGCCTGCCCGGTCGCCTCAGGGCTGCGCGGGCAATCCCGCGGACTCCATCGGGGCGCGGGCCTCCGTGGCCAGCCCCGCCGCGAGCCAGCCCTTCACCAGCGCCAGGTGCTCGGCCTCGGCGTCCAGCGCCAGCTGGAAGCGGTCCGCCAGCGAGTCATGGCCCAGGCCGCGCGCCAGCTCGATGAGCAGCTCCCAGCTCGCGTTGTCCGTCAGCTCCGCCACCAGCAGCGCCTGCACGGCCTGGCGCAGGTTGGTGCGCGCGTCGGAGATGGCCGCGGGCACGCCCATGGAGATGACCGACGTGAGGTTCGCGGACGGCGTCACCGCCGTGGGGTCCGCGCCCATCTTCTCCATGGCCTCCACCAGCAGGGCGAAGTGGCCCAGCTCGTCGTCCATGATCTTCGTCAGCAGCTCACGTGACGGGCCCCCTTCCCAGCTGCCGAAGACATCCAGCTTGGAGAGCGCGCCCTCGTAGAGCCGGACGCCGGAGCGCTCGAAGGCGAGCCGTTCCCCCAGCTTGTCGATGAACACGGTGGGCTTGCCGCCCTTGAGCATGTCCACCGCGGTCTTCGCCATGCCCTTCAAACTGGAAGGCGGCGGCACGCGGCCCAGGCCGTCACCGGACTCGCGCATGTACTGCTTGCGCACGTCCGCGATGGCCTGCGCGTCGCCCAGGCTGCTGGGCTGCGCGCGCTCCGCCTCCGCGATGATGTCCTTGCTGTCCACGGGCGACGTCTTGATGCCGGTGCGGTTCATGCCCACGTCGGCGATGGTGTCCTTGCTCATTGCAGCCTCCTCCCCTCCAGCACCGAGCCCATGCGCTCCGCCTTCGCGGCGAGCTCCGTGCCGGGCCTCCATTTGTATCCAGCCGCCGCCGTCTCCGAGGGCGACCCTTCCGAGTTCATCTGCGCCTGGTACAGCAGCGTGCGGTGGTCCGGCGGCAGCTGCGACTTGTCCACGTACTCGGTGCCGTCGGAGCGCATGTCCACCTCCTGCGAGAGGACCTTGCGCACGAACTCACGGTGCTCCTTGAACGCGATGGGCTCCGGCAGCTCGCGGGGCAGCACCTCCGCGGGGTCGCGGCGCTCCAGGTTCTTGAACAGCTCCATCACGTAGTGGAGGTGGCCCAGCTCGTAGTCCACGAACCGCTGCCACACCTCCTTGATGCGCGGGTTCGACTCGTACGCGAGGCACGAGTAGTAGTTGTAGACCTCCATGGCCTCGTGGAGCATCCACTGCTCCAGCATGGACTCGTCCGGGTCGATGAGCGAACCGTACTGGGTGACGTGCTGCTCCTCGATGGAGGCGATCTCCGCGTAGAGCTGGCGCGCGACGGGGTCCGTGAACGTGGGGCCCACGGTCATGTAGTAGTCGTGCGTCTGGAACTCGGACGCGGTGATGGTCAGCGCGTGCAGCTTGGACAGCGGGGCCGCCGTCTTCGCGTCGTACGGGCGGCGCAGGTCATCCAGCGGATGGCGGTGCTCCACGACGGTGGGGCGGCCCGGGATGATGTCCGTATAGGACTGGGTGATGTTGTTGGGGTCCTGCCCCTCCAGCCGGTCGTAGAGCGCGGAGTAGCGGTACAGGTGGTCGAAGTCCTCCAGCATCCCGAACCGGTACGTCTGCGCCAGATAGGGGTCGGGCTCGTGGATGGCCACGCTGGCCGTCACCTCGATGGCGAGCTGCTCGAAGCCCAGGGTGGTCTCGATGACCTTCTGGTCCGGAGGGGTGAGCCAGTTGACCAGCGTCTGCTGGTGGTGCTCGGCGCGGCGCACCAGCGCCAGGTGCGGGCGCAGGTCCCGGCTGCGGCGCGCGAAGATGTGCTTCATGCGCAGCGCGTCCGCCTCGATGCCGTTCATCAGGATGACGCGCGTCCGGGTGAAGGCGTCGTCGTCCAGCTTGCTGTAGGGCCGCCGCACCAGGTCCTTCCAGGTGAAGGATTGGCGCTCGACGGGAGTGCCTTTTTCTTTGAAGAGGTCCAAGGCCACGAGGTGACTCCTTCTGGGCGGGGACAGGGCGTTGAAACGAGGGCGGTGGACACCACCCCCTCGGGTCCCGATGTCCTGAAGGTCCGGTGGCCATCCACCAACGGCAACAGACGTGCAGGCGCCGGTCGGCGGACGCGAGGGGCTGCGACGGCTCGCCGGGTCCCCTGCTTCGCGGGCCTCTCCGGCCTCTCTTGGATGAAGGTCCAATACCCGCGGTGCGCGCGCGTGCCCGTGGGACTTGTCCCGGGGTAGCGTGACGGCACCGACCTCCCGGGGAGGGGCCGTGGCGGGTGAGACGTGGAAGACCATCCAGGAGCGCTGGCGCCATCACCGGCTCCAGATGATCGGCATCGCGCTGGTGGCCGCGCTCATCGCGTGGGCGTGCGAGCGGACAGGGGTCCTGGAGAGCACGGAGCACATCGCCTACGACGAGGCCCTGGTGCGGTACACGGGGGGCCGGGAGAAGTCCCAGCAGGTGGTCGTGGTGGCCATCGACCAGTCCACCCTCGACCGCATCAGCCAGGACCCGCAGCTGCAGCTCAACTTCGGCAACTGGCCGTACACGCGCACGCTGTGGGCGCGCATCGCGCAGGAGATGAAGGCCGCGGGCGCCAGGGCCGTGCTGTTCGACGCGGTGATGGACGAGCGGACGGCCGACGAGTCCGCCGACCTGGGCTTCGCGCAGGTGCTGCGTGAGACGGGCCTCCCCTTCTACGTGGGCATGGCGAGCAGCGGCACCGCGAAGCCGCTGGCGCGCGCGGACTTCACGGCCCCCGTGCCGCTGAAGGCCCCCGAGCCCGCGCCCACTCCCGAGCCGCCGGGCGATACCTTCCCCGAGGAGTTCGAGGACGCCGCCGCCCCCGCCACACCCGTGCTGACGGACCAGGCCCTGGCGCGGGCGCTCGCCTTCCCCGCGCGCTGGACGGATGGGAAGGCGTTGCCCCGGCTCGGGGACACGCCATCGCGGAAGGCATCGCCTCCCCGCTACCCGGTGCCTCCGACGCCCGCGCTGGTGGGCGCGGTGAACGGGGTGGGACTGGTGGATATGGAGGCGGACGGGGACGGCTCCATCCGCCGCACGGCCTTCGCGTACACGGACGGCACCAACACCTACGTGACGCTGCCGGTGCGCATGATGGCGGACCTGCTGGGCGCGAAGGAGGTCACGCTCTCCGGCCGCACCCTCCGCCTGGGCGAGCGCACCTGGCGCGTGAACGACGACGGCAGCGCCGCGCTGGACTACGGCGGTCCGCTGGAAGAGCGCTTCAAGACGGTGCTCCTCTTCGACGTGCTGGACGACTGGATCCGCCGTTCCAAGGGTCGAGAGCCGGGCCTGGCCGCGGACACGTTCCGGGACAAGGTCGTCGTCATCGGCGGCACGGCGGTGGGGCTCAACGACATCAAGGCCACGCCCTTCTCCCCCATGCAGCCCGGGCTGGTGAAGCAGGCCACGGTGGTGGACACGCTGCTGTCGGGCGCGTTCATCACCCGCGCACCGGAGGGCGTGGACCTGGGCCTGACGTTCCTCGTGGCGCTGGTGTCCGCGGTGCTGCTGATGACGGCGCGCTGGACGATGCTGGAGGTGGTCTGGCCGCTGGCGCTGGTGCAGGGGCTGTTCGTGCTCACGGGCCTGCTGCTCAAGACCACGCACACGCACGTGCTGATGGCGATGCCCGCGCTGGCGGGCGTGGGCGCCAGCGTGGGGGCGCTGGCGTTCAACCACCTGGTGGCCAACCGCGAGACGCAGTTCATCCGGCAGGCGTTCCACCGCTTCATGGAGCCGAAGCTGGTGGAGCAGATGATCCGCTCGCGGCAACTGCCGCGCCTGGATGGAGAGAACAAGGAGATCACCGCGTTCTTCAGCGACATCCGCGGCTTCTCCACCTTCAGCGAGCGCTTCAAGGAGGACCCGCGCCAGTTGGTGCGCATCCTCAACACGTACCTCACAGCGGTGAGCGGGGCGCTCTTGCGCGAGGGCGGGTGCCTGGACAAGTACATCGGCGACGCGGTGGTGTGCCTCTTCGGCGCGCCCATGGCCCAGGAGGACCACGCCGTGCGCGCGTGCCGGGGCGCGCTGGCGGCGAAGGCGGCCGTGGAGGCGCTGCGCGTGGACTTCCGCGAGAAGGGCTTCCCGGACGTGTACACGCGCATCGGCGTGAACAGCGCGGTGAACTTCGTGGGCAACTTCGGCAGCGACCAGCTCTTCAGCTACACGGCCATTGGCGACGGCATGAACCTGGCCGCGCGCCTGGAGGGCGCGAACAAGGCCTACGGCTCCGTCATCATGATTGGCCCGCGCACGTATGAGCTGGCGCGCGAGCACATCGAAGTGCGCGAGCTGGACCGGGTGCGGGTGGCGGGCAAGACGGAGGCCGTCACGGTGTATGAGCTGCTGGCGCTCAGGGGGCAGCTGGACGCGTCCACCCGTCAGACGGTGGCGCGCTACCACCAGGCCCTGGGGCTGTACCGCGAGGCGCGCTTCGCGGAAGCCGCGGCGGTGCTGGAGGCGGAGGCCGCGCGGTCGCCGGAGGACGGGCCCACGGGCAAGCTGCTGGAGCGCTGCCGCGAGTATCTGGAGTCACTCCCGGAGAATTTCGATGGCGTCGCGAATCTGGAGAAGTGACGGCGTATCAGGGTTGGGGAGCACGACGATGAGACGATGGACCTGGGGCATCCTGCTGCTGTCGCTGGGAGTGCCGGTGACGGCCGCGTGGGCGGTGAAGAAGGACGAGAAGCTCTACGTGAAGGCGCGCAACACGCGCGTGCTCAAGAGCGCGGTGCCCACGGCGGACGTGGTGGCGGTGCTCCAGCCCGGGCAGCAGGTGACGTGGAAGGGCGCGGACCCGAAGAATGCCCAGTGGCACCAGGTGACGGAGCCCGGCGGCAAGCCCGGCTACGTGTTCCAGACGAACCTGTCCACGAAGCCGCCCAACATGGAGCTGGTGTCCAAGGACGGCAAGACGCGCACCATCGACCCGGCTGCCTTCGTGTCCAGCGGCGCGGCGGTGAAGGCGCTGAGCCCGGGCGCGGAGAAGTACGGCAACGACAAGGGCGGCGACTACAAGGCCGCGGTGGCGCAGCTCCAGAAGCTGGAGGGGCTGGCGAAGGCGGTGACGCCCGTGCAGATCGACAAGCACGTGAAGCAGGCCGGGCTGTTCCCGGTGGTGGCGCCCAACACGAAGCTGGGTCCCCAGAAGGGGGGCAGGTGATGCGCTCGCGCGTGGGAGTCCTGGTGGCGGTGGGCCTGGGCCTGACGTCCTGTGCCCAGGTGACGAAGGAGCTGAAGAAGGCGAACCTGGGCAGTGACGTGAACCGGGTGGTGGCCGCGTCGGAGAAGGTGCAGTCCTGCGACAAGCTGAAGGTGGAGCCGGCCATCCAGGAGGAGTACGCGCTGGGCAGCGCGCTGGCCATCCACTGGGCGCAGCAGGGCGGCGGGCTGATGCTGGGCAACCCCGCGGAGGAGGCGCTGAGCACCTACGTCAACACGGTGGGCCGCAACCTGGCGATGCAGTCCCCCCGGCCGGAGCTGGGCTGGACGTTCGGCGTGCTCAAGGACGTGAAGCGCTTCAACGCGCTGTCCGCGCCCGCCGGCTACGTGTTCGTCACACAGGGGCTGCTCCAGGGCGTGGAGAACGAGGCGCAGCTCGCGGGCGTGCTGTCGCATGAGATTGCCCACGTCGTGCTCAAGCACGCGCTGCACCAGTACGTCTCCGTGAAGGTGAAGACCTGCAAGGGCGCGGCGGTGACGGGCGCCGTGATGTCGGCGGTCGCCTCGAAGGTGGTGGGCGCGAGCCGGTCGGACGGCCGCCTGGACCTGGACTCGGACACGGGGCTGATGGGGGAGATGGTCGAAGGGACCGTGGACGTCTTCGGCAAGGGCAACCGCCGCGACGAGGAGCTGGCGGCGGATGCGCTCGCGGTGGAGCTGATGCTGTCCGCGGGCTACGACCCCCGGGAGTTCTCGCGCCTGCTCGACCGGACGTCCGGGGGCGGCGGATTCTGGGAGAACCACCCGAGCAAGAGGGACCGCCAGGAGCAGATTGCCGACCTGCTCGACGCGCGGCGGAAGGACGCGGATCCGCTCGCGCGGCTGGACGTGGCGTCGCTCCAGCGCCCTGCCCTGCCCGCGGCCTTCGCCATCGTGGGGGCCGGGAAGAAGCCCACGGGCATGGCGAAGGACGCGAAGTAGGACGGCGTTTCAGCGCACCGTGGCCTGGCTGAGGGCGCGGTGCACGGACTCCAGGGCCTTGCGCGCCTCCAGCAGCTCGGCGCGCTCGGCGGTGAGGGACGCGACCTGCTGGGCCAGCACGTCGCGTTCGCCCTGGAGCGTCTCCACGGCGCGGCGCAGGGAGGCGGACTCGTCCTTGGCGCCCTCCAGCTCCACGGCGAGGCGCTCCTCCTCCGCGAGGCTGTCGGCCAGGGCCAGCTTGCCCTTGTTCACGACCTGCTCCAGCGCGTCGTGCTCCTTCGCGGCGGCCTGGAGGGCCTGGCGGGACTCCTGGAGGGACAGGAGCGCTTCGTCGCGCTCGCCCTCCAGCGCGGCCAGCTCCCGCTCCAGGTCCGCGAGCAGCTTCACGCGGCCCTCCATCTCCGCGGACAGGCGGCGGGCCTCGTCCATGCGCAGACGGGCTTCCTCGGTGGCCTTCTCCGCCTGACGGCGGGCGACCTCCAGGTCCTGGGTGAGCGTGAGGTTGAGCGCCTTGACCTTGGTGAGCTCCGCCTGGAGGTGGGTGATGCGCTCCACGGCGCGCTGGCCGGCTTCGGCGACGGTGGCGGGCAGCGGCTCCGGGCGCGGGTTCTCGCGCACGGCCTTGAGGCGGGCCTTGAGGCGCTCGCGGCGGGATTCGGAGTCCAGCTCCTCACGGGGAGGCGCGGGCGTCTGCACCTCGACGGGGGCGGGCGCGGCTTCCTGTCGGGCCACCGTCTCGGTGGTGGTGACGGTGGAGGCCTGGACGGCAGCGTACGTCGTCATGGGCTCGGCCTCGGAAGGCATGCGGAGGGCCTGAACGCCCATCCGTCCATCGAACTGTACTCCGGGCGGAGGGCCCGCGAAGGTGGCCGGAGCCGCCCGGGGGGCTTCGGCCTGGGCCATCACCGGAGGCGGCGAGGCGAACGTCACCGGAGCGCTCCGCGTGTCAGCCGGAGCCGAGGCGCGAGGGGCCTCGGCGCGCAGCGCTTCGGTGTGCGTCACGGAGTGGGCCAGGGGCGCCACCCGCGTCGGATCCACGTGCGTGGCGGCTTCCGGCCGTGCCGTCAGCGCGTCCCAGCGCGCGGCGGGCGGCGCGGGCGGCTCCACGTGCGTGGGCGTCGGCTCGGCGCCCAGGGACTCCTGGCTGAAGGCCTCGACGGCGGTCTCCCGCTGCTGCGCGACGTGCGCGGCGGACAGGTTCCACGCGGACGCGGCGACGGCCTCCGCCACCTCCCGGTGCGACACCGGCGGCACGGCGTCCGCGTCCCAGACGGACTCCTCCGGCGCGGGCGCCTGCGCCACGTTCCAGTCCGGCGCGGTCTCCTGCGATTCCGGGTTCTGCCACGGCGCGGACTCCTCCTCGTGCCGGGCCTCCGGGGACACCAGCGCGGACAGCGCGTGGGACACCGGCGAGAAGCTCGGCGCCGTCACCGCGGGCAGGCCCTGCGCGGCCGGGGGCGGTGCGGCGTGCTTCGGCGGAGCGTTCAGCGCGGCCTCCATCGCCTCGGCGGCGGTGGGACGCGGGCCGGCGCGGCGCTCGATGCGGGCGCGCACCTCGGAGGACAGGTCCGGGCCTTCCGCGACGGGCGCGGGCGCTTCCGGCGCGGCGGGCTCCGGGTTCGCGGCGGCGGTCCCCGTGGGGTCGGACGGGTCGAGGGCACCGGTCAGCGCCCCCAGGCGGAGGCGCGGCTTCGCGCGGGACACGTTCTGTTCGAAGGCTTTCTTCATGGGGAAATCTCAGCCGGCTTTCGTCGCGGTGCCGGCCTTCACCGCCGCGGCGTGCGCGGCCACCAGGCGCGGCAGCACGTTGTCCAGCATGGCCTGGATGTCATTGGCCCCCTTGGACGTCGGGTCCGCCACGAACACCGGGCGGCCCTCGCTGGAGGCCTGCGCGAACTTGGTGCACTGCCGGATGATGGTGGGCAGCAGGTACTCGGGGTAGTGCGTCTGGAGCGCCTCCAGCGCCTCCTTCGCCAGCTTGAAGGTGGCGTTGAAGGAGTTCACCACGATGAACACGTGGTCCAGCACGTGGTTCAGGTCCTCCTCCAGGCTCTGCACCGTTTCGAACAGCAGCTTGAGGCCGTGGAAGGACAGGAAGTCCGCGAGCACCGGCACGAACAGGTCGTTCGCGGCCATCAGCGCGTTCAGGTTGAGCAGGCCGAAGGACGGGGGCGCGTCGAAGACGATGAAGTCGTACTGCGCCTCCACGTCCTTGAGCGCGTTGCGCAGCTTGAACTCACGGCCCGCCATGGGCATCAGCGCCAGGTCCACCGTGGACATGCTCAGGTTGGACGGGATGAAGTCCAGGTTGGGCAGGGTGGACTTCTGCACCACCTGCGCGAGCGGCGTCTTGCGGACCAGCACGTCCAGGAGCGTCTTCTCGAAGTCCTCGCCCTCGTAGCCCAGGCACTTGGTGGCATGGCCCTGGCTGTCCAGGTCGATGAGGAGGACGGCGTAGCCCAGCTCCGCCAGGCGCCACGCGTAGGACGTGGAGAGGGACGTCTTGCCGGTGCCGCCCTTGAAGTTGAGGAAGAGCTGTTTGCGCAGGCCCGCGGTGGGGGGGAACTTGTTGAGCGTCGTGCGCAGCTCCCACACGTCATCCGGGCCGTAGGCGTCCTTGCGCAGCTCCGACGGGATGGACTTCGGAGTCACGCCGAGCATCTCGGCTACCTGCTTCGAGCTGTACGTCGGCGCTTCCATGAACGACCCTTCGGATGACGTGTGAGGCCCGGCTGCGGTGCACCTTGCCTCAAGCGGCGAAGTATTTGTGCCCCCTTCGCACGATGGCCCCTCGGGCCACCAGCAGGGCAACGGCCTCCTGGGCCAGCTCCGCCGGGGCGGACAGCCCGGACGTCAGCTCGGCGAGCGAGCGGCCACGGACGGCGACCCGCACCTCCTGCAACATCGCCCCACACAGCGCTTCCACGGGAGACGGGCCGCGCTTGGGAGGAACCGGCGGCGCGGCGGAAGGCGCGGGAGCCCGGGCGGGAGGAGGCGCGCCCATGGCGACCAGCGCGGCCTGCACGGGAGTCCGGCGCGCCGCGGGCTGCGCGGGCGCGGGCGGCACCGGGGCCACGGGGCGCGACGGAGGTGCGGAAGGGCCTGAAGCGAAGGACACGTGCCCGCCGTTCGCGACGCGGGCAGGAGCGGGAGGAGCCCCGTGCATCACGGCCGGCGCGGAACGGGCCGCGCCCACCGTGGCGACCGCGAGCACGGGGGCGGCCATCGGAGCAGCGGTCCACTGCGAGGTGTTCACGGCGACGTCCGCGAGCGACACCGGCACCGCGTGCGCGGGAATCGAAGGGATGGGCGGCTGCGCGGCGACCGGGACGTTCACCTGCTGAGCGTCGTGCGCGATGACCTGGGCGCCCACCTGCTGCGCAACCGTCGCGCCCTGCGCCGCCACGGGCTGCACCTGAGCCATGGCCGCGTGCTGCACGGTGGCCACCGGCTGCGCGGCATTCACGGCCACGGGCTGCACGCCGGCCACGGACTGCGCACCATGCACCGCCACGGGCTGCGCGCCAGCCACGGCCTGCGCGCCCTGCCCCACTGCCTGCGCCACCTCCGTGGCCACGGGCGCCACACGCACGGGCTCCACGGGCTTTGCTTCCAGCGTCGCGCGAACAGGCTTCACGGGGAGCGTCGCCAGCCGGCGGATCTCCCGGCGCCGGTGCGCATCATCCAGCGCGACCACCGCGGACACGTCGTGGCCCAGGATGCGCGACAGGCTCTGCGCCGCCGCCTTGCGCACGCGCGCCTCGCTGTCGTCCAGCGCGCCCAAGAGCAGCGTCCGCGCGTTCTCGCCCCGGCCCGCGCCCAGCGCAAGCGCCGCCAGCGCTCGGACCTCCGGATCCGTGTCGTGGATCGCGTCCTCGCCCAGCCGCCGCGCCGTCTCTCCCTCCAACCCCAGGGCCAGCAGCGACGCCCGCCGGCGCACCGACCGGTCCGAGTCCTTCATCGCCTGCGCCAGGTGCGGCGCCGCGTCCTTCGGCGCCAGCACCAGCAGCGCCTTCAACGCCGCGATGCGCACCTCCGGCACCGGCGAAGACAGGAGCGGCGACACCACCGACGCGCCCTCCTCCCGGCACAGCCCCGCGAATGCCTGCACCAGCGCCACCTGCGCCGTCGCGTCCGTCTCCGCATGCAGCGCCGCCGCCAGCGCGGGCGCCGCCGCCGGGTGCGCCAGCGCCTTCAGCCGCTCCGCCGCCCGCACCCGCGCCGCCGCGTCCGCCGCCGACAGCTCCCGCACGGAGAACCCGAACAGCGTCTCGTCCGTGGTGCTGCCCGCGTGCCCCGACAGCTCCGCCATCTGCTCCGCGCTCACCCGCAGACGACCCTCGCTGTGCAGCCGCTGCGCCTCGCGCGCCACCGGCGACAGCCCGGACTCCGCCGCGCTCGACGAGGCCGACGGCGCCCGGGGCGGGATGGGCGCGGGAGGACGCTCCGTCCACGGCACGGCCGGCTCCGCGGACTTCAGCGGCACCGCGGGCCCGCTGTACGGCGTGCGCACCGCGGGCACGTCCCCGCGGAGGATCACCTCGCTGCGCAGCTGCGAGATGAACGACGCCAGGTCGAACCCCAGCTCGTCGGCATCGTCGTCCGCCACCGCGCGCGCCTGCCCCGAGGAGTGGATCCGGCTCGCGTCCAGCAGCTTCGCCATCAACTGGTCGCGCTCCAGCCGCAGCGCGTGGTTGACCCGGTTCAGCTCCTCGCGCTCCGTCTGCGCGCGGCCGCTCTTGACCTCCAGCTCGGCCAGCTCCCGGCGCAGGTCCAGCTCGCGCTGGTGCGCCTCCGCCAGGTCTTCCTTGAGGTGCGTCAGCTCGTCGCGCGCGGACGCCAGCTCGCCATGCAACTGCTGCGCACGGGCCTCGAAGTAGACGATCTTTTCGAGTGCGCTCTTGAGCAGCGCGTCCGGACGCTCGTCACTCACGACTGGCTCTGGCCTCCCCGCGAAGGCGCTCGGCGGCGCTCCCCGGTTCGCGACACCGAAGGGACTCCCCGGTTTCCCGACTCGGCGTCGGGGCGGGCACCTTATGTCAGCCCTACGTGCTACGTAAACCACGGAAACACCAGGGGTTTTCCCCCGCCGGGACACGCTGTGATTGACAACGCCGCCCAGGCCGATTTTTCGGCCTCGCGCTCGCGTGCACGCATGCTCCAATGCGCGTCATGGCCCCTTCGCGCATCGAGACGGACGTCACCCGGATGTTGGGCATCCGCTATCCCATCATCGCCGCCCCCATGTTCCTGGTGTCCAACGCTGGGCTGCTGGAGGCCGCCGGACGCGCGGGCGCCATCGGCGCGGTGCCGTCGCTCAACTACCGCACCGCGCAGGCGTACCGGGACTTCCTGGACACGTTCCCGAAGGACGTGCCCTTCGGCGTGAACCTCATCCTCAAGTGGGCCGAGCGCCTGGAGGAGGACGTGGCCGCGACGGTGGAGCGCCAGGTGCCGCTGGTCATCACCAGCCTGGGCGACCCCACGCCCATCGTGGAGCGCGTGCACGCGTACGGCGGCAAGGTGTGGAGCGACGTGATTTCGCTGCGCCACGCGGAGAAGGCCGTGAAGGCCGGCGTGGACGCGCTGGTCGCGGTGGGCAGCGGCGCGGGCGGCCACGCGGGCAACCTGAGCCCCATGGTGCTGGGCCCGTGGCTCAAGGCGGAGCTGGGCGTGCCCGTGGTGCTCGCGGGCGCGCTGTCCACGGGGCGCCACCTGGCCGCGACGCTCGCGCTGGGCATGGATGGCGCGTACGTGGGCACGCGCTTCCTGGCCACGGAAGAGGCCGGCGCCGCGCCCGACTACAAGCAGGCGCTGGTGGACTCCGGGCCCGAGGACCTCGAGTACACGAAGGAGGTGACGGGCGTGCACGGCAACTTCATCAAGAGCGCGCTGGAGCGCTTCCGCGCGGGCCAGGGCAAGGCGTGGAAGGACACGTGGAGCGCGGGCCAGGGCGTGGCCTTCGTGAAGGACGTGCTGCCCGCCGCCACCGTCGTGGAGCGCATGGTGCGCGAGTACTCGGAAGCGCGCGCCGCACTGCCGTCCGAATCCTGAAGCAGCGCTGAAGCAGCACCGGAGCCACTTCGGGTCGCAGCGCCCCGCTTCCGGCCGCCCACCGCCGGAAGCGCGCGGTCTCCCCGGACCCTCGCGAAACCGTCTCCCAGCCCACGAAGCAACCTGGCACGTCGGGCGACCTCGCACGGCCTTCCCGTGACGTCATGGGAGGGGCGGAGGCGTGCCCGCCTACCACCCCGGTTCGACGCGCATCACACGCGCGAAAAAATCACCCGGGAAGCCTTGCGAAACGCGCGCGAGAGAACGGCGGAAACAGCGGATTGTCGCGGGTTTGCGGGCCCTGTCCGCACGCCCGGAGATGTCAGACCCCGCTCGTAATCTGTGTCTCACGAGGTCACGCATAGCAGCGACTTCTTCCCGGTACCTCTCCGTCTGAAAAGCGGGGGGAGAAGCTCCTCTTTCGACAGGTTTTCCACGCCATGGAACAACGACTGGCAACCCTCATTGGAAACGCGGTGCGAGTGGCCCGGCAGCGCCTGGAGCTGACGCAGGCCGATGTCGCCGAGCGCGTCGGCATCGCCACCGAGGTGTACGGGCGGCTGGAGCGCGGGCACATGCTGCCCAGCGTGCGGACGTTGAGGAAGTTGTGCCTGGTGCTCAGCTGCTCGTCGGATGTGCTGCTCGGGTTGAGCGCGACGGCGGCGGTGACCGAGGACGGCGCGCCGCAGCTCGCGGAGGATCCGCCGGAGTACCGCGAGCGTCCGGAAGTGCGCCGCCTGATGCGCACCGTGCGCAAGCTGGACTCCCCGCGCCTGCGCCTGTTGGGGCAGGTCGCGCACGCGCTGGAGCGATGAGGCGCTACTCCGCCGCGGGCTCCGCGTTCGCGTCCACGGCGGCGGGGGGCTCCCGGTGGACAGGGGGGGATGAAGTCCCGGCGACGGGCAGCCGGAGGATGAAGCGCGCACCGCCTTCCGCGCGGTTCTCCGCCTCCAGGGTGCCGCCCGCGCGCGCCACGTAGTCGCGGCAGAGCGCCAGGCCCAGGCCGGTGCCCTTGCCGGGCGGCTTGGTGGTGAAGAAGGGCTCGAAGAGGCGCGGCAGCGCGGCCTCCGGGATGCCCGGCCCGTTGTCCTCCACCTCCACCCGCACGCGGCCGTCGTCCATGCGCGCGCGCAGCGTCACGTGCGCGGGCTTGCTGGAGCGCGAGCCCTCCAGCGCGTCCGCGGCGTTGAGCAGCAGGTTCACCAGCACCTGCACCAGGTGGCGGGCCGTGACGCGCGCGGGGGCCAGCCCCGGCGCCACGTCGCGCTCCACCACGCCCAGACTCCGCAGCCGCACCGAGGCCAGCCGCTGCGCCTCGGCCAGCGTCTCCGCGACGTCGCAGGACTCCGCGCCGTCGGGGGCCTCGCGGGAGAACAGGCGCAGGTCGGTGACGATTTGCTGGATGCGCAGCACGCCCTGCTGCGTCTCCTCCAGCACGCGCCGCACGTCCTCCAGGTCGTCGGGCGCGCCGTGGGCCCATTCCTCCTGGAGGTAGTGCAGGTTCGACTTCACGTACGCGAGCGGGTTGTTCACCTCGTGGGCCACGCCCGCGGCCAATTGCCCCACCACCACCAGCCGCTCCACCTCCGCGCGCTGGCGCTCCACGCGCGCGCGGCGCGACTCGCTCTCCGCCAGCTGGCGCAGGGCCTCCACGCGCTCCAGGTGCGCGGTGCGCTCCGCGGCGCGCAGCTTGCGGAAGGCCTCCGCGCCGTGCGCGGACACCGCGAACACGAAGAGCAGGCTGATGCACTGGCTGACGAACGTCGCCCACGGCACGTGGGACAGCCACGTCATCACCACCACCGCCACCAGCGTGCCGCCGATGGCGAACCACACCGGCAGCCGCTGGCCCGGGACGAAGACGGTGACGAAGAGGGGCACCGTGTAGAAGGCGGGGAACAGCGGGCTGGACAGGCCCCCGGTGAGCTGGATGCACACGGTGAGCGCCGCCAGGCTGACGATGCCGGACGCGATGCCGCTGAACGGAGGCCTCAGCCACCCCGCGCCCACCAGGGCCCCCAGCACGAGGAACGACCCGGCCCACAGCAGGTGCACCGCCAGGAAGTCCGCGCGGAAGCCGCCCAGCACCAGCGGGTGCGCCAGCGAGCCCAGCGCGATGAGCAGCGCGCACAGCCAATACGTGCGCCGCCGGACCCGCTGACGGGCCCGGACATCCGCGTCGTCCCACGCGCTGGCGGCCAGAGGCGTCACTCCGAGCGGGTCCGCCCGTGCACGCCGCGAGGCGCGAAGTACGGCTTCATGTGGATTTCTCCCGGGGACGGCTCAAGCGCCGGGACTTCCCCAACCGCACCGCGTCCCGTCCCCGTTTCTTCGCCTGTCCGCCGCCGGAGGGCAAGATGGGGTCCGGACACACCGCGCGCAGCCGACAGCCGCGGCACTCGGCGCCGCTCCACACCGCGTCAAAGAGGGCGGTCGTCCGGTCGATGGTGTCGAAGTCCTCGGTCACGAAGCCCAGCTCGAAGTTGCGGACGTCATCGCCCTTGGCGCCCAGTCCCGCGCCGGTGAGGTTGGCGCTTCCCAGGTAGACCCAGGCGCCATCCACCACCACCGCCTTGAAGTGCACGCGCGGGCACACCTTCAGTTCCAGCCCCCCCTTCACCAGCCGGGAGCGGGCGTCGAACGCGGCCCGGAACGGCCGGCTGGGCAGCTCCGCGTGCAGGAGCCGCAGCGCCACGCCCCGGGCGGCCAGCCCGTCCAGCACCTCCAGCAGCGGCACGAACGCCCCCTTCGAGCGCTCCACGTACATGGCCTTCACGTTGGCGGTGGCCATCCACACCGACTCGCGCGCGTGGGCCAGCTTGCGCAGCACGACCTCCCGGTACAGCGCGCTCCCCGACAGCAGCTCCGCGTCGATGGGCCTTGTCATGTCACCCAGCGTCGCACACAGGATTACACGACGCCATCCCCCGCCGCCCGGGACCGTCCTGCGGTGGATGCGGCCCCCCGTGGCGACTTGACCGGTGACCGGCGGTCATTTAACTCCGGGTCATGGCGGGAGCACTGGCCGCGAAGCGCGTCGTGGCGCCGCGGGCGCGGCGGGACGAGGACAAGGAAGCGCGGCGGCGGGAGCTGCTGGACGCGGCGCGCGAGCTGTTCGAGGCCACGTCGTTCGCCCAGGTGAAGATGGCGGACGTCGCGGCGCGCACGGGCCTGGCGAAGGGGACGGTGTTCCTCTACTTCCCGACGAAGGAGGCGCTGTTCCTGGCGCTCCTGGACGACCTGCTCACCGCGTGGTTCGCGAAGCTGAACGGCCAGCTGTCCTCCCAGGGCGGCACGTGGACGGGCCACCAGCTGGCGCGCACGTTGGCCGCGTCGCTGGAGGGGGAAGAGACCTTCACGCGGCTCCTGGCGCTGATGCAGACGGTGCTGGAGCAGAACGTGACCGTGGCCCAGACGCAGGCGTTCAAGGAGCGCGTGCTGATGGCCATGGGGACGACGGCGGCGCTGCTCCAGGCGCGGCTGCCCTTCCTCACGCCGGAGACCGCGGGCCAGGTCATCCGCCACGTGCACGCGCTGATGACGGGCCTGCGGCAGATGGCGGACATCGCGCCCGTGGCGCGCGAGGTGCTGACGCTGCCGCACATGGCGCCCCTGCGCGTGGACTTCACCGCCGAGCTGACGGCGGCCATCACCACCCTTCTTCGCGGGCTCGAGCCCCGCTGACCCTTTGCGCATTTCCTGAAACGGAGCTCCGTCATGCTGGAAGCCGTCGCGTCCCTCCTTCCCCAGACCTCGGTTGAAGTGGACCGCATCCGCGCGGTGTTCGAAGCGCAGCGCGCGAACCGCTGGAACCTGTCGCGCAGCACCGCGGCGGAGCGCATCGCGCGGCTGCGCAAGCTGCGCGAGGCCATCATCGCGCGGCGCGAGCAGCTGGCGGAGGCCATCCACCAGGACTTCCGCAAGCCGGCGATGGAGGTGGAGCTGACGGAGATCCATCCGACGCTGGAGGAGCTGAACCACACGGTGAAGCACCTCAAGTCGTGGATGAAGCCCAAGCGCGTGGCGACGCCGCTGACGCTCAAGGGCGCGTCCAGCCACGTGCGCTTCGAGGCGAAGGGCGTGGTGGTCATCCTGTCGCCGTGGAACTACCCGTTCCAGCTCCTGGCGGCGCCGCTCATCGCGGCCATCGCCGCGGGCAACGCGGTGATGCTCAAGCCCAGTGAGAAGACGCCGCACACGTCGCGCTTCCTGGCGAAGCTGGTGCGGGACGTGTACCCGGAGAACGAGGTGGCGGTGTTCGAGGGCGGCGCGGAGGTGGCGGAGGCGCTGCTCCAGCACCCGTTCGACCACTTCTTCTTCACGGGCAACCCGAACATCGGCCGCAAGGTGATGATGGCGGCGACGAAGTTCCTCTCCAGCGTGACGCTGGAATTGGGCGGCAAGTCGCCGGTCATCATTGATGAATCCGCGAACCTGAAGGCGGCGGCGGAGGCGCTGGCGTGGGGCAAGTTCGTCAACGCGGGCCAGACGTGCGTGGCGCCGGACTACATCTACGTGCCGGCGTCGAAGCAGCAGGCCTTCCTGGAGGCCTTCAAGGCGGTGCTGACGCGCTTCTACGGTGAGACGGAGGCCGAGCGTCAGGCGAGCCCGGACTTCGCTCGCGTGGTGGACCCGGCGGCGTGGAGGCGGCTCAAGGAGGTGCTCGACCGCACGGTCGCCGCGGGAGCGAAGGTGGAGGCCGGCGGGACGGCGGACGGACCGTCGCGCTACCTGTCACCCACGGTGTTGTCCGGGGTGACGACGAAGAGCCCCATCATGGAGGGTGAAATCTTCGGGCCGGTGTTGCCGGTGCTGACGTACGAGCGGCGCGAGGAGATCTACGCGCACATCAACGAAGGCGGGAAGCCGCTGGCGCTCTACGTGTTCTCCCAGGACTCGAAGATGGTGGAGGAGGTGCTCCAGCACACGACGTCGGGCGGGGTGGTGGTGAACAACGTGCTCATCCACGTGGCGAACCCGAACCTGCCGTTTGGCGGGGTGGGGATGAGCGGGTTGGGGAACTACCACGGGCACTACGGCTTCAAGACGTTCAGCCACGAGCGGGCCGTGATGGTCCAGTGGATGAAGTCGCTGGCCGCGGTGTTCTTCCCGCCGTATCGCGGAAAGGCCCAGGAATGGGCCTCCCGCGCGACCCGGATGCTGGAGTAGGTCCCGGGGTTGGAGAGAGGAACCGGCATGCGCGTGGTGTCAGTGGAGGAGGCCCTGGTCCCGGGTGACCTGCAGGCGGTGTTCGACCGCCTCCAGGCGCGCCGCTGGGAGCTGGCGAAGACGGGGCCGAAGGAGCGCCTCGCGCGGCTGGAGAAGCTCAAGGCGCTGCTCTTGGAGCGGCGCGAGGAGCTGGCGGACGCGCTGCACGAGGACTTCCACAAGCCGCCCGCGGAGGTGGAGGCGACGGAAATCCTCCCCGTGCTGCTGGAGCTGGCGCACGTGCAGAAGCACCTGAAGGCGTGGATGAAGCCGCGCAAGGTGGGGGCGCCGCTGCTGCTCGCGGGCACGAAGAGCGAGGTGCATCCGGAGCCCAAGGGCGTGGTGCTCATCCTCGCGCCGTGGAACTACCCCTTCCACCTGCTGGTGTCGCCGCTGGTGGCGGCGGTGGCGGCGGGCAACGCCGTCGTGTGCAAGCCCAGTGAGAAGACGCCGGGCACGGCGCGCTTCATCGCCCAGCTGCTGCGGGACGTGTTTCCGCAGGACGAAGTCGCGCTGGTGGAGGGCGGACCGGAGGTGGGCGAGGCGCTGCTGCGGCTGCCCTTCGACCACTTCTTCTTCACGGGCGGGCCGCGCGTGGGCCGCCGCGTGATGGAGGCGGCGGCGCGGCACCTGGCGGGCGTGACGCTGGAGTTGGGCGGCAAGTCACCGGTCATCGTGGATGCGTCCGCGGACGTGGACGCGGCGGCGGAGCGCATCGTCTGGGGGAAGTTCCTCAACGCGGGGCAGACGTGCATCGCGCCGGACCACGTCTGGGTGCACGCGTCGAAGGAGGAGGCGCTGCTGGCGGGGATGAAGGCCGCGCTGGAGCGCTTCTACGGCAAGACGGAGGAGGCGCGGCGGGCGACGCCGGACTTCTGCCGGATGGTGGATGACGGCGCGTTCAAGCGCGTGAGAGGCCTGCTGGACGAATCCGTGACGCAGGGAGCGCGCGTGGTGGCGGGAGGCGGCGTGCACGCGGAGACGCGCTACATCGCGCCCACGGTGCTGGCGGACGTGACGCCGGAGTCGGCGGTGATGGACGAGGAGATCTTCGGGCCGCTGTTGCCGGTGCTGCGCTTCGAGTCACTCGACGAGGTGGTGACGCACGTGCGCGCGGGCGGCAAGCCGCTGGCCATGTATGTCTTCAGCCACGAAGAGGCCACGGTGGAGCGCCTGCTCAAGGAGACGAGCGCGGGCGGCACCGTGGTGAACAACGTGGTGTTGCACAACGTGAACCCGCACCTGCCCTTCGGAGGCATCGGGCAGAGCGGGCTGGGCGCGTATCACGGCGAGGCGGGCTTCAAGGCCTTCAGCCACGAGCGCGCGGTCGTGCGGCAGGGCCGCACGGCCTTCACGAACCTCTTCTTCCCGCCGTACCGGGGCAAGGCCCAGCGCCTGGCCCGGCTCGCGAGCAAGCTGTTCGAATAACCTCCTCGAGCATGAGCTGGAATGCCATCCCCCTGCGCGGTGCCGCGAGCATCTCGAGGGTCGCCAACATCTACGAAGTGCAGGACCTCCGCGCCCCGAGCACCCGGTACAGGATCAAGGTGCTGGAGCGGGCCCTCGGCGACTTTCTCGCGGTGCCGAACCTGTGCGTGAAGACGCGGACCGGAGAACCGGACTGGATTGCGGGGCTCGGCCGGACAGAGCTGGAGGCGCTAGAGGACGCGATAGCGCGCATGGGCGAGGCCCTGGGCGCCGCGGAGCGCCTGACCCCGGACGACTTCGAGTGGAGTGACCCGCACGACTTCTAAAGGGCCGTGGACCGGCAGGACGCGGGGAGACGGGCGTCTCCCCTGCCCTCCGACTCCTGCTAGCTGCGCAGACCCGGGGCTTCGTGGCCCGTGCGTGCGACGTACTCGGTGTAGCCGCCGCCGTACTTGTGGATGCCGTCCGGCGTCAGCTCCAGCACGCGGTTGGAGAGGGCGCCCAGGAAGTGCCGGTCGTGGGACACGAAGAGCATCGTGCCCTCGTAGCGCGACAGCGCGGTGATCAGCATCTCCTTCGTGCCCATGTCCAGGTGGTTCGTGGGCTCGTCCAGCACCAGGAAGTTCGGCGGGTCGTAGAGCATCTGCGCCATCACCAGACGCGCCTTCTCACCACCCGACAGCACCCGGCACTTCTTCTCCACCTCGTCGCCGCTGAAGCCGAAGCAGCCCGCCAGCGCGCGCAGCGAACCCTGGCCCGCGCGGGGGAACGCGTCGGAGAGCTGCTCGAAGACTGTCTTCTCTCCGTCCAGCAGGTCCATGGCGTGCTGCGCGAAGTAGCCCATCTTCACGCTGCCACCCAGCGCCACCGTGCCCTCATCCGGCTGCGTCGTGCCCGTCACCAGCTTGAGCAGCGTGGACTTGCCCGCGCCGTTCACGCCCATCACGCACCAGCGCTCCGCGCGGCGCACCAGGAAGTCCAGACCGTCGTAGATGGTCCGCTTGCCGTAGCCCTTGCAGACGTTCTTCAGGTTCACCACGTCGTCACCGGAGCGCGGCGGCGGCTGGAACTCGAAGAGCACCGTGGAGCGGCGCTTGGGCGGCTCCACCTTTTCAATCTTCTCCAGCTTCTTCACCCGGCTCTGCACCTGCGCGGCGTGCGACGCGCGGGCCTTGAAGCGCTCGATGAACTTGATCTCCTTCGCGAGCATCGCCTGCTGGCGCTCGTACTGCGCCTGCTGCTGCGCCTCGTTCTGCGCGCGCTGGCCCTCGTAGAAGTCGTAGTTGCCCGAGTACGTCGTCAGCGAGCCGCCGTCGATCTCGACCACCTTCGTCACGATGCGGTTCATGAACTCGCGGTCGTGCGACGTCATCAGGAGCGCGCCCTCGTACCCCTTGAGGAAGCCCTCCAGCCAGATGAGCGACTCCAGGTCCAGGTGGTTGGAGGGCTCGTCCAGGAACATGGCGTCCGGGCGCATCAGGAGGATGCGGGCCAGGGCCACGCGCATCTTCCAACCGCCGGACAGCTTGCCCACGTCGCCGTCCATCATCTCCTCGCTGAAGCCCAGGCCCGCGAGGATTTCGCGCGCGCGGCCCTCCAGCGCGTACCCGCCCAGCTCCTCGAAGCGGCCCTGCGCGACGCCGTAGCGCTCGACGAGCTTCTCCATGTTGTCCGCCTGGTCCGGGTCACCCATGGCGGCTTCCAGCTCCTTCATCTCCGCCGCGACGGTGCTCACCGGGCCCGCGCCGTCCATGACCTCGGTCACGGCGCTGCGGCCGTCCATCTCACCGACGTCCTGGCTGAAGTAGCCAATGGTGACGCCACGGTCGATGGAGACCTGTCCCTCGTCCGGGTACTCCTGGCCGGTCATCATCCGGAACAGCGTCGTCTTGCCCGCGCCGTTCGGGCCCACCAGGCCCACCTTTTCGCCCTTGTGGAGCGCGGCCGACGCCTCGATGAAGAGGATCTGCTGACCGTGTTGCTTGCCAATGTTGTCGAGACGGATCATGTGCGTACCGAAAGGGCCCGGGGAATCAGGCGGCGCGCCCTTATGCCACGAGCCGCCCGCCGGAGGGATGCTTCCGAACCCCCATCCACCCCCGTTCCATCCACGCACCCAGGCAGGCAGGCCCCTGTCCGGGATTCCGCCCGGCTTGGAACCACGAGGCTCGGCGCTCCTCAGGCGTCCCGGTGCACGGTGCCCGGGGAGAACGCCGGGGTGCAGATGGCCACGTACTCCGCGCCCTCCTCCTCGGGGGTGCTGTAGCGGACCCACTCGCCGGGCTCGCACACCACGGTCTGGCCGGCGTGCACGTCCATCACCCCGCCCTTGTGCTCCACGCGCAGCATGCCCGCGAGCACCAGGGTGATTTCACGGAACTCGGGCGTCTGACCCGGCTCCTCCCAGCCGCCCGGGCTGCGCATGTGCGCCACGCTGATGTTGGACGTCTTGGAGTTCACCCTGCCGACGTACTCGTCGATGAGCTTCGGCTTGTTGCCCACCGCCGTCACACGGATGGGCTTCGGGATGAGCGTGGGCATGCGAAAGGCTCCAGGCGGACGAAGGGGGAACAGCGCGCATCCCTACCCTACCAGCGCGTGGCGTAGAGTGCCGCCGTGCTGACCGTCGACAACCATCCCCTCCTCGACCTCATCGCCTTCACCTCCTCCTTTCCCGCCCCCCTGGGAGACCTGCCCGCGCCCGACTGGCTGCAGGCCCTGCTGAAGCCGGGCGCCACCGCGCCCCTCCAGAGCGACGACGCCGTGCGGGGCGCCGTGCGCGACCTGCTCCGCCACGGCGGCTACAAGCCCACGGGCCGGGGCAAGCCCGCGTCCGAGTACCTGGTGCGCGCCTCCGGTGACGGCACCCTGGGCACCATCAACGCCGCGGTGGACGCGTGCAATGCCGTGTCGCTGCACAGCGGCCTGCCCATCAGCGTGGTGGACCTGGACAAGGCCCAAGCGCCCTTCCGCGTCTCCACCGCCATCCAGGGCGACCACTACGTCTTCAACGCCTCGGGGCAGACCATCGACCTGGAGGGGCTCCTGTGCCTCTTCGACGCGCAGGGCCCGTGCGCCAACGCGGTGAAGGACGCCCAGCGCACCAAGACGGACGCCACCACGCGCCGCACCCTCACGCTGCTGTGGGGCACGAAGGAATTGAAGGGCCACACCGAGCGCGCCTTCACCTGGTACCGCGAGCTGCTGGAGCGCCTGGGCGCCACCGTCGAGCCCGTGCGCTGACCCGGACTAGCGGGGCTTCAACCCCAGCCCGTCCAGGACGCGCTGGACCACGACGTCCGGCGGGTCGGTCACGTCCACGGTGAACGCGTCCTCGGGCACCTCCAGCGTCTCCAGCTGGCTCCGCAGCAGCGACGCGGGCATGAAGTGTCCCAGGCGCTTCTGGAGCCGCTCGCGGATGAGGGACTCGGACGCGGTCAGGTACACCCAGCGCTCGCGCGCGGCGTCCACGGTGAGCCTGGCGCGGTAGAGCTGCTTGAGGCCGGAGAACGCCAGCACCAGGTCCTCGTGCTGATCCAGCGCCTTCTCCATCCGCGCGCGCAACAGCTCCAGCCACGGCTGCCGGTCCACGTCCGTCAGCGCCGTGCCCGCGGCCATCTTCCGGCGGTTCTCCACCGAGTGCAGGTCGTCCGCGTCCACGAACGTCCACCCCAGCCGGTCCGCGAGCGCCCGGCCCACCGTGGACTTCCCGGTCCCTGAAACGCCCATGACGATGACCACCATGCCGTTGCCGCCTCCCTCGGGCTCGCTCGGTCCCCATGCTGTGGCCTTCCCGCTTCCGGCGCCACGCGAGATGCATGTCCGGTGACACACCGGACATCCCGGGATACCGCGGGGTGAGCGTCCGCTGTCCAACGCCCTCGAGCCCGCGGCCACCATGCCTTCCACTTCGCGGCGGAGGAACCGCTACCCTCCTTCGCATCATGACTTCCGTGGGAGCCCCCCCTGGCCGGACGCTCGTCCGGCTCCTCCTGTGCAGCGGACTGCTGACCCTGGTGACCCTGGCCGCCTGCCGCGACCCCGCCGCCGCGTCCGGTACCGCCCTCTTCGTCACCACCGAGTTCGAGCCCTCGATGGGCCTCACCCGGCTGCGCGTCTCCGGTACGGCGGACGGCTCGGAGGTCCCCACCACGCTCCTGCCGGAGGACTCCAGCCGCGAGCTCCAGAGCGGTGAGACCTTCCGCGTCCTCCTGGACGGCGCCGCCAACGGCACCCAGGCCACCGTCCGCGTGGAGGGCCTGAACGGCGACGCCCTGGTCGCCACGGGCGAGGCCACCGCCAGCGTGCGCGACGGCTACGAGGTGGAGGTCACCGTGCGGCTGACGACCTCCGGCCCCAAGCCGGATGGTGGCACCGACGGCGGCACCGACACCTTCTGCCTGGACTGCCCGGATGGCTGCTGCCGCGAGGGCATCTGCACGGCGCGCACCTTCCGCACCTGCGGCGTGGGCGGCGGCGCGTGTGAAATCTGCGACGCGGACCGCGCCAACACCTGCACCGACCGGGGCACCTGCGGCTGCGGCAACGGCCCGGCCTGTGACATCAACGCCAACCGCTGCGCCGGGGGCAAGTGCGTCTGCGGCCTCTCGAACAACGCGTGCGGCCCGGGCCTGGCGTGCATTGGCGGCTTCTGTCGCTGCGACCCGTCCACCTGCAACGGCTGCTGCGAAGGCAACAGCTGCATCCCCGACACGAACAAGAACCAGTGCGGCAAGGGCGGCGCGGCCTGCAAGAAGTGCGACAAGAAGTGCAACCCGGACGGCACCTGCGACTGACGCCGCCCGCTACCGCACGGTGAACGGGCGCGAGTTCCCCGAGTACGGGTGCACGCGCCCGTCCCAGCCGGACTTCCAGTTGCCCTCGTGCACCAGCCGGTAGGTGCCCGGCGGCGTGTCCGGCGGGATGGGCCAGTCGATGCGCACCTTCGAGCACGCGAGCGTGGGCACGCAGTACTCGCGCTGCCAGTGGTACAGCGCGCCGCCCTCCCCGTCGTGCGCCACGTCCCGCCACACGCCGTCCGCCTGCCTCCGCTGCACGCGCAGGTAGGTGCCGCCCAGCTTCAGGTCATTGCGCGGATGGCCGCCCCAGAAGGTGACGCTCGCGGTGTCGCCGCGCGCGTAGGACGCCTTCGCCTCCTCCGCCACGGCGCCGAAGTCCACCCACAGCAGCTTGTCGTCGAACACCACGCCGGGCTGCAGCCCCACCACCGCCTTGCGCAGGTCGCGCGGCGTGGGCCCGGGCGCCACGGGCGCCCCTTCGCGCAGGCGGGTCGCGAGCCCCGTGAAGGACTGCTGTAGCGCCGCCAGCGTCCACGGGCCGAAGTGCGTGGACGCGCCCTCGTAGTCCTGGCGCGCGTACTCCTCGCGCGTAGCCACGTAGCCCGAGTAGTCATTGGCCGGCCCCGCGATGACCACGTCCGTCACGCCCGCGCCCTGCAGCTGCGCGCGCACCGTGTCGCGCAGCCGCCGGCCCGCCATGGTGGTCATCTCGAAGGGCACCGCCACCAGGGCCAGCGGTCCCACCGTCACCAGCTGCAGCGGCAGCACCTCCGGCGACCACGGGTAGGGCTTCATCGCGCCCATCTCCAGGACGATGGGCTTCTCCCCCTGGCAGGGCGTGGTGACGGCGGCGCAGGTGAACTGGGTCCACACGTCGTGCACGGACTCGCACGTCGCCCCTTCCGAACCGAAGCCGGGCCCGTCCTCCGCGCCCGCGATCATGGACAGGCCGATGGCCGCGGGGCAGGTGCGGTGCGCGGTGCCATCCGCGAACGTGGGCGCGACGTCCACCGCGTCCATCTTCACGTAGGCGTGCCGGTAGTCCACGCCACCCATCACGGGCATCGCGGCGGTGGCCCACAGGTGCGCGGCGAAGTCGTACTGCTTCTTCGCGGAGAGGGCCGCGTCCTCGAAGTCGTTCGCGCCGCCGCCGTTGGTGCCGCCCAGGATGTTGGGCGTGACGTCGCCTTCATTCGAGTTGGCGAACGCCGCGACGAAGCTGTCCGGGCCTCCAGGCGTCAGCCCGCCCTGCCCCACCTCGAACGCGTGCGCCGCGAGCCCCTTGTTGTCGCCGCTGATGTAGTGGTTCGTGTTGCCGAAGGACGTGGCGTGCACCGCGAACCAGTTGACGAGCCCCAGCTCGCGCCCGTCCGCGCCCGTCATCCGCAGCAGCGTCATGCGGGTGTCCACGTTGTCGGGATAGCGGGCGCGCTCGGCCTCCGGGTTGCGCAGGTAGGCCTCCGGTGAGCGGTTGGCGCTGGCGCCGCGCAGGTCGCCCGAGGCCAGCCGCAGCGAGCCCTCGGCCAGCCGGGCGTTCGCGCGCAGGATGGAGTCCGTGATGCCGGAGACGATGGCCTCGAAGTTCTGGGGCACGAAGCCGAAGGTGGTCAGGTTGTAGAGCGTGTAGTGGCTGAAGCCGCCCGGCCCGGAGTGCGTGTGCGTGGCGCTGAGCAGCACGTTGTCGTCGGAGAACGTGTCCCCCAGCTTCGCGCGCAGCCGCTCCACCACCTGCTGCTTCACCGCCTGGAACACCATGCCCAGGTCCGCGCTGACAAAGGCCACGCGCCGGCCGTTGCACGGCGAGGCGATGACGAACGCGCGCGAGTACAGCCGCAGGTGGATGCCCTCCGTCTTCTGGCCCACCTGCGCGTAGCCCATCATCCCCACCTCCGCCGCGGGGCCGGTGATGTCCGAGCGCGCCGCGCCGATGAGGAAGTTCGCGGAGTTCGCGCACGCGTTCGCCGCGGGCCCGGCGGGCATTTCGGCCGCGTCCGCCGTGGGCAGCCTCGGGGAAGCCCCCGGCCCCAGCGCCAGCACGGTGCCCAGCAGCAGCCCGAGCACGGGGACAAGGCGAGCGTTCAGCGTGCGCATGGCGTCCTCCACGGCCTCCGGAAAGAATGGGGCCCGGCGGCAAGGCAACCCCAGGGTGTCGCCATCATTTCCGCGAGGGCAGCACACACCGGGGCAGGCCGTCCGGCGCTCCACACTCGAACATGGGGGCGCGGCGGCTTCAGTCCAGTTCGCGGCAGCACGAGGCGCCGGGCACGCTCGGCCCGCTACCCCTGGCGGACGCGGAATGCGGGCTTCGTCAGGCCGCGCGTGAAGGCCGCGAGGCGTGCAGGGTGACGCGGAAGGTGGCGCCGTGGCCCGGCGTGGACTCCGCCGCGATGCTGCCGCCCAGCGCGCGCACGATGGTGTCGCAGATGGACAGGCCCAGGCCGGTGCCCTGGCCCGGTGCCTTGGTGGTGAAGAAGGGGTCGAAGATGCGGCGCAGCAGCTCCGGCGCGATGCCCCGGCCCGTGTCGCGCACGTCCACCAGGATGCGGCCGTCGTCGTCCACGCGGGTGATGAGCCGGATCTCGTGCTCGTCCGTGAAGCCTTCCGGAATGGCGTGCGCGGCGTTGATGACCAGGTTGAGGAACACCTGGAACAGCTTGCCCTCGTTGGCGCGCACCGTCGGCACGGTGCCGTACTGCTTCACCAGCCGGGCGCGCGGGCGGATCTCACTCGCGGCCATCTGCGCCACGGAGTCGAGCACGCGGTGCACGTCCACCGCCTCCTCGTGCGCGTCGTCCACGCGGGAGAAGACCTTGAGCTGGCGGACGATCTGCCGCATCCGCTCGGAGCCCTCGCGCGCGTCGTCCAGCACCTGCTGGTACTCCAGCAGCTCCTCGGTGCCCAGGGGCCGGGGCATGGGGCCCAGCGCGCGGTGCAGGAACTCCAGGTTGGAGAGCACGTAGGACAGCGGGTTGTTCAGCTCGTGCGCGATGCCCGCGGCCAGCATGCCCATGGAGGCCAGGCGGTCCCCCAGCATGAGCTGCGCCTGCATGCGCTTGCGCTCGGTGAAGTCGCGCGCCACCGTCACGCGCGCGGGCACGCCGTCGAAGAGCACGCCCAGCGTCACCAGGTCCGCGCTCACCACCTGCCCGTCGCGGCGCACCAGGGGCACCTCGTGCGAGCGGGCCGCCAGCGCTCCGTCCTGCGCCTCCTCCAGGTGGCGGCGCGCCACCTCCTGGTCCTCGCGGCGCACCAGGCCCAGCAGGTGCCGGCCCAGCAGCTCCGCCGGGTCCTGGTAGCCCAGGTAGTTGGCCATGGCCGGGTTCACCGACAGGAGCATGCCGTCCGTCGTGTGCACCACCACGGGGTCCGGGAAGCCTTCGATGAGCAGGTGGAAGCCCGCCTCCGTGCGGCGCAGCGCCGTCTCCGTGCGCATGCGCAGCGCGTCCGTGGTGTGCTGCTCCAGCGCCAGCGACAGCGCGCCGGCCGCGCCGGAGAGCAGCTTCACCTCCACGTGCGACCAGGGCCGCGCGTCGTCGCAGTTGTCGAAGCCGATGAAGCCGAACGGCTCGCCGTGCACCACCAGGGGCAGCACCAGCAGCGAGCGGATGCCCTGCGCCACCAGCACCCGCGCGTTGTCCGCGCCGAAGTCCTCCGGCTTGCCCTGCACGGCCTCGCCCCGGTGCAGCTGCTCCAGCTGTTGCAGCACGAAGGCCTGATCCACCGGCCACGCCTGCGTGTCCGGGTTGTCCAGCTCGCGCGAGATGCCGGGCGCGCACCACTCCGCGCGCTGGGACTGGAGCATCCGGCCGGAGGCGTCGCGGTGGAACTCGAAGACGTAGGCGCGGCTGGCGCCCGCGACGCGGCCCAGCGGCTCCAGGATGGAGTTGTAGAGGTCCGCGGCGGCCTCCGGCGCGAGCAGCCGCCGCTGCACCTCCACCATCGCGCCCAGGTAGCGCTCACGCGTGGCGGCGGCCTCTTCCGCCAGCCTGCGCGGCGTGACGTCCACCAGCGTGCCCAGCACGCCGCCCAGGTGCTCCGGGTCACCCGTCGCGGACAGCTCCACCCAGCGCGGCTGGGGGCCGCCCGACGACAGCCGCAGCTCCAGCCGCGAGGGCACGTCCGTGCGCGCGCTCGCCGTGCGCAGCAGCGCGCGCGCCTGGTCGCGGTCCTCCGGGTGGAACAGCTCCACCAGGGCGCGGCCGGTCCACGCGTGCACGGGTGCGCCCACCAGGCGCTCCCAGGCGGGGCTCGCCAGGATGAGGCGGCCCGCGGCGTCCAGCTCGAAGAGCACCTCGCGAAGAAGGGAGCCCGCTCGCAGGAAGCGACGGGTGTCCACGAGGTCGCTCGCCACGGAGGACTGCCCCGGCGCGGCGACGTTTCCCGTCTCGCGTTGCTCCTGCGACACCGCGGCCTCCTTCAGCACGAATGAAACGGACTCAGCCATGAACGCGAGGATTCCCACCCGGTGCGTCCGGGGCCGGGTCCTCTCTCCGTCTCACCGCGGGCTGAAGCATAAGTCGGTCGAATGTTTCAAAGTCAATGGACCCACCGGGGACTCAAGGGTTTCCCTCGGAGTCAGGGGGCTCCCAGCCCCCGGGGATTCCGGAACGCGGGCGTTGACGCCGGTCTCCAAGCAGGCGGGCAGGCACTCCACCGACGATGGCCCACGGGGGCACGTCGCGGGTGACGACAGCGCCCATTCCAATCACCGCGTGGTCACCCACGGTGACGCCGTCGGTGATGCCCGCGTTGGCGCCCACCCAGACGTCCTGGCCGATCACGATGCCCTTCGACGTGACGGGCTGCTCCCGCACGGGGCGGTCCGGCGCCAGCCCGTGGTCGAAGGCGTAGAGCGTCGCGCCGGTGGCGATGCGGCTGCCCTCGCCGATGCGGATGCCGCACGCGCCGCCGTCCAGGCTGACGCGCGCGTTGAGGCTGACGCGCGGCCCCAGCACCACCGGCCCGTGCACGAAGGCATCCGCGCCAATGCTGCACCCCGGTCCAATGCGCACCGTGCGGCCGGGCTCCGCGAAGATGCGCGCCTCCGGAGCAATGAAACATCCTTCGGCGATTTCAACCGTCTCCAGCGCGCGCAGGCGGTCCTGCACCTCGCGCTGCCAGGCCTCGGCCCACTCGCGGTGGCGCGGCTTGAGACTGAAGTAGAGCCACGGCATCCACGACAGCCGCAGCTTGTGCTGTTCACGGCGTTGCGCTTCCAGGTCCACGCCGGATGACTACCACGGGCGCGGCGTCAGCCGGGCTGCCCTGACGGCGCCACCGTGAAGTGGCAGCGCTCGCGCTCGGCGGCCACGGCCTCCGCGTCCAGGGAGACGGGGGACAGGCGGCAGAGCATGTCGTCCGGCTCCCATGCGTAGGGCCGGCCGTCCAGGCGCACGCGCCCTTCGGCCACGGCGCGCGTGGCCTCCACCAGCGACAGCGTGGACAGGTCGCGCATCAGCGCCTCGAAGCGGCCCTGCCGCTCGGAGGTGGAGAAGTGGAAGCGGCCGCGCGCGACGACGGCCAGGTGGTACCACATGGGCCGGAAGGCCACGCCGGCCAGGCCCAGGCGCTGGGCCATGGTGAGCAGCAGCTCCGTCGTCTCGCGGGACAGGCCCAGGCCGGGCACCTCCTGGCCGGGCAGCTGCGGCCGCTTGTCGCTGAAGCGAGCGCGCGGGTGGCGCAGGGACAGCCAGTTGGCGAAGAGGAACGTCTCCCCGTGGAGGACCTTCTTCTCCAGCACGGAGTCCGACAGCAGGTGCTCGCGGCCGCCCGCGTGGCCCAGCACCATGATGCGGTCGCCGGTGCCGCCGGTGGAGGCCACCTGCACGCGCAGGCGGCTGTAGCCCAGGCGCTCCACGTACGACAGCATGCCGTAGCGGAAGAGGGCGTACTCGATGCCCTGCGCCGTGTAGTGGCCCAGCACGCGCGGCTGCACCTCCGGCCCCAGCCGCAGCGGGCCCTCCAGGTCCTCCAGCGAGAAGGGCGCCCACTCCGGCGTCTTGCCCGCGGTGTCCGCCTTCTTCTCCGGATCCAGCAGGTGCGCGATGCGCTGGAAGCGCGCGCTCAGCGGGTCGTAGCGCGCGGTGATGCGCTGGTGGCCCAGGCCCGCGAGCACCAGCACGGTGCCCGCGAACAGCTTCCACGACTCCGGGTGGTAGCCGCCGCCGGGCAGCCACACGCTGGCCTTGCCGCGCAGCGCGCCCGCGATGGCCACGTCGCGCTTGCGCGCGCCTTGAAGCGTGATGCCCACGCGCCCGAAGCGGTCCCCGGACAGCACGTCCCCGCCCGCGATGATGAAGGTGATGTCCGACGGCGGCATGCGCGCCAGCAGGTCCTTCACCTTCTGCACGTAGGTGACGTCGTCGCAGCCGTCGGGCACGCGCGTCTCGTCCACGCCGGGGGGCAGCAGGCCCCAGTCACTGCCGGACACGGAGCCGATCCACACCTTCGGATGGCCCGCGAGGCACGCGGCGGTGCCGTCCGGCGGGTGCGCGTCCAGGTCCAGCACGGCCACGGAGCCGTCGAAGCCGGAGGCGCGCAGGTCCGCCACGGCCACGGCGATGTCGTTGACGGTGCAGAAGCCGCCGCCCTTGTCCGGGCGCGCGTGGTGGAAGCCGCCCGCCATGTTGACCACGGGCCCCTGCCGCGCGAGCGCCAGCCGGGCCGCGCCCAGCGTCCCGCCACACACGAGCCGCACGCTGTCCAGGAGCGCGTCCACGGGGACCTCGGACGGGTCGGTGGCGTAGATGCGCGCGAGCGTCTCCGGGTCGGAGAGGGACTCCAGGTAGCGGGCGTCGTGCACGCGCGCGAGCTGCGCGTAGGAGACGGGCACGGGGTGGCGCACGTCCGCGGCGCGCACCACGCCGGACTCCAGCAGGTACCAGGTGGTGAAGTCGGTGCCGCGCGGCTCGATGCCCACGGAGGACTCGATGCCGGAGAGCGGCAGGCGGTAGGCCTCGTCGTAGAAGACGTGCACCCGGCCGCGTCCCAGCCCCAGCCGCCACAGCCACGCCTGGATCATCCGCGCCTCGCGGGCGGCTGGGGACGGCGGGCGTTCACGGGGGCGCGGGACATGGTGGAGGTGCAGACCCCTTCATCCTGCGTAGGGGGCGTGAGCGCAAGGCTCATTCCACGGGGCGCTGGGCCTCCTCGCGCAGGGCGGGGCTGCGGCGGCGCACGGTGCGGGCGGCGACGGTGACGAAGAGGGCCCACGCGAGCCCGGCCACCCAGCCGCCGAGCACGTCCGAGGGGTAGTGCACGCCCAGGTACACGCGGGTGCAGCCCACGAGCACGGACAGAATCAGGGCCACGGTGAGGAGGTACACCTTCACGCGGCGGTGCTCGGCGAACTGGGCCAGCAGCGCGCCCAGCGTGAGGTAGGTGATGGCGGACAGCATCGCGTGGCCGCTGGGGAAGCTGGTGGACATGGTCTCGGTGAGGTGGGGCACCACCGAGGGGCGCGGGCGGTGGAACAGGTTCTTGAGCAGCGCGTTGAGGATCCACCCGCCGACGATGGAGGCCAGGACGAACAGGCTGGTGCGGTAGCGGCGGGCCACGACCAGGAAGCCGCACACGGCCGCGGTGAGCAGCGACAGCACGGGGAAGCCGCCCAGCGACGTCACGTCGCGAGCGGTCTCCGCCAGCCACCACGGCCCGCGAGGCAGCGCGGGGTCCTCCTCACGGCGCAGGGAGCGCACGATGCGCTCGTCGATGTCCTGCGTGTCGCCCTCATGCACCTCGTCCGACAGGACGACGAAGCCCAGGACGCACGCGACCACCAGCAACAGCAACCCCAGGGGCCGCGTCACCATCGCATCCCAACCCGACAACCACCGCCAAGGCCCTCGTGACATGGCCGTGACTTAAGGCAGCGGGTGCGGGCTGGCCACGGGCTTTTCGCCGCGAGTGTCCGGCAGGCTCCAGGTGCGCTCAGGGATGTTCGACGGACAGGCCCAGGGCTTCCGCGCCCGCGGCCTTCGCGCCGTCGAGGGCGCGGATGAGCTGTGCATATGGGGCGCGGGCGTCCGGCTGGAAGAACAGGCCGCGCTGTCCCTGGGGACGGGCCTCCAGGAAGGCCTTCAGGCGCGCGACATACTCCGCCTCGCTCACGGGCTGGCCCTCCAGCAGGAGCGTGCCGTCCGCGGTGAGGCGCACGAGGCCGGGGGCCAGCTCCTTCGTGGCCGGGGCTTCGGCGGTCGCGGGCTCCTGGGAGGGGAGCTGGAGGGCGAACTCGCCGCGCATGAGTGGGGTGACGACCATGAAGATGATCAGCAGCACGAGCACCACGTCCACGAGCGGCGTGACGTTGATGTCCGACTGGAGTCCGGACTGGGGCTTCACGATGGAGCGTCTGGAGCGCATGGTGGGTTCTCCCTTCAGTTCTTCTTCATGGAGACGCCGAGGGACACCTTGCGAGCGCCGGCATCGCGCGACTGCTGGAGGACGCCGAGCACGTCGCCGCAGGTCAGCGCCTCATCCGCCTTGAGCAGCAGCTTGCGTTCGGGCTGGGCGCGCAGCTCCTGCTGGACGCGTTCCTGGAAGGAGGCCGCGTCCGGGAAGGCGTCGGTGTCGACGAACAGCGCCTTGTCGGCGGTGAGGGAGAACACGAGCGGCTCGGGCTTGTCGCGATGTTCTCCTTCAGCGGCGGTGGGCAGGGTGACGTCCTTGCCCTGCTGGGTCATCGGGGTGACGACCATGAAGATGATGAGCAGCACCAGCACCACGTCCACGAGCGGCGTGACGTTGATGTCTGCCTTCACTCCGCCCCTGCTTCCCACGGCCATTCCCATGCAAGACCTCCGCGAGTCCGACGCCATGGGACCACGGCTCCGGGGAGCCGTTGGCCGTGGGCACCCGGTGGTTCGGTCATGGTTCGGTCACGGGCGCCGCGTTCGTCAGACGTCCTGATAGGCGTAGGGCACGTCGGGGAAGTGGGGCCTCGCCTGGCCTTCAATGAATACGTCTGGACCGACCATGCGTGCCGCACCGACGGTGTTGAGAACGAAGCCAGGGCCCGTGGGGACGCCGTCGTCGAACCAGTGCAGCAGCAACTCGTGAGCGAAGAAGTCGAGGACAGGTGGGGCCGTCAACGGATCCGCAAGCGCGCGTGCCGGCTCGGGCCAGTCCAGGGCACGCAATGCCTGATCCAATGGATCCTCTGGCGCCGGAAAGCGCTGATGGTCCTCAACCAGGCCGGCCCAATGCTGCTCGAGCAGCGCCACGGCGTAGGCGCCAGGCAGAATGACTTCATAGCGAACCTCAACGATGCCGGGTGTCCTCCAGTGCTGGCTGAAGTTCAGGGTGCGAACGCGCAATGCGTCGACCCCCACAGGGCGTCCCTCCACGATGTAGCTCGACTTGTGGTGCACCCCGGAGAAGCGGGGCCGCCACTCGTTCTGGTAGGCCATGGATCCTCCTGCCGTACGATACGGGAGTGGGATGGCCGACTGCTGAAGCGGCGTACGCCCCTGGACGCTCTGCCCCGGGAGGCATTGTCAGGGGTGCGTGGCCTGTTATCACCCGGAGTCGTTCGCCCCGGGAGGCACCCGCACATGGCCATCGCCACCATCAGCCCCACCACCGGCAAGACGCTGCGCACCTTCGACGTGCTGTCGTCCCAGGAGCTGGAGCGCAAGCTGCAACGGGCCGCGGACACGTTCCGCTCCTACCGCGAGACGTCCTTCGCCGACCGCGCCCGCTGGATGCGCCGCGCCGCTGAAATCCTCGAGGTCGAGGCCGACCGCTTCGGCCGCATGATGACGGAGGAGATGGGCAAGCCCCTGGAGGCAGCCAAGGCGGAGTCCATCAAGAGCGCCACCGCGTGCCGCTACTACGTCACCCGCGCGGAGAAGCTCCTGCGCGACACGCCCATCGACGTGGATGGCGACACCGCCTTCGTGCGCTACCAGCCGCTGGGGCCCGTGCTGGCCATCATGCCGTGGAACTTCCCCTTCTGGCAGGTCGTGCGCTTCGCCGCCCCCGCCCTCATGGCCGGCAACGTGGGCCTGCTCAAGCACGCCAGCAACGTGCCCCAGTGCGCCCTCGCACTCGAAGAGATCTTCCGCACCGCCGGCTTCCCCGAGGGCGCCTTCCAGTCCCTGTTCATCGAGACGTCGGAGGTGAACCGCGTCATCGAGGATCCGCGCGTGAAGGCCGTCACCCTCACCGGCAGCGAGGGCGCGGGCCGCGCGGTCGGCGCCGCCGCGGGCCGGGCCATCAAGAAGGTCGTCCTGGAGCTGGGCGGCAGCGACCCGTTCATCGTCATGCCCAGCGCGGACCTGGACAAGGCCGTGCACACCGCCGTCTCCGCGCGCCTCATCAACAACGGCCAGTCCTGCATCGCCGCCAAGCGCTTCATCGTCGCGGATCCCATCGCGCAGGAGTTCGAGCGCCGCTTCGTGGAGCGCATGAAGACCATGGTGGTCGGCGACCCCATGGACCCGAAGACGGACGTCGGTCCGCTCGCCACGCCCGGCATCCTGGAAGGGCTGCACGCGCAGGTGCAGGAGAGCGTGAAGGCCGGCACCCGGCTGCTGCTGGGCGGCAAGCCCCAGGGCGGCCCCGGCAACTTCTACCCGCCCACCGTCCTGGCGGATCCGCCGCCCAAGGCACCCGCGTTCCACGACGAGCTCTTCGGCCCCGTGGCCACGCTGCTGCGCGCCCGCGACCTGGAGCACGCCATCGAGCTGGCCAACGCGACGCCCTTCGGCCTGGGCGCCAGCGTGTGGACGCAGGACGCGAACGAGCAGCGCCGGTTCATCGACGGCATCGACGCCGGCATGGTGTTCGTCAACGCGCTCGTCGCGTCCGACGCGCGCCTGCCCTTCGGCGGCGTGAAGCACTCCGGCCACGGCCGCGAGCTGGCCGACCTGGGCATCCGCGAGTTCGTCAACGCGAAGACCGTGCGCATCACCAGCGCGTCCGGCGCACCGCCGCCGTCCAAGCACGCGGGCGAGTAACGCGGCTTCAGCGCGTGCGCACCCGGCCGTCCATGGGCGCGCCATGCACCTCTTCCAGCGCGGACGTGACGGCGTCCACCTCCGCGCCCAGTTGCTCCACGCTGTGGCGCAGGCCCGCGCCCGCCACGTCCGCGTCCGCCGCGTCCGCCGAGCGCACCCGAAGCACCTGCGCGTAGAGGTTCTCCAGCGTGTACGCCAGCCGCGTGAACTCGGCCTCCAGCCGGTCCGCGGCCCGGGTCAGCTCCGCGCGCTGGCGCACCTGTTCATCCAGCACCTGCAACGCCGCGCGCAGCCGGTCGCGCACCACCGCGTCCTCTTCCGAGGCCCAGCGCGTCTCCAGCTTCTTGCGCTCGTCCGCCAACCGCTGCACGTCCTCCGGCGGCGCCACCGTGCGCAGCTCGCGCTCGCGGCGGACCAATTCATGGCAGCTCTTGCGCAGGTCCTGCACGGTGCGCTCCGGAGAGCGCACCATCTCCTGCAACACGCCCTTGCCCGCGCGCAGCTCCGCGAGCAGCTTCTCGCAGACGGCGTCCACGCGCGTCAGGCGCGGATCCGCGGGAGCCTCCGGCACCTTCTCCCGCGGCAGCACCGGCGCGGGCGGCTCCTCCACGCGCGTGAGCAGCGGGTTGTTGGCCGGGCGCAGGTGCTTCGCCGCGCCCTTGAAGAACCCGAGCGCCACGAACACGAGCCACCAGTACTGCTGCGGCAGCCGCAGCACCGTGACGATGCACGCGAACGCGACGATGAGCATCCCCACGCCCACCACCGGGTTGCGCGAGGCCTCCTCCCGCGCCGCCCGCTCCGCGCGCTTGGCGTCCCGGTGCGCCTGCTGCTGGGCGATGTACGCGTCGCGCTTGGCCTGCCGCTCCGCGCGGCGCAGGGCGTCCTTGGACTCACGCTCCCACTGCTTCTCCCACCGCTGGCGCTCCCGCTCCGCGCCGCGCTCCCACTCCCGCTCCCAGCGGTCGCGCTCCTTCTCGGTGGGCAGGCGGCCCATGCGGCGCACCCACCCCTCCAGGGCCGCGTCCTTGCGCGCCCGGCCCTCCTCGATGGCCAGCTCCAGCCGTCGCAGGCGCTCGGCCGCGTCGTGGGGGGGCGAGGAGGCAGGCGGCGCTTCGCGATCTCGGGGCACGGGGTGACGCTAACAACTTCTCCCCCCCTTGGGGACTGTCGCACGCGGCCCCATAAGCCCAGGTGTTGAGCCATTGGCGCGCGGCGGCCAGGCGGACGCAGGGGCGCGGTGGTCCCCCGGGAAGGGATGCGGTAGTGGGAGGGCACGATGACCCTTCCCACCGCCGCCACCCGCCGCTTCCAGTGGTTCAGCCAGGGCGTGCTCCTCTACACCCTGGGCGTCATCCTCTGGGGCGCGTTCGTGCGGGCCACCGGCTCCGGCGCGGGCTGCGGCGACCACTGGCCCGTCTGCAACGGCGAGGTGGTGCCCCGCGCGCCCTCCCTCCAGACCCTCATCGAGTACACGCACCGGCTCACCAGCGGCCTGGCCACGGTGCTGGCCGTCGCGCTCTACGTGTGGGGCCGGCGCGAGTTCCCCAAGGGCCACCCGGGCCGCCGCGCGGCGTTCTGGGCGCTGGTGTTCATGCTCACGGAAGGCCTGGTGGGCGCGGGCATCGTGCTGCTCAAGTACGTGGCGCAGGACGCGCGCCTGGGCCGCGCGGTGTGGATGGGCGTGCACCTGACCAACACCTTCCTCCTGGTGGGCGCGCAGACCCTGGTGGTGTGGGCGTCCAGGGGCCGCGCGCGCATGGTGCTGCGGGGCCAGGGCTCGGCGGGCGCGGTGCTGGGCGCGAGCATCCTCGGCATGCTGGTGCTGGGCGTCAGCGGCGCGGTGGCCGCGCTGGGCGACACGCTGTTCCCCGCCACCAGCCTCGCGCACGGCTTCGAGCAGGACCTGTCGGAGGCGGCGCACGTGCTGCTGCGGCTGCGCGTGTTCCACCCCATCATCGCGGTGGGCATGGGCGCGCTGCTGGTGTTCGGCGGCCGCTGGGTGGCGCGGGTGCGGCCCTCGCCGGACGTGCGGCGCGCTTCCACGCTGCTCACCGCCGTGTACGTCGCGCAGCTGGGCGCGGGCGTCGTGAACCTGGTGCTGCTGGCGCCGGTGGCGATGCAGTTGGTGCACCTGCTGCTCGCGGACTGCGTGTGGATGTGCGTGGTGCGGCTGTGCGCGGCGGGGCTCGCGGAGGACGCGCCGCGCCTGGAGCCCTCGGCCGATCCTGCGTCCCGCGTGGAGCCGGTGTAGCGCGGTTTCAGCCGCGCAGGCCCCGGGGCACCAGCACGCGGGCCACTGCTTCGAAGAGGCCGCTGACGGCGAGCGCGAGCACCGCCGCGGGCACCGCGCCCTCCAGGATGAGCCCCACGTCGTCCAGGCGGATGCCGGTGAGGATGGGCTGGCCGTAGCCGCCCGCGCCCACCAGCGCGCCCAGCGTGGCCGTCCCCACGTTGATGACCGCCGCCGTCTGGATGCCCGCGAGGATGGACGCCGCCGCCATGGGCAGCTCGACGCGCCACAGCCTCGCGCCGGACGGCAGGCCCAGCGCCTCCGCGGACTCGCGCACCTCCCACGGGATGCCCTGGAGCCCCGCCGCCGTGTTCCGCACGATGGGCAGCAGGCTGTAGAGGAACAGCGCCGCGATGGCCGGCTTCGAGCCGATGCCCAAGAGCGGAATCATGAACACCAGCAGCGCCAGCGACGGCACCGTCTGGATGACGCTGGAGAGCCCCAGCACGCCCTGCCCCAGGCGCGGACGGCGCGCGGCCACCACGCCCAGCGGGATGGCCAGCGCGATGGCCGCCAGCAGCGACAGCCCCACGAGGAACAGGTGCTCGCGCGTGCGCTGCCAGACGCGGGACGCCCGCCCGTCCGTGCGCACCTCCGCCGTCAGCCCCAGCGACGCCTGGAGGAAGTCCGCGGCCACCTGCGCCTCCGGCACGTGCTCCAGCCGCGCGCGGGCGTTGAGCTGGACCATCTTCGCCTCCGACAGCGAGCCCTCCAGCCGGCCCAGCGCCCGGACCACTTCGGGCGTGCGCGTCTCCAGGTCCGCGCGGTAGAGGAGCACGGCGTCGTACGCGGGGAAGTGGTGCCGGTCGTCCTCCAGCACGCGCAAGCCATAGGCGGCCACTTCCGCGTCCGTGGAGTACAGGTCCGTGAGCTGGATGGCGCCGCTCTCCATGCCCCGGTACGCCAGGTCGTGGTCCAGGCCGCGCACGTCGCGCTGGGGCAGGCCGTATGCGTCGCGCAGCGCGGGCCAGCCGTCGCCCCGCTGCATGAACTCGTTGCTGAAGCCCACGCGCAGCTCCGGGTGGGCCGTCAGGTCGGAGATGCGCCGGATGCCCAGCCGCTGGGCCTCCGCTTCCTTCATGCCCAGCGCGTACGTGTTGTTGAAACCCAATGGCGCGCTCATCCGCAGGCCCTCGCCCGCGAGCGCCTTCATCAACGCCACGTCGTCCGGCAGCGCGCGCCCCACGAGCAGCTCCTGGCGCAGCGTCCCGGTGTACTCGGGGTAGACGTCCAGCTCGCCCCGGCGCAACGCTTCCCAGAGCACCGTGGTGCCGCCCAGCTCGCGCCGGTGCGAGGCCCGCGCGCCGGCGTCCTTCGCCACCTGCGCCACCATCTCCCCGAGGATGACGGACTCGGTGAACTTCTTGGACCCCACGCGCACCTGGGGGCCCCCGCCGTCGGTGCGCGTGCACGCGACGCCGGACAGCAGCAGACACACCAGCGCCAGCGCGCGCATCACCCGGACCTCCGCAGGGGCAGCGGGCGCTGGGCCTGGATGAACCGCGTGACGAACGGCTCCGAGGGCCGCGTCTCCAGTGCGTCCAGCGTGCCCTCCTGCACCACCTGGCCCTCGCGCATCAGCACGATGCCGTCGCCCAGGAAGGCGGCCTCCGCCAGGTCGTGGGTGACGAGCACCACCGTCTTGCCCAGGCGCTCGAAGATGCCGCGCAGGTCCGTCTGGAGGTCGTGGCGCACCAGCGGATCCAACGCGCCCAGCGGTTCGTCCAGGAGCAGCACGTCCGGGTCCAGCATCAACGCGCGCATCAGCGCCACGCGCTGCCGCTGGCCTCCGGAGAGCTCGCCGGGAAAGCGCTCCAGCGCGTCCGCCGGCAATCGCGTCAGGTCCATCAACTGCGCCAGCCGCTCGCGGATCCGCGCCTCCGGCCAGCGCAGGTGCCGCGCCATCAGCGTGACGTTCCGCGCGCCGGTGAGGTGCGGGAACAGGCCTCCGCCCTGGAGCGCGTAGCCCACGCGGCGGCGCACGGCGAGCAGCGCGTCCGCGTCCCGTGGCAGGGGCTGTCCGTCGAAGAGCACGCGCCCCGTGTCGGGACGGAGCAGGCCGTTGAGCAGCCGCAGCAGCGTGGACTTCCCGCAGCCGCTGGGGCCGATGAGCACCGTGGTGGCGCCCTTTGGCAGCGTCAGGCTCAGCGGGTGCAGGGCCTGCGCGGCACCGAAGCGCTTGGAGACTTCTTCCAGGAGGAACACGGACGCCACGTCCCTTCAGCGCGGAGCGAACACGCCGTTGCAGGCGGTCGGCAGGGGGAAGGAAGCGCTCGCCGGAAGGCTGCACGCCGCGAACAGGCCCCAGCCGCTCCGGTCCACGCCGCCGGCCCAGACCTGGACGTCGCCCCCCGGACCGGGCGCGGTGAAGTGGAGGCAGCGCGTGGCCAGGCCCTCCACGTAGCAGTCGCGCACCTCCACCGGACCGGCGCCCGGGAGCGCGTCACGCAGCTCCTCCACGCTCCGGTCGCGCCACCGCTCCACCTGGGCCGCGCTCGGATGTGCCGGGAAGAAGACGCTCCAGGAGAAGGTGGACGCGGCACAGCGGATCCTCCCCGCGCGCGTCGTCGAGTCCGCGAGCTCGCAGCCCTCCGGCAGATACAGCAACCGCCACGGCAGGCGCGGCGGCGTGATGAGCGACGAGGGCGCCAGCACGTCGCCTTCCGGGTTGCCCCGCGTGGCCAGGTACGCGAACAGCTCCAGGCACCGGCCCAGCCCCGAGCGGACGGGCTCGCGCGCCACGCAGCCCAGCTGCCGCACGTGGCCCGCGGAGGGCGTCACCGCCGCGACGTATCCGCCCACGGGGCATGGCCCTTCGCCCTTCGCACCGGCGCACTGCTCGAAGCGCAGGGACGGGTGCGGATGTCCCGCGAGCGGCAGCTCTCCCCGGACCTCCGTGAGCACCGGGCCCAGGCGCGCATGGACGCGGGCGCGTCCCGACTCCACCGCCTGCGCCTCGCTCAGCCCGGGCTGTTCATGCAGCCACACGGAGAGCGCGCCGCAGCGGTACGTGCGCGACGTGGCGCTGTCCGGGACGGGGACGCAGCCCTCGAAGAGGGAACGCGCGTCGTCGACGAAGGGGCCCGCGGGTGTCGCTCCCACGGGCGGGACGGCGGGGACCACCGGCATGGACGCCTGACACGCGCCCAGCAGCCCCGCGAGCATCCCCCCCACCGCCGACAGTGCCGTGCGCATTCGCGAGGGATTAGGCGCCGGACCCGGCCGAGTCAACCGGCCCGTCGGCCCGACGCCCACCGCGCTACACACGCGACTGCTACTTCTTCATCTGCTTCTCGAGGTCCTTCGCCTGCATCTCGTTGTTGCTGACGACGGTCTCGGTGTCGCTCAGGAGCGCCAGGAAGGTGCCGTCGTTCTTGTACTCCTTGCGGCCCTCCTTGAGGATCTCCTTGCCCTTCTTCTGGTCCTCCGCGATGCGCGACAGGAAGGCCTTGTCGAATTCGGGGCCCTGCTTGGACTGGAGCTTGGTGATCTCCTCGTTCGTCTTGTCCATGGCCTTGCCCAGCTTCTCGTCGGCGCCCTTCATCTTCTTGTCGTAGCCCTCCTGCACGCCGGAGCCGCCCGTGCCCTCCTCGGAGGTCTGGCGGCTGTCGTTGAGCGCGCTGATCTGCATCTGCTGGTGCTGGGCCCAGGTGCGCAGCGACTCCTGGCTCTTCTCGTGGTCCTCGCGCAGCTTGGTGGCGAACTCCTTCACGCGCGGATCCGACGCCTGCTGCTCCGCGAGCCGCGCCATCTCGATCTGGCGGTTGTTGAAGACAGCCAGCTTGCCCACGTACTGCACGCGCTTGCCGGCCGCTTCGCCCACGGCCTTGCCCTGCTTCATCTCCTGCTTGGCCTGCTTGGACTCGTCGTTGGCGTGGGCCGCGAAGCCCATCAGCCCCGTCACGACCGCCACCGTCACCGCCCGCGCCTTCCAGTTCGTCTTGACCATGGTTCCAGCCTCCCCGCCTCCGCGGATGAAAGATCGACGGAAGCAAGGTGGGGCCGGGACCGCGCGGTGCCAGGGCCGCCCGGCCGAGCGCCCCGCCCTCGCGGACGAGGCCCCGGGGAAGGACGCCGCGTCACTCCATGGACAGCAGGCCGCGCACCACCGCGCCGCGCCCCGGCGCCGTGGCCTGGGCCCAGCCGCGCAGCAGCGCCAGCACCTCCGTGGAGAAGCCCGGCGTGTCGAGCAGCGTGACGGTGGTGGACGTCCCGCCCGTCTGCGCCTGCTCGAAGCGCGCGGTGAGCCAGCACGTCCCGGCGTTCGCGCCCTCGGGCACCGTGCGCGACACCTCCAGCTCCAGCAGCGCGGAGGGACACAGCCAGGCTTCCGCCCAGCGCAGCCGCCGCTCCAGCAGCGCGCCCAGGGACGCGTTCGCGGCGGTGGCCTCCAGCGCCAGGGGCATGCCGTCGCCGGACGGCGGCAGGTACACCTCGCGCAGGAAGGGCGGCTCGCGGGTCAGCGCGTGCGCCGTCGCGCGCAGCCACAGGCGGCAGTCGCGCAGCACCTCCGCCGTGGGCGCCTCGAAGGGGGGCAGCGGGTGGCGCGTCGCGGAGCGGCGGCTGCTCTTGCGGTCCGCCTCCACCTCCACGAAGGGGGACACGCGCGCGCGGCCCTCCACCGCGCCCTCCACCTCCAGGCCCAGCCGCTCCAGCCGCGAGCCCCGGCCCAGGCCGCGCCACAGGTCCACGAAGGCCGCCGCCAGCGGCGCCGCGTTCGCGACCGAGTACGGCCGCCACTCCACGCGCTGGCACACCACGCGCGCCGAAGGCACCCGCGCGCCCGGAGGCCCCAGGCCCAGCGTCAGGTCTTCGCCGCCCACCGCCACGCGCGCGGACAGCACGTGCCGCACCGGGCCCTCCAGAAGCCACACCCGCAGGGCCCCGCGCGGCACCGCGCCCTCCACGTAGCGAGCCCCCAACAGCCACAGCTCGCCCTGGATGAGCACGTCCTCGCCCCGGGGCGCGTGCAGGTTCGGCTTCGAGTCCTGACAGCCCAGGACCCAGGCCCCGCGGCCCTCCTGGACCCAGCGCACCCGAAGGCCCTCCGGCAACGCCTCCAACGCGCGCCGCGTGGCCTCCGCCTCGCTCATTCCCTCCGCCATTGGGCCCCTCGCACCAAACAGCGCTACGGTATTCTTCCGTAATAGCTGTGATTAGGGGCACCTGTCAGCACGTTTTTCGCGGTTTCCCGGATGGGTAATGGGAAACCCTGTAGGCCTGGGTAGGGATGGCAAGGGCCGCCCTCCGGAGCCGGAGCGCCTCAACTGGTCCGACAGTCGGACCAGTTGGGCGGCAGCCGCTCCCGGGTGGGGGCCCTGCCGGTTTCCCGTCAGGGGGACCGGGGGCCGCCCCGGGCTCCGAAAGCGCGCTCCAGGAGGGCGTCGCTGGAGAGGCCGGGACTGGCCTTGGCGGCTTCGACGTCCAGGCCCTCGCCGTGGCCCCGGCCCTGGCCTTCGAAGCGGACCTGGGGGCCGTCGAAGGAGGCGCGCTGGGGGCAGGATGGGAGCTGGAGGCCGGCGCGCAGCGTGTCGCACGGGAGGGAGCGCGCGTCCTCGTAGGGGGCGCTGGGGGTGCCTTCGGTGCGCAGGTAGCGCACGCGGCCGGACTCGAAGCGCAGGGAGACGAGGTGGGTGCCCAGCAGGGACTCCACCTGGGCGCGGGTGCGGACTTCGCTCCAGGGGGTGGAGCCCCCCTGCGAGAAGGTGAGCCACGCGTCCCACTTCAGCGGCGGGAGCTGGAGGGCGCGGGACTCTTCCGGGCGGATGCGCACGGTGCCCCGGAAGGCCTGGCAGTGGGTGGTGTCGCAGAGGGCGCGGCCGGGGTGGCGCGTGTCGGCGTGGCGCTCGTTGTGCGCGGCCACGCGGGCCAGCGCGACGCGGGCCTCGCCCTGGAGCGTGACGTCCTCGGCGGCGACGACGCCGGCGGTGTACTGCACGCGCGTGGTGCGGAACACGAAGTCGGAGCCGCGCCGGGCCTTGAGCGCGCTGGGCGTGGTGGGCACGCCGGGCGGTGGGCGGTACGGCGGAGGCGTGGACCAGGTGAAGACGCCCGCGTAGTCGCGGCCACCGTCGGGGCCGTCCGGGAAGCGCACGCGCCAGGGGCTGCCCAGGCAGACGGCGGGGCCCTTCGAGGTGAGCGCGTCCAGGCGCGAGAAGTCCGTCGGTGCGGCGCGCGGCGTGCCGCCATCGACGGAGAAGCCCGCGCCCGCGCAGCGGGCCTCCACGGTGGCGGAGGGCAGCAGGCCGAGCACCTGCACACGCGCGGCGTCCAGGCCGCCCTGTCGTCTCACGCGGGTGAGGAGCGCGGGGAGTTCATCCACGAAGTGCCTGGGCATCTTGCCGGGCCGCACGATGACGGCGACGAGGTCCGCGTCCACGGCGGCGATCCATCCGAACTGGGGGCGGCTCGCGGCATCGCGCACGGTGCCTGTCTTCGTGGCCACGCCCTTGAGCGCCTTCGACGTGGAGAGGCCGCTGAGCGTGCCTTCGTCCACGTTGCCGGTGAGGAGCGCGAGCACGTCCGGCCGCGCCTCCGCGAGCAGCCGGTACGCCTGCGCCATGCCCCACGGAGACAGGCCATGCGCGGAGCGAAGCCCGATGGCCTCGGTCATGTCCGAGGGCAGCCCGGTGAGGCCCACAGCGGAGAGCACCGGGCCCCAGACACCAAAGGCCCTGGGAGCACGGCCCGTGGCCTCCCAGTCCAGGAACCAGCCGTTGCAGGAGCGCAGCAGCGCGAGCCGCGCATCCACCTTCGGAGGCAGGCCCGCGCCGCACGCCCACTCCTGCACGCCCGGACGCGGAGGAAGCAGTGGCGGCGCGTTGGCTTCCGGAGCGCTCCCGGTTCCCGCCGCGTACAGGAACGGCTTGAGCGCGGAGCCGTAGGGCACCGCGCGCCTCACGTCTCCTTCCGCGAGCAGCACTTCTCCGGAGTGCCGGCTCACCACCACCGTGGCCGCTTCGGGCGCGAGCACCGCCACGTCCGCCAGCTCCTCCACCGTCAGCGGCGCCGCCCACCGCGCTCCGTCGTGACACTGGCGCAGCCTGCGGGTCAGCGCGGCCGGAAACCCCGTGTGCTCGCCGAGGATCCGCGCCAGTCCCCTCCTCGCTCGCGGCGTGTCCACCGCGGGCGCGCTCGCCACCTCCTTCGCCGCGCGTGACAGCGATTGATAGGGGCCCTCGCGCCACGCGGGCAGCTCGCCGCTCACGGTCAGCGCGAAGGCTTCGTGGAAGAGCCGGTCCTCGCTGGATGCGGGACAGGCCCACCAGAGCAACTGGTGCGCGAGCTCATGCCGCAGCGCCGTGCGCAGCCTCGCGTCCAGCACACCGGGCGCGTTCTGCCGCAGCTCCACGACGCCGGGCCGGCCCTGCGCGTTGCGCTCGGGCGCGAGCGATGCGCCCTTCTGGAGCGTCACGGTGGCGGGGGCCCTCGTGGGAAGGCCGCCCGCCTGCGCCGCGTACTGCGTCTCCAGCGCCGTCCAGGCGGCCTGGGCCTCCCGGCGCAGGTCCGCTTCCGGCGTCACATCCCCCCGCGTGACGAACGTGGGCGAAGCCGACAACAGCACGGCGACGGCGACGGCCCACCCCATGGGCTACAGGTCGCTCACGGACGTCTTCGAGGGCACCACCTTCAACACGTCCGACGCCGTGCGGCCCCGGATGCGCGCCGAGTACATGTCCTCGATGGTCGCGGGCGGCGCCGCGAACGTGCCCGCGAACTGCGCGCGCATCACGTAGCCCACCGTGCGCGGGCTGTTGCTCCACCACGCCGGCTCCTCGAAGAAGAACGTCGCGTGCGAGGGGTCCAGCTGCCGGCGCTTGAGCGCCTCCGGAGCCAGCGGCAGCGAGTGCGGCGGCCCGCGGAAGCCCTTGTCCTCCAGGAGCGGAACGAAGCCCGCCGGCACCGCGTCCTCCACCACGTAGTACGCCGAGCGCGCCCGGTTCTCCCCGCGCGCGTCCAGCGTCAGCTCCACGTAGACGTCCTCGCCCTGGGACACCTGCGTGCCCGCGTCCAGCTTCACCTTCCCGCCCTCGCGCAGCACGTAGTACGCGCGCTCCACGGACATGCCGTTCACGCGCGGCTGCACGTCCTTGAGCGGCGTCATCGCGGCGGCGCGCAGCGTGGCCACGCCGTCGAAGCCGCCCACGTCCACCGTGCGGGTCCCCGCCGGCAGCGTGGCCACCAGGCCCATGCCGCGCGACGCGAACTTCACCGGCGCCGAAGCCCCCTTCACCTCCGGAGGCGCCATGCCCTTGAACGCCTTCGCGTCACGCTCCACCAGCCAGAGCGAGTGCAACAGCGCCGTGCTCCGGTCGAACGTGGACAGGCCCGGCTCGCTCAGCATCTCCAGGATGCGCTTGCGCGCGCGCGTGACATCCAGCGAGCCGAACGATGCCGCGTGCGCGGTGATGGCGGTGAGGCCCACGCGCCGCAGCGGGAAGCGGTAGAACGCCTCGGGCATCTCCGCCTCGCTCTTGAGCCCCGCGAGCTTCACGAAGCCCTCGCCGCTCTGCTTCACCAGCGACTGGATGCGCTCCTGGAGGCCGGGCTCCTTCATCACGCCCGCCTTCTCCGCGGCCAGCACCGCGAGCGCCAGCGGGTACAGGTCCCCCGGCTTCGCGGCCTCCACCAGCGCGCGCACCCGCGCCGCCTGACGCGGGCCCTGGAGCCGCGCCAGCACGTACGCGCGCGTGGCGTCGTACTCCAGCGGCAGGCCCTCCTGCGCCTCCAGCCACTTCGCGCTCTCCTGGATGCGCGCGTCGTCGCGGTCCACCAGCCCCGCCTCGGACGCGTACGCCAGGCCGTCCAGCGCGATGAGCGTGAGCGGCAGGCTGGGCTCGCTGTAGCCACCGAACCACGTGAAGCCGCCGCCCTTCACCGCGAGCCCCAGGATGCGGGCCGTGCCCTGCACGGAGCGGCTGCGCGCCTCCGCCAGCAGCGCCTGCGACTCCGGGTCCAGCTTGTCCAGCGCGCCCGCCTTCTGGAGCACCTGGTACACCGCCACGTTGGGCACCGTCGTGGAGACGAGCTGCTCCAGGCAGCCGTACGGATACGTGAGCAGCTCGCGCACGTTGGTGAGCGCCGCGTCCACCGTGGACGGCTGGAGCACCAGCTCCACGCGCGTCAGCGCCGACTTCTCCGGGGCCTCCAGCGACAGCGCCCCGCCGCCCCACGCGCTCACCTGCACCGCGTCCTCCACCGCGGCCGGCGCCACGTCGAAGCGCTTCAGGTCGCGCAAGGGGTCCTTGCCGCCCACGACGTCCACCGCGAGCTGCGCCGGGCCCGTCTTCGCCGCGCGCAGCGTCACCGGCACCACCTGCTCACCGCCCTGCCCCAGTTCCACCTTGCGCTGGAGCGCTTCCGCCTGGAGCGCGCCGCCCGGCCGCAGGCTGACGTCCAGCAACTGGCTGCCCTTGGACTTCTCACCGGCGGCCAGGCGCACCGACGCGAGCGCCTCGTCGCCCTCGCGCAGGAACTGCGGCAGCGCCGCGTAGAGGTTCAACCCGCCGCGCGTGGCGAACTCCGCCGTGCCCTCACCGAAGCGGCCGGACGTGTCCGCCGCCACCGCCGTCACCACCCACAGCGTCTGGTTGGAGGGCAGCGTGAAGCGCACCGTCGCGCGCCCGTCCCGGTCCGTCACCACCGCCGGGTCCCAGTGCGCCGTGTCCTTCTCCAGGTCCTTCGCGTTGCGCGTGGGCGGCTTGATGGACGCGAACGCATGGTCCGGCAGCCCCGCCATCTTGCGCGCCAGCTGCTCGCCGTAGCCGTAGCCCTGGAACTCCGCCGAGTAGAAGCTCGTCACGTTGTCGCGCGCGGGCGGATAGAAGAAGTCCAGCACACCGGGGCGGAACTCGGACTGGATGGCGTAGACGGCCTTGTCCACCACGCCCACGGACAGCTGCGCGGACACGCCGTTGCCGTCGCTGTCGGTGACGCGCACGTCGATGGCCTGCTCCGTCAGCGGCAGCGCCTCCGCGCGGCGCGGCTGCAGCGCCACCGTGAGCGTGCGCTCCTTGGGCACCACGCGGAACGCCACCGTGCGCTCCTCCCAGCGGCCCGTCGCCGTGGGGTACGCCACGGACGCGTACACCGCGCTGCCGAAGCGCTTCTCCACCGGGAAGGCGTGCACCAGCGTGCGGCCCGTGAGCTTCACCACCGAGGTGCCGTACAGGCCCGCGCCCGTCAGCGTCACCCACACGGGCCCCGCGTCCTTGCCGCCCTGGCCCCAGCCATCCGGCATCAGCGCCACCAGCTTCGCGCTGTCCCCCGGCGCCAGCGTGCCGGACAGCGACGCGAGCGTGAGGTTGGGCACCTGCGCCACGGGCTCGTCCGCGCCGCCGATGACGAGCAGCGACTCCTCGCCCTCCCACGTCTCGCCCTTCTTGTCCTTCACCGTCACGCTCGCGACCACCCGGCCCACGTCCGTGGTGGGCACCTTCAGGCGGGACGTGCCGTCCTGCTGCGTGGTGAAGCTCTGCGTGCCCAGCTCCTTCTCGCTGCCGTCCGCGCGGACCAGCGTGAAGTCCACCTGCCCCGTGGTGACGCCGTAGGGCTTGCCGGACAGCGTGGTGGCGCGCACGGACAACTGTGCTTCCGCGCCCTTCTGCACCACCGCGTCGGAATAGCGCGCCACGCCCAGCACCTCCACCTTCGACAGGAAGAAGGCGGCGGTGCCGGTGGCGAACGTCTGCTGATCATCCCGCGCGCGCACGGTAAGGCTGTAGCGGTACGGCAGATCCTCGTCGCCCGGATTGAGCGCGGGCACGGCGACCTCCACCTGGGCTTCACCCTCCGCGTTGAACTCGCTGGCGGTGGACCACGGGTCGTCCGTGGCCTGGCGCTCCGCGACGGAGGAGTACAGCCGCTCCGGTACGCTCAGCTTGCCCTCGGTGCTGGAGGTGGTGCCGTACGTCACCGCGCTGCCCTGGCCGCCGCGGCCGGAGTCGTCCACCCACGCGGGCGCGTCCAGCAAGGAACGGTAGAGGAACACCTCGTACTTCGCGCCCTTGGGCACACCGCCCGCGTAGCGGCGCGCGCGCACCGTCACGCTCACCGTGGAGCCCGGCACCACCGTCTCCGAAGCGGGTTGCACCTCCAGGTAGAACGTGGGCTTCACGTAGTCCTGCACGCGCGCCTCGCCCTGGTAGGGGTTCTGGTCCAGGTCCGCCTCGATGCGCAGCACGCCCGTGCCCAGGTCGTCCGGCACCTTGAGCGTGCCGTTGAACGCGCCGAACTCATCCACCGCCGCGCGCGTGATGATCTCGCGGCCCTCCTGCGACACCAGCTTCACGCGCACGTCGCGCTTCTTCGGCGTGAAGAGGCGCGCCAGGAACGTGTCCGGCTGACGCACGAGCCCGCGGAACTTCACCTCGTTGCCCGGCTTGTAGATGGGCCGGTCGCTGTAGATGAACACGTCCGGCGCCACCGCCAGCGTGGAGTAGAAGTCCGTGTCCACGATGGCCGTGTCCTGCCCGGCCGTCACCGTCGCGATGATGCGCGGCTCCGTCACCGCGAGCGTCACCTCGCCCTTCTCATCCGTCGTGCCCGAGGGCCCCTTGCCCGTGGGCAGGTACACCTGCACCTGCGCGCCCGCGCGCGGCTGCTGGTCGCGTCCCGCCGCGCGCACCAGCACCTGGCCGTCGGTCTGCTTGAGCTGCACGGTGACGTCGCTGACGACGAGCACCACCTGCCCCTCCACCCGGCCCTGCACCAGTTGGAGCACGTACGTGCCCGCGGGCAGCGGCGCGAGCAGCACGCGGCGCTCCTGGAAGCCGCTGCTGCGGTTGCCCGTGTCGAAGCCCGGCACGTTGAAGTCCCGGTCCTCGCCGCCCAGGTCCAGGTTGAGCCACTGGCTGCGCACCACGGAGAACCCCGGCGGCGTGCCCACCAGCTTCTCCGGCCCTTCGGCCACCTTCGCCAGCGGCTCGCTGGAAGAAGACTCCGCCGGCGGCTTCGGCAGCGTCTTCCCCACCTCCTGGCGGAACGCGGGCGACAGCGCCTCCATCAGCACGATGCCCGGCGAGCGCACCGCGTTGAGGCCCCGGCTCAGGCCGCGGCCCGGGTTGGCCAGCGTGGGCGGCGTCTCGTACGCGCGCCGCAGGTCGCCCTGCGCGCGGATGAACGCGTCCAGGTTCGCGGGCTTGAGCACGCGCAGCTCGACGGGGCCCTTGTCCTCGAAGGCGACGTCCACCGCCACCGGCTCGCCGCTGCCGTAGGAGCGCGGGACGGTGATGTAGAGCGGCTTGGCCAGCGCCACGCCGGACAGCAGGAGCGCGGCCAGCGCCGCGAAACGCAGGGAGGTCTTCATGTCCCGAACCCTTCCGACAGCATGACGTAGCCCTGCACGTTGCCCCGGAAGCCCAGGTACGGCAGGGCCTCCAGGTCGCGGCGGGCCGCTTCGATTTCCGGGGGAACCACCGTGGCGCGCGGCGCGTAGCCGTCCATCGCGAGTCCGCCGAGCAGCCGCCCCATGTTGACGCCCAGCACCACCGAGGAGGGCGCGCGCAGCCCCGCGACCACCGGCCCCGCGGCGTTGAGCATGTTGGGGGCGCGGCCCTCGCAGGCCTTCTGGAGCCGCTCGACCTCCTGCGCGCTCGTGGCCAGCACCACGTGCTTGCACAGCGTGGCGCGCGTCAGCGTCCGGGCGCCGCCGGAGAACAGCGCGGCCAGGCCCTCCGCGTCCTTCTCATCCCCCCACAACAGCGCCAGCTCCGGCTCCAGCGACGTGCTGCCGCGCGGCGTCCACACCAGGGCCACCTGGCGCGTGCGCACCCGGGGCTGGCCCTCGTTCTTCCAGAAGGCGTTGAGCTGCGCGGGCTCCAGCGACTCCGGCAGCGTGAGCTGGAACGCGAACAGCACCGGCGTGTCCTCCGGGACCAGCTTGAGCAGGTCGTCGGAGAGGGGCTTGCCATCGTTGGCGTGTCCGTCCGGGCGCAGCTTCCCGGCGATGCCCTTCGCCACCAGCCGGTCGCCGTCCACGCGCAACTGGAGCCGCGTGTCCTCGCCCAGGCCCAGCACGTGGGTGAAGAGCTGCACCTCGCGGCCGTAGGCGTTCGGGTCGAAGCCCACCTCCACGTCCACGCCGTCCTCGGCCTCCAGCTCCGGCAGCGCCGTGCACAGCGCCTGGAGCACCACCACCGGGTGGCGCGCCAGCACCAGCCGGTCCTCCGTGCGCGCGGCCCACAGCGTCTGCTCGGCGACGAGCCAGCGCGACAGGTGGAAGCCGTCCTTGGGCACCGTCCCGTCCATCCCGGACGGGCAGGTGTCCGCGAGCATCCCGCCGCGCTTCGCCACCGCGTCCAGCGCGTCCCACGCGGCCAGCGACGTCTTGTTCGCCTTGGGGACCAGGAGCGCGGGCGTGCCCACGCGCGCGTCACCGCTGAACCACACGGTGCGGAACGGCGCGTCGAGCAACTGCCCCGCGACGACGTCCAGCACCGCGCCCTTGAAGGACGCCTTCAGGTCGTTGCCGGTGGAGCCCAGGAACGCGGCCCAGCCGCTCACGAAGCCCTGGCCCAGCGGCTTGTCCCACTGCGACTTCAGCCACGCGTTGCGCGCCAGCGCGTCGCGCACCTTCGCGGGCGAGTGCACGTCCACCCAGATGGCGGCGGTGGCGGCCGCGCCGGGCACCTCCATCTTCGAGGGCTCGGAGGGCACGTCCGGCATGCCCTCCACGGTGGCGCCCGCGGTCGGCGGGCCCTTGGGTTCACCCGAGGAGAAGGCGGGGCCGGAGCCGCCGCCCCCGCCGCTCTTGCGGCCGATGACGAAGGCCCCCACGCCGACGCCCACGACGAGGGCGCCGATGAGCGCGATGCGCACGGCGGAGGAAGGGCCCTTGCCACCGCCTCCAGCGGGGGGCGGCGGCGGGCTCACGGGAGACGTCATGACATCCACTCCTTGAAGCGGAAGAAGCCGAGGAAGGCGGTGTTGCCCGGCACGGGGCGCCACTCCAGCGGCGCATCGGTGGCGAGCGAGTCCAGGATGCCGGTGCGCACGGGGGCGCCGGCCTCACCGGGGTGGTAGACGACGCGCGCGGGCGCATGGGCCCGGTCCTCCGGGCGCACCACGAGCATCAGGTGGAAGACGGGCCCCGCGTCGTGCTCCTGGCGGAAGGCCAGCACGTCCCCGGTGCGCAGCGCGGCGAGCACGTCCGCGCCCCGGCCCAGCGGAACGAAGCTGCGGGTGAGCAGCGTCTCCGCGTCCGCGAAGTCGGAAGGGTTGCCGCGCGTGTCCCGCCACAATGGCGAGGCCAGGCGCTCCGAGGCCACGCGCCGGTACGCCGTGCGGTACGCGTAGCGGATGAGGCCCGCGCAGTCTCGCTGCGCCGGCTGCCACGCCGCGTCCGGGGCCTTGAGCTGCGCGAGCGCCACCTGCGCGACCTCGCGGCGCAAGAGCCGCGCGCGAGTCTCCGGAGCGACCGGCTCCGCCGCGATGACCGCGCCCTCACGATTGGCGGACACGGGGGCCGTCCCGGACGGAGGCGGGCCCGCGTGCAGCAACAGCGTGAGCATCAGGACGCGCATGGCTTCGGCCGTGCCGGGCGCTTCAGTAGCCGCCTTCGTCGCCGCCGCCGCTGTCCCCACTCTGCTGGAGTTCCTTCAGCGCCTCCTCCAGGTTCGTGGGCCAGCCCTTCCCCTTCGGCTTCGGATCCGCGGACGGCACGTACACCTCCGCCTGCCCGTCGCCCAGGATGTTCACCCACGCGAGCACGCGCGTCGTGCCGGGCGTCGCCAGCGGGATGCGCACGCGGCGGCGGAGCTCTCCCGGCGTGCCCTCGAAGAGCGCCAGGTTGAGCGTGGCCACCGTGTGCGCCTTGTCCCCGCTGGGCCAGTAGTTCGTCGCCACCAGGTACACGCCCTTCGGCGGCGCGCGGTGGATGTAGAGGTACGGGCCGTACGCCGGCTGGTCGAAGTCGCCGCCCTGCTCGTTGAGGAAGAACGTGCCGCCGGACGGGCTCGCCGTGTTCGCCCAGTACACGTGCGCCATCGCGCTCACGGACAGCGTGTCGTCCGAGCTGCTCCCGTCCGTGGGCTCGTAGATGTGCAGGTCCGTGTAGACGCCGTCCGTGTCGCTCGTGAGGATGGCCTTGAGCGGCACCGGGGGCACCTGCGCGTAGCTCGTCGCCTGCGTGCGCCCCGTGCCGCCCTTGTTCGTCGCCGTCACCGTGACGACGTTCTTGCCGCTGGCCGCGGGGAACTTGCGGCTGAAGCGGCCCCCCTGGGTGCGCATCAGGTAGCGGTCGCCGTTGATGGACACGACCACCGGATCCACCGTCGCGTCGCTCACCGTGCCTTCAATCAGCATCATCCGGTCCACCGTCCAACCGCCGGACGGCGCGCTCAACACCACCGTGGGCACCTTGTCCCCCCGGCCCATGGGCACACCCTGCTGGCGAGCGGACACCGACGGCGCCGTCTGCGACAGCAGCCCGGCGAGAAGGACGGAGAGCATCATGGAGCCTGGGGACCTGGACGTGGGTTGCGCGAACCGCGTGTCCGCGAAAGGACACAGCGTGCGGCAAGCTCCTGCCCGTTTTCAAGCCACCCACCCCCGGCCAGCACCCCGGCCCGGGAGGCCCCCCCCACCGCGACGCCACGAAGGCGCGCGGGTTCCACACCTTCCTCGCGTGTCCGTCCGTCCACCCTCGGGCCCGGACACCCACGGTCACGCGTCAGAAGGGTGCTGCCTCCCACACCCTGCCTACTGCGGGCGTTCCCAGCCGTTGCGGTTCACGAAGTCCGACACGATGGCGGCGGTCATGTCGCGGATCTTCTCCACCTCCGCCGCGGACTTGCCCGCCGTGTCCTCGATCATGGGCCAGTCCTCGCGCTTCTGGTCCGCCACCACCGGCACGTCCGGCAGTCCGCCCAGCGTCACCACAATCTGCGCGCTCTTCACCAGCTCCGGCGTCAGCCGCTGCGGCTTCGCGTCTCCCAGGTCCACGCCCATCTCCTTCATGGTCGCGAGCACTTCGGGATGCAGACGCTCGGCCGGCTGCGTCCCCGCGGAGATCGCGCGCGCCTTCGCCGGGTCCGCCAGCAGGTTGAAGAAGGCCGCTGCGATCTGCGAGCGACCCGCGTTCTGCGTACAAGCGAAGATGACCGTGTTCATCGCACCGCCTTTGGAGTGTTGAGAATCATGAGGTTCCTGGGCTTCCCCGGAAGTATCACATCCTGAGCGCGGAAGAGGACAACGCTCGCCCGGCCCCATCCCCATTCCGCCCGGCCCGGGGCGTCACGCACCGGGATATGGGTAGGATTTGACTCCGCGCGAAGGCTTTGTGCGAGCGGATGCCGGGGGCGTGCCTAGCTTGGAGGGGTCATGCAAAGCACCCCTTCCTGGGCCTGGATCGTCTTCTGGGCGCTGCTGCTGGCGCTGCTGGTGGTGGACCTGCTCGCGCACCGGGGCGGGCGGGGGCAGTCGCGCCGCGCGGCAATCCTCTGGAGCCTGGCCTGGGTGGGGCTGGGGCTGGGCTTCTGCGGCTTCGTGTGGGTGACGCTGGGCAGCCAGCGGGGCCACGAGTACCTGGCGGCCTGGCTCATCGAGAAGAGCCTCAGCCTGGACAACGTCTTCGTCTTCCTCGTCATCTTCCGCAGCCTGAACGTGCCCCAGCGCTACCAGCACGAGGTGCTCTTCCTGGGCATCTTCGGCGCGCTGGTGTTCCGCGCCCTGTTCATCTTCGTGGGCGCGGCGGCGCTGGAGCGCTGGGGCTGGGTGTCGTACGTCTTCGGCGCCATCCTGCTCGTGACCGCGTGGCGCGTCTTGCGCGAGGACCCGTCGAAGCAGGAGGACAACCGCGTCGTCAGCTGGCTGTCGAAGAAGCTGCCGGTGACGGACCAGGTGGAGGGGCCGCACTTCCTGGTGAAGCACCAGGGCCGCAGGCTGGCCACGCCGCTCCTGCTGGCGCTGGTGGGCCTGGAGGTGACGGACATCCTGTTCGCGGTGGACTCGGTGCCGGCGGCGTTTTCCGTCACCACGGACACGTTCATCCTCTACAGCTCCAACGCCTTCGCCATCCTGGGGCTGCGCGCGCTCTACCTCGTCATCGCCGGGGCCGTGGGGCAGTTGAAGTACCTGCACTACGGCCTGGCGGGGGTGCTGGCGTTCGCGGGCGTGAAGATGGTGCTGGAGCAGTGGGTGCACATCCCGCCGCTCTTGTCGGTGGCCGTCATCCTCGCGGTGATTGGCGGCGCGGTGGCAGCCAGCCTCGTGCACCGGCGCTCCGGGCGTCAGGTGGAGGCCTGACGGCTTCAGGGCGTGGGCAGGCCCGCGGTGCCGGGGGCCTCCAGCGGCTTCGTCAACAGCTCGTCGAAGGTGGGGTTCGCCGCCTTCGCGATGCGCTCCGCGTGCTTCTTCAGGAGCGCGGCGTTGGCGTCCTTCACGTCCTTGCCCGAGGAGAGCTCCAGCTGGGTGATGTACTTGCGCAGCCCGGCGCGGCGCTGCTCCAGTTGCAGCCGCTCGGCCTCGGAGAGCTTCGGGTCCTCCAGCTGCGGCCCCAGCGCGGCGAGCTGCGCCTCCAGCTGCGCGAGGTTCGTCGGGTCCGACGCCTGGGACACCGCCGCCACGCCCGCGTCCGGCGCGGCCCCGGGCGCCGGATAGACCACGGCGGTGAGGCGGCGGAACTCCTGGGGCGACATGCGCTGGGCCTCCAGGTTCTGCAGGAGCACGGTCTGGGCCTTGCCCATGATGCGCATGGAGGCGCCCGCGGCCTGGAGCATCGCGCGCCGGCCGCCGCGGTTGATCTCCTGGCCGTGCGTCCGCATGTACTCGAGCGACTCCTTCTCCATCGCCTGGTAGGCGGGCAGGGTCGCTTCGCGCACCGCGAGGTAGGTCTCCAGCCGCGCCTCCTCCAGCTTCAGCACCTTGCCCGCGGGGGGCGGCTGGAAGGGATAGCGGGCGTTGAGGTCCGCGGTCCGCTGGGCCCGGGCCTGGGTCTGCGCCAGGGCCTCCATGCCGCCGCCGCCCATCGCGCCGTCCGCCCAGTACCCTGTCGCGACCAGCCCTCCGCCCACCAGGAGCAGCCCGCCGACACCCAGCCCCACCCCGAGGATCCACTTCTTGTTCATGGCGCCGCTCTCCTTCCGCGGAGGGCAGGGCCCGCCGTCGAAGCCCCTTTGCTACCCGGGCCGTCCCTCCAGGGCAAGCGCGCCCCGGGAGCGCCGCCTCAGTCCCGGGGCGGCGGCCGGCGCGGCAGCTGGACGAGGAAGGTGGTGCCGTCCTGGAGCGTGGAGCGCACGCGCAGCCGGCCGCCGTGCGCGTCCACGATGTGCTTCACGATGAAGAGCCCCAGCCCCAGCCCGTGCGCGGGGCGTCCGCCCTCGCGGGCCTCCGCGCGCTTGAGGGGCTCGAAGAGGTGCGGCAGCAGGTCCTGCGGAATGGGGTGCCCCTGGTTCTTCACCGCGAGCGTCACCGACCCCGGCGTGCCGCGCAGCCGCACGCGCACCGGGCAGAAGGCGTCGCCGTAGGCGAGCGCGTTGTTCACCAGGTTGGTGATGACCTGCGCCAGCCGGTCCGGGTCGCACCACAGCCGGGCATCCCCCCGTCCGTCCACCTCCAGGCGCCGGTCCGGGTGGGCCTGCTGCACCTCGTCCATCACCTGGCGCACCAGCTCCAGCAGGTCCACGTCGCGCGGGGCCATGGGGATGCCGCCGCCCAGCCGCGCCTGGGTGAAGTCCAGCACGTCGCGCAGCATGCGGTGCGCGCGCTCGGCGCTGGAGAGGATGCGGGCCACGGCCTTCTGGTCGCGCGGGTCGGCGTCCTCGCGCTTCGCCAGTGTGGTGGCCGCCATGGTGATGGCGGAGATGGGGTTGCGCAGGTCGTGGCCCACGATGCCGATGAGCAGCTGCTCGAACTCCGCGCGGCGCTTCGCCTCCGCCTCCGCCTCGTGCCGGCCGGTGACGTCCTGCATGGCGCCCACCATGCGCACCGGGCGGCCCTGGAGGTCCTTCACCACGCGGCCGCGGTCCTCGACGAAGGCCCAGGTCCCGTCGCCCCGCCGGAGCCGGTACTCGGCCATCCAGTGGCCCTCCGGGCTGTCGAGCGCCTGCTGGAGCCCCCGCACCACCCGTTCGCGCTCGTCGGGGTGCAGGCTGTCCGTCCACCAGGCCACGTCCATGACGGGCGGCCCCCGGGTCGGGTCCAGCCGGAGGATGCGCGGCGCCATGTCGCTCCAGTGGACTTCATCCGTCACCAGGTCCCAGTCCCAGATGATGTCGCGGGTGGCCTGGGTGGCCAGCCGGTAGCGGGTCTCCGACGCGCGCAGCTCCTGCTCCGCCCGGCGCCGCTCGGTGATGTCCAGCGACACGCCCGACACGCTGACCACGCGCCCGCCGGGGTCGAACACCGGCAGCAGGCGGACCTCGAACCACACGCCCATGAGGTACAGCTCCGTGGACAGCCGCTCCCCGGCCAGCGCGCGCAGGATGACCTCCAGCACGTCGCGCCGGTCCCGGAAGACCTCGAAGACGGAGCGCCCGCGCATAACCTGGGCGGGCACGGCCGTGGACGTCACGCCCTCGCCCTCGAAGAGGGTGAACACGCCCTGCGTGTCGAAGGCCCACAGCACGACGGGCAGTTGGGTGAGCACGCGCTGGAGCTGCTCGCGGGCCTCGTCGCGCTCCTGGCGCAGCGTGCGCGTGGTGGTGATGTCCGTGGACACGCCGCAGAGCGCCCACGGCTCCCCTTCCGCGACGCTGGGCAGGGGGAACTTCATCGTGTGGTAGAGGTGCGGCCCGTCGGGCTGGAGCACCTCCTCGTCGAACACCAGCGGCGCCTTCGCCGCCAGCACGCGGCGGTCGTTGTGCCGGAAGCGCTCCGCCGTCTCCTGGGGGAACAGCTCCAGGTCCGAGCGCCCCAGCACCGCCGCGCGCTCGTGGCCGGAGATGGACTCGAAGGGGCGGTTGATGAAGAGGTACCGCCCGAGCGCGTCCTTCGCGTAGATGGCGGCCGGGGCGTGGTCGAGGATCTCCTGCAGCCGCAGCTCCCGGCCGCGCAGCGCCTGCTCGTGTTCGTGGACGTAGTGCGCCACCGCCTCCGTCAGGCTGCGGTCCAGCGCGCGCCAGAGGGTGCGCAGCTCGTCCGTGCCGAGCGGCGGGTGGGACGCATCCAGCACCTCCAGGATGGCCTCGCGCAGGAAGCTGTACTCCTGCACCAGCGTCTCCACGCGGGCACCGGACTGGAAGCGCCGCAGCCCAATCTCCCGGGCATGCGCCCAGACCTCCCCCTGGGCCCACGTCTCCACGGGCCCCTGGCGGAGGACGAGCACGAGCGCGTCCACCAGCTTGAGCATCCCCTCCAGCCGGTCCTGGAACTCCACGGACATGCCCGGCGGGGCCGGCTCCAGCCGCGCGCCCCAGCGCCGGAGGATGTCCTCGCGCCGCCCCTCCACGAGGTCCGCGAGCGAGTTCGTCGTGGACGTGACGGGGTTCATGCCCGCGCCCCGGAGACACGGGTCGGACAAGGCAGGCCGCCTGCTGTCGGAAGAGTGAAGGTCACCGTTCCCCTGCTCCCTGGACATGGCCGGAGTGGAGAGAAGATGGGCACGGCGCGCCGTGGGATGGATGGGGCGTGCGGGAGGGGGTGGGGTGGGTTGCCCACCTCTGGGATGGGACCCCGGGGGGTGGCAGGCGGCCATGGCGGGCCATTGCGAACCGCTGGGTCCCACCCGGGACCTGGGGGAGACTGGCGCCCAGGCACACGGGAGGCAGCAGGCCATGGCATTCGCGGAACGCAGCATCGGAGGGCAGGGCGCGGACGCGCCGTCGACGGGGCGGTTGCCCCCGGGGACGGTCCTCCAGGGGCAGGCCCTGGCCGGGGAGGGCCGGTCATGATGACGCCCAAGCTGGTGGATCCGCTGGAGTCGCTGGCCCGGGGCCCCGTGCGCAGCCCCTGGGAGGTGCTGGAAGCCCTGAGCATCCTCATGCGGCGCTACAACGAGGGCCTGCCGTTGAACCTGCCGCAGGTGACGCTGTTCCTGCGCAGCGGCCGCGAGGTCATCGGGCTCGTCCGCGAGTACGGCGAGTTCCGCCAGGGCCGGGGCGTGCTGCTCATCACCACCGGCGGCTACGGCTCGCACGGGGAAGGCCTGGACGTGACGTTCGTGCCGGACGGGGTCATCGAGGCGCTCACGCTGCACGACGCCACGGTGCTGGACGCGCCCGCGAAGTCGATGCCCGAGTCCTCGCCCATGCACCTGCGCCGGCACCTGCCCGCGATGGCCGACACGCTGTCCAGCGCCTGGGGCACGAAGGTGACGGCGGAGTTCGGCACGGCCACGGAGCTGGAGCCGGACGCCAACATCCAGCCCCTGGCGTGGCTCGTCGAGCGCACCGGCGAGGTGCTGAGCAGGCTGGCCTCGACGCCCGACGTGGGTGACGTGCTCCGGGACAAGGTGCGCAAGGTGCGGCTGTCCGTGGGTGAGTCCTTCGGGGTGAAGCTCGCGAACGGCACGCTGGACCTCACCACGTCGCGCCGTCCGCCGGCCTGGCCGCTGGACTCGGAGCTGGCCCAGGCGGTGATGGACACGCTGCCGTAGCGTGGACGCTGGCGGGCGCTGGCCCCGGGGGCATGGCGCCGGGCAGCGGCCCCACAGGCCCCTGCGGGAGCGCCGGGCCTCCTGCTCCAGGGCCTCGAACTCGCCGCGCCGGGAGGCACCGGCCGGCGGGATGAAGAGCGTGCACGCGTAGCCCCGCTGCACGAGCAGCGCGTTCACGTCCTGGCCGTCCACGGACACGTAGGCGAGCCGCCGTCCGAAGCGGTCCGTGCACGCCTCCGCGTCCCGCAGCCGCACCGTGCGGCCCTCCACGAGCGAGCGGTTGAACGCCGCGGCCTCTTCCCCGAAGCAGTCGTCGTGGCCCCGGGTCGTCTCCGGGGTGTCGGCGAGCAGGTAGCGGATCCGCTCGCCGTCCTGGAGCACCACGGTGTCCCCGTCGATGACCTTCGTCACCACACCCGTGGCCGGTCCGCACTCCCCTTCCCCGCCGCCACAGGCGGACAGGACGGTGAGCCACAGCAGCCATCCCAGTCCCCACGTCCTCATGGCGCGCACGTCCGGTTCTCCCGGCCCGGGGTGCCCAGGTCGCCCACGCCATAGGTCACACCGGCGGGAGTGAGGCAGAAGGCCCCGGCCGCGTCGTTGCGTGTGGCGTCCCGTACACGTGCATCCAACTGCGACGACACACCGGGGCTGGCGGCGTTCGTGAAGGCCACCGCGTCCAGGACGGCTCCCTGCGCTGACAGCTTGAGCACATGGGCTCCCGCGCCGTTGCCCAGGCCGAACCCGAACGTGCCGAGCACGGCGGGCAACCCGCCGTTGAGCGAAGCGTCCTCGCCGCGCGCGAGGACCGCGAAGCCTCCGGCCTTCAGCGAAAGACAGAGGGGAGACTCCAGGACGGCGCTGCCCGCCTCGTTGGCGAGCGTCACCCCGTTGAGGTCCACCTCGCGCAGCGCGAGCACCTCCACCCATTCCCCCAGCGCATCCGGGACGGCGACGGGATCCGCCATGAACTCGGTGATCACCAGCGAGCCCACGGAGGGAGCGCGAAGCGCACGGGGCTGTCCCGTCGTCCGGTCAATGCAACCCGCCTGCGCCGCGCCCGCGTCCGTCCCGGTGCAGGTGCGGTTGCCGCGCCCCGGTGTGCCCAGGTTGCCCTTGTCACCGTAGGGTTCCGTGGCCGCGCACCAGGACGCCGCGACGTCGTTGCCCTTCGCATCGGCGGTGAGCGGCGCGGACACCTGGATGGCCACGCCATCCTGGGCCGGGCCATACAGCGCGCTGTCGATGAGCACGCCTCCCGCGCGCACGGCGACCCCTCCGCCCGCGTTGCGCAGGTCCACGGAGAACGTGGCCAGGGGCTCCGGCAGGCCTCCGTTCACCTCCGGCTCCTTCCTGCGCGCGAGCAGCGCGGACTCTCCAGCAGCCAGGGACAGACAGCGCTCCGACTCCAGCCGTGTGCCCTGGGTGTCCGTCCCCACCGTCAGCCCATTGAGGTCCACGGGCGCGGTGGCACGGACCTCCAGCCACTCGCCCACCGTGTCGTCGCCTCGTGGGTTGGCCATCACCTCGGTGATGATCAGCTCGCCGGGACGCGGGGGTTGGACCTCCCGGGGAGAGACAGCGCCCGGCGGCAGGCACGTCGTGACGCCGGAAGGCACCCCGCCATCCGCCAGCGCGGGACACGGGGCGTTCGCGCTCCCCGGACTGCCCCGGGTTGCATCCGGCGCATCACACCAGCGTGACGGGTCGTCATTACCCTCCGCATCGGGAACGAGCCGGCCGTCATAGGTCCGCGCCACGCCCGACTTCGCCGGTGCGCCGAGCACCACTGTGTCGAGCACGCGCGTCCCGCACCGAAGGCCCAGCAACCCCGCGCTGTTCCCCAGCGCACCGAGCGCATCCCCATAGGTCTGGTCCACGTGCTCGGGCAGTGCCCCCTCGCGCACGTCGCCCAGCACGACGAAGGCCCCCGCATCCACTGGCAGGCCCGTGGTGAACGTGTAGACCCGCTCCTGTGCCGCCTCGTCGCGCGCGGTGAAGAGCGTCACGCCCAACAGGTCCACGGTCCCTCGCGTGGGGTTGTGCAGCTCCACGTACTCCCTGCCCGTGTCCGCTCCCGTGGGGTCGTTGAGGTACTCGGTGATGACCACGTCCCCCGGCAGCAGCGCTGCACAGGCTTGCGGCTCCTCCTCCCACGCCGACAGTCCGCACGCGCCCATCCATCCCACCAGACAACCCAATCCCAGCCTCACGCCCCATCCCCGCACTGCCCAAGCCGCCACACTCCGCTCCCTTCAGAACCGCGTCTCCACTTCCAGCGCGAACAGGTGCCGGGGCGCATCCGGCGGCGTCCGGGCACCTCGCGCGTCCTTCAAGTCGACGACCCACGCGTACCGGGCCCGCGTCGTCACCGCGTCGGCCGCCGTCCAGCTCGCATCGAGCGTGGCCCGGAAGGACTGCTCCAGCCGGTTGCGCGTCGACAGGTCCTCGTCCTTCCACACGGCGCGGCCGCGCAGCCGGACGGCCTCGCAAGGCCGCACCTGGGTCTCCACCACCGCCTGCGCGTCCTGCCGCACGCCGCGGTTCACCGGATCATCCACACGTGCATGCGCGTACTGCGCGGCCACGGACACGGCCTCGTGAAGCTCCGTCTTCACGCGGGCCGTCACCCGCAGGAGCGAACCCGAGCAGGGCTCCTCCCCCGAACCGTCGAAGCAGTCCCCCGCCACGCCGACGTCCTTGTCCCGGTACTCGCCCCACAGCGACGGCTGGAACAGGGCATGGGCCCGCCAGTCCACCCGGGCCGAGGCCCGCAGGTTCACCGTGCCGGCACTGCCCACCGCCGCACCGTCGGAAGGCAGCGTCCACGCATCCACCTCCCCGCGCAGCCGCAGCGCGTCCTCCCACCGGTGCAGGTAGCGGGCGCGTGCGCCCACCTCGTTTCGGGCTCGTGAGCCCTCCAGCTCGTCCGGCCCGGACATCGCGCCCGTGTAGGGATTGGCGAAGCCGCGACCGTAGGCACGCAGCGACAGCTCCAGCTCCTTCGACGTGCCCGCCACCACCGTGCGCTGGAGCACGCCGAACCCGCCGCCTCCGTCCGGCGCCGCATCGAACGTGCGCGCCACCTCCACGAAGAGGTCCACGGGCCCCGTGCCCCACGCGCCATCAAGGCCCACCGCGCCGAAAGCACCGCCCGCCGGGTAGCCCGCCGTGGAGCGGAAATCGAGCGCCGCTCCCTCCACGCTCCACACCGGCCGCGCGCCCCACGCCGTCATTCCGGCCTGGGCTCGCGAGGTCCATGCGATCGCCGCATGGCCCCCGCCCGCCCACTCATGGAACACGCCGGGCAGCGAGCGCGACACCACGCGTGCGTCCCTGCCCGCGAGCCACACCGCTGGCGCCTTGCAGGCAGCACCTTCACAGGGGCCCTGCTCCCTCAGCGCATGCGAGAGCAGTGAACGGGATTGATACGAACCAAAGCCTGTCACCGACACCGCCGGGGAGCTCCGCACCGTGCCCACCACGCCCCGGAAGCCTTCGTCCCACTGGAAGTCCGGCGTCACGTCCGCGGCGCGCTCCTCGGGCGCGCAGGCCCCCTCTCCCAGGAAGCACCAGCGCTCCACGCCACCCGGTGCACGCACGGTGTCGTCGGGCAGGAAGCCATCCGGCGTGGGCAGCCCGGTGGTGTCCAGCGTCAGCCGCTGACCGAACCCCAGCCGGTACGAGCCCACCAGCACGGAAGCCCGCTCGCCCGACCACTGACCGTGGAACTTGGGTACGGCCACCGACACACCGGGCGCCTCCGCCACCAGCGTCCGCCGGCTCGCATCCCGGTGCACCGCGCCCAACCGCCTCCGGGTCAGCGACGTGAGCAGCCCCACGCGCCAGCCCTCTGGCCCCGCCACGCGAACCTGGAGCGCCAGCGGAGGGAGCACCGGATCCGACGCGGCGAACGCCGTCAGCAGCCGCGCATCCCCCGACACCCGCTCCGGCGTCGACGTCACCAGGAAGGGCGACAGCCTGCGCCGCTCCTCCGGCGTCAGTCCCCCGGAAGCCTCGAGCCCATCCACGCGCGCGTACGTCAGTCCCGGCAACGCATAGAGCCCCGCACGCGACGCATGCGCCGGATCCACGCCCGAGCGCCGCAGCACCAGGAGCGCCGCCAGCGTCTCAGCCTTGATGGCGCCGTCCTCCCTCAGCGCGAACAGCGCCTGCTCACCACTGTCCTCGGGTTCCACCTCGTAGGAGGCCGCGAGCGACGCGATGGGCAGCACCAGGAGCAACAGCCACACGGCAGCAAGGACGGAGCGCACGCGGCGGGCCCTCTGCACGAGCGGGACCACCCTTCCCTACAGAGCAGTCCTGACGAAGCGTCTGTCCCTTCCCCGGACCCTGCGTCCAGGCAAGGGACGGCGGGCCAATCCCATCCACGTGGGCGTCGGGCGGTGCGGCTATGCTGTGGCCACATCCTCGCGAGGGCCGGCCCCGTCCGGCCCCAAGAACAGTGCATGGGCCACGTCCACATCCTTCGCCACTTCCCCTCTCCCCAGGAGGGATTCAACCGCACCGTCCGCATCTACACGCCGGACAACTACGACGCCTGGCGCGACCACCGCTTCCCGGTGCTCTACATGCACGACGGGCAGAACGTCTTCGCGCATCCGGAGTCCGCCGTCTTCGACACGTGGTGCGCCAACCGCGTCGCGGCGGAGGGCGTGAACGCGGGACGGATGGAGCCGTGGCTCATCGTCGCGGTGGACTCCGGTCCCGGCCGCTTCCAGGAGTACTCGCCGTGGGACGAGCCGCGCAACGGTGTCTCCGCGCGCGGTGAGGCCTACGGGCGCTTCCTCGTGGAGGAGCTGAAGCCATACATCGACCGGACGTACCGCACGCGCCAGGGCAGCGAGTGGACTGGCGTCATGGGCTCCTCGCTGGGCGGGCTCATCTCGCTGTATCTGGGATGGAAGTTCCCACGGGTGTTCGGCCGCATCGGCGCGCTGTCGCCCACGGTGATGTGGAGCCAGGGCCGCCTGTTCGACGCGTGGCGTGAACACAGCCGGCGCTGGACGCGCATCTACCTGGACGCGGGCGACACCGAGTTCATCCACGCGGGTGGCATCCCCCTGGACTACGGCCAGGGCACGCGCGACTTCTTCCACCACCTCAAGGGCCTGGGCTACGGCGACCACGAGGTGTCCCTGGTGCTGGAGCCCGGCGGCGAGCACCACGAGAAGGACTGGCAGCGCCGGCTGCCGGGAGCCATGCAATGGCTGCTCGGGTGAGCGCCCGCCCGTGACACGCCGTCCCCGGTCGGTGCCGCCCGAGCAGCGGCAGGTCTACGTGCAGGTCGTGGAGGGCCTGCTCCAGCACGGCCTGAAGGGCCAGGTGTCTCCCCGCTTGCGTGAACGGCTGCGCCAGGCGGGCGTGGACCTGGACCGGCCGCTCCTGCCGCTCTACCCCGTGCCGCTCTGGGAGCGGTGCATGGAGATCGTCGTCGAGGAGGTCTATCCGGGCATGCCCCGGGTGGAGGGCTTCACCCGGCTCGCCCGCGCGCACGTGGAGGGCTACGGGGCCACGCTGCTGGGGCGCGCGGTGATGGGCGTGATGCGCATGCTGGGCCCCCGGCGCATGGTGCACCGGCTGCCAGAGGTCCTGCGCGGCACGGACAACTACACGGAGGCGACGCTCACGGAGCGGGGCCCCGCGCACTTCGAATTGCACCTCAACTCGAGCCTCGGCGCGCCCGGCTACGTGGAGGCCCTCTTCGAGGCCATGCTGACCACGGGCGGCGCGAAGGCGCCTCGCGTGACGAAGGTGCACGACGACGGGGCGAGCTCCACGTACGTGCTCACCTGGACGCCGGAGCCCTGAGCCTCACGTCGCCTGGATGAAGCGCACCGCGTCCTGCATGGACTCCAGGTCCGCGTGGCGCGTGAGGTACATCTCCTCGCCCAGCAGCGAGTGGTAGATGGGCGGCAGCTCGCGGTGCACGAGCAGCGAGCTGCCCAGCCGCTCCACGATTTGCGAGTGATTGTGTTTGTAGCGCCGGCCGTGACGGCGGGCGCTGTGGCAGACGTGGTGGCGAGGCGTGTACTGGAAGCCCGCCACCGGGTCGCCCGTCACGACGCGGGCATAGAGCCGGTACACGTCGATGTCGCACGTGTAGTTCATCATGTCCGTCATGAAGCCGCCGGGCGGGCGCAGGTTGGCCTCGAGCACGACGAAGCGGCCATCCGGCAGGCGGAAGAACTCCAGGTGGAACCAGCGCTCGCGCAGGCCGAACGCGGCGACGACCTGGCGGCCCAGCACGTCGAGCGCGGCGGGAATGTGCTGGAGGCTCCAGAAGGAGATGTCGCGGCGCTCGGTGACGGTCTCCATGCCGCCGTCGCTGTATTCGTGGCTGAGCTTGAAGACGATGACGCCGTGGCGGTCCACGATGCCGTCGTAGGTGACGATGGTGCCGCGCACGAAGGGCTGGGCCACGTAGGACGTGGGCAGCGGGTGGGCGAGCGCCGCGTCCACCTCCGCGTCGCTGGCGACCTTGAACGTGTGGGCGGCGCCCACGCCCACGTCGGGCTTGAGCACGAGCGGGTAGCCCACGCGCGCGGCGAACTCCTTCACCTGGTCCGCGTCTCGCACGCGCAGGAGGTCCGGGTGGGGGACGCCGGAGGCGTGGAAGACCTCGGCCATGCCGGACTTGGAGCGCAGCTTGAGGATGTCCGAGGGCTGGAGGCCGGGGACGTGGAAGTCCTCGCGCAGGCGGGCTTCGACTTCGAGCCAGGACTCGTTGAGGGACTCGATGCGGTCCATGCGGCCGTGGCGCCAGGTGAGGTAGCCGGTGGCGCGCAGGAGGGCGTCGTAGTCGGTGAGGCTGGGGACGAAGAAGTATTCCCGCAGGGACTCGCGCAGCTCCTGGCGCAGGGACTCGTAGGGCGTGTCACCGATGCCCAGCACGGACACGCCGCGCTCGCGCAGCGCGGTGGCGAAGTGGAAGTACTGGGAGGGGAAGTGGGGAGAGATGAAGACGAAGTTCATGGCTCCTGGCGGGCGAGTCCTCCGCTGGGGTGGGACCATAGCGGCCCCGCCCCCGCCCTAGAAGCCCGGTGGGGAACAGTGTCCACCAGCGGCACTCGTACGGAGGGCTTGCACCGGGAACACTCGCGGCATGGCGGAGGATTCCAAGGGGTTCACCCAGGCGAGAGAGGCGATGGGGAGGCACACCATCCCGGAGCTCATCGACCTGCTGGAGAGCGACGACGTCCGCACGAGGTTCCTGGCGGAGATGTGCCTGAGGGACGCGACGTCCACCTGACTCCACTTCCAGCCCGCGGGTCCGCGGGCCGAAAGAGAAGCCGCGGTGAAGGAGTGGCGCGACTGGTGGGCCGCGCACCGGGACACGTTCAAGAAGCGCTGGAGCGACCGGGCCTGACCCTCCCTCTACCCCGGGTCAGGCCGAAGGTCGCTGGCCCTGCCGGTCTGAACGATTTCCTGGATGGCAGCCGCGATGCGCTCCCGCGTGACGGCAGCGACGACCACGAGATTGCGCTCAAGAAACACGCTGCCGCCCTTCAGCGCCTCGTGAACATCCTGGGTCAAGCGAGCCGGGTCGTACACGGTGAGCGTGTACCGATGCCCCTGAATCACCGCGACGACTCCGGGGAGCCAGCCTTTCGCCTCGACCTCCCGCTCGTAGTCCTCAAACCCGGGAGGGAACTCCAGAACGATGTTGCTCATCGGTCTGACACTCGCATCTAGCTGCCAGGCCCATCCAGTAGCCCCCGAGGAAGCAAGCCAGGGATTCTGGCTTCGAAGGCTCGAACATCCTTGACGAGCTGCTGGACAGACGCGTCGCGCAGTTGCCCTTGGTATGCCAGGGTGTCTTCACACCGGAGAAGCAACCACTCGACATCCCCAAAAGGGGCGTCTGGCCTTTTCAAGAGCCCGTGAAGAACTCCGGACAGGTCGCGGGCCCATGCGTCTTTTTCACTGCCCACCATCTCGTCCCCTATCCGTGAGCATCCCCTCAAGCGCGCGGGCCATGCGACGCACGGCTTCGCGCAGTTCGTCCTCTTGGAGCGAGGTAAAGCACAGTCGCAGCGCGTTCAGAGGCGCACGGTCGAAGGTGTAGTGACCACCGTGCATGAAGCCGACGCCCTCGCGCAGGCCCCGCTCGGTCCAGCGGGCGGCGTCAACGCCGGGAGCGCAGCGTGCCCACAGGGTCATGCCGCCCGCGGGCACGGTGAAGTCGAGCGTGGAGTTCAACGACGCACGCAGCGCATCCACCAGCGCATCGCGGCGGGAGCGGTACACCGAGCGCATCTTGCGGACGTGGCGCTGGACCTCCCCCTCCTCTAGCAGCTCAGCGACAGCGGCCTCGGTGACACCGTCGCCTTGCCGGTCCACGGCCGCGCGCACGGAGGCCGCACGGGTGATGAACGGAGCAGGCGCGGCGAGGAAGCCCAGCCGCAAGCCCGGCGCGAGCACCTTGGACAGCGTTCCCACGTAGAGCACGAGTCCGTCCCGGTCCTGGCTCGCGAGCGGCAGCACGGGAGGACCGTCAAAGTGGAACTCGTGGTCGTAGTCGTCCTCGATGAGCGCGACGCGCGAGGCCCGGGCCCATGCGAGGAGCCGCTGTCGGCGCTCGGCGGAGAGCGTGACGGTGGTGGGATACTGGTGATGCGGCGTGAGGTAGACGGCGCGCACCGCCCCCAACTGCTCCAGCACGTCCACGCGAAGCCCCTCGGAGTCCACGGGAACGGGCACCACGTTCGCACCGGTGAGACGGAAGGCATCCCACGCGGGCAGGTAGCCCGGAGACTCCACGGCCACGGTGTCCCCAGGCCGAAGCAGCGTGCGCGCCGCGAGGTCCAGCGCGCCCTGACTGCCCCGGGTGATGAGCAGCGTGTCAGCAGTGACGGCCATACCGCGAAGCGAAGCCAGCATCCCGGCCAAGGCCTCACGCAGCCCGGCATGGCCCAGGGGCGCGGCATAGTCGAGCAGCCGCTGTCCCCCGCGCTTCAGCGCACGCCGGTACGCACGCGCGAGCACCTCCGAAGGAAGCAGCCGCACATCCGGGCTACCAGTCAGCAACGACAACATGCCGCGAGGCGCCGCGGGCCCACGAGGCAGCGCACGCGTCTCCACGGCGGGAGGCATCACGAAGCCCACATCCGGAGCCACCTGCACGGAAGGCGCAGCGGACGCATCCTCCGGAGCCGTCTCCGCGACGAAGGTGCCCAGCCCCGGAGTAGTGACAATCCACCCCTGGGCCTCCAGCTCTTGGTACGCAGCAAGCACGGTGTTGCGGTGCACGCCCAGCGACACCGCGAGCGCGCGGCTCCCAGGAAGCGGCTCCCCGGGACGCAGCCGCCCGCGCCGCACGTCCTCCGCCAGCGCCCGCGCGATCTGCACGAAGCGCGGCGTCGGTGACTGCGAATCCAGCGGAACCGTCAGCGTCCAGCGCGCCATGGGTCAGGTTTGTGGCGACCTGTTATCCATCACTTGAACCAACCGCTCCCTGACTTCCGTCAGGAACTGCGTCAACCCTACGCGCTCGCCGCGTTCTCGTAGCGTGTCCAAGGAAGTGTCGCGCAGACATTCGAACTCCCGCTCCAGATCTCCGGACGTGAGCTCTTCCAGCGCCTTCTTGGCGTCGTTCTTCGCACCGTGCTCACTCGCGGTCAGTCGGTGTGCGTCTCGAATGGGATGGAAGGAGAGTCGCTGCTCGAGATTGCTGACTGCTTCTTCTTCGTGGGCCTTCGCCTCGAAGCCGGTGAGGACCCAGCACTCCCGCTTGGGCTCGGCGACACCGATGACGACTTCGAAGGGCCAGGGCTTGTCTCCGCGAGCCTGCTCCAACCCGATGCACCGACGGTCGTCGGCATCGCTGTCTCGAACCAGCATCACCGCTTGCGGCTTCGTGTCCGAGTCCACGAACAGCAAGAGGGCGCGTCGAGCCACAAGGGCATCAGGCTCACCGGGCTTGTCTCCAAAGTGTCCAAAGAGACCTTTGAGCCCAGCCTTCTTTGCTTCTTCTCGTACGGAGGCCCACCGCAGGAAGGGCTCAGAAGGCGTCAGCCCGCGCCAACGGCGCTGGGTGTCGAGCATCTCCTCGTCGAGCCAAGGGATGGCCTCCACCAGCACACGGTCGGCTAGCACGCAGGCCGTGTCCCGGTCCGCACGGGCTTCACAGACCACGCCAAAGTCGTACGCGGGCTCACTCATGCGGCGCGGACGCGGGCACCTTGCCAATCCAGCTCTCGCCCACGGTGCTCCAGAACTCGCCGGGGCTCATCAGGCCCTTCCACTTCTCGAACTCGGGATGAGCCGTGAGCTTCTCGCAACGAGCAAACCCGTTCTCCGCCAGGAAGGTCATCCGGATCTCCTCCGGCTGCAGGTAGTTCAGGATGAAGGGCGAGTGACTCGTCGCCACGATCTGCAACTCTGGATCGTTCTTCTGGATGGCGCGCAGGACCGCGATGAGCTTTCCCTGCGCCACGGGATGAAGCGCGAGCTCAATGTCGTCCAATAAAAGGAGCTTGGGTCGCTGGGGTCCGAGCAGCACCGTCAGAAGGCCCAGTGCCATCAATGTGCCTTCGCCTACAGAATCCGCAGGCACGCCCTTAGCGCCCTGCATGTCCAGCACGAGCCGATTCCCCCAAAGCGTCCTTTTCTCCGCCACATGGGTTGCCTGGTCATCCAACGCAATCGTTCTCAAGCTGCTCTGTTCGACCGAGGCACGTTCAACGCGAATCTTCCGCACCGTCGGCACAACCTGCTTCAGCGCGGATTCAATCTCGCCGAACAAGTCCTCATGACTCAATTTGAGAAACGCAATCGTAGAGGCCAACCCTGTGCCATCACTTGCAACCGTGGGCACCTGTTCTTCGCTGTATGAGGCGTCCGCCAACTTTCTTGACTCAAACCTCAACAAGCTCGCAGCAAGCAGTCCTGCATATAGCGCACTATTGGCCCGCCCAATTCTTTGGCGAGTCTCATGATCTACTTCTCCGTAGAGGTTACTAGGAAGGTTATTTCCCCCAGAGCTGAGAACCACTTCGGCAAATGTCCCCCCTACACGCCCTTGGTAAACCAGACTGACTGATTGGCTCGTGCCGAATGATCGATACTGCTCTGGGATGGCGTGTGCTCGGAGTGGCCCGATCATGGCCGGCATCCGCAAACCATCCAGCAGTGTCGTCTTGCCAGAAGCATTGGGCCCCACCAGCACGGTGAAGGGCTCCAGGTCCAGGTCGAGTGAGCGATACGCCTTGAAGTTGCGGAACTGCACCTTCTCGATCACGCGTGCACCCTCCTCCCGACGACGACTCCGCCCCGGAATCACTCACAGGGCGGAGCACAGCACCACCGTGTCTCAGTTCTTCTGCAGCGGGCGGTAGCGGATGCGGTGCGGCTCCAGGGCGTCCGGGCCCAGGCGCTTCTTCTTGTCCGCTTCGTAGTCCTCGAAGTTGCCCTCGAAGAAGAACGCCTTGCTGTCACCCTCGAATGCCAGGATGTGCGTGGCGATGCGGTCCAGGAACCAGCGGTCGTGGCTGATGACCACCGCGCAGCCCGCGAAGTTGAGCAGCGCGTCCTCCAGGCTCCGCAGCGTCTCCACGTCCAGGTCGTTCGTGGGCTCGTCCAGGAGCAGCAGGTTGCCGCCCTCCTTCAGCATCTTCGCCAGGTGCACCCGGTTGCGCTCGCCGCCGGACAGGTCCTTCACCCGCTTCTGCTGGTCCTGCCCCTTGAACGCGAAGCCCGCCAGGTACGCGCGGCTGGGCATCTGGCCCGCACGGCCCAGGTCCAGGTGGTCCAGGCCACCACTCACCTCCTGGAACACCGTATGGTCACCGTTCAGCGCGTCGCGGCTCTGGTCCACGTAGGCCATCTTCACGGTCTCGCCCACGCGCAGCTCGCCCGCGTCCGGCTTCTCCGCGCCCGTCAGCATCCGGAACAACGTCGTCTTGCCCGCGCCGTTCGGACCAATCACGCCCACGATGCCGCCCGGCGGCAGCTTGAAGTTCAGGTCGTCGATGAGCAGCCGGTCCCCGTACGCCTTGCGCAGCCCCTTCGCCTCCACCACCAGACCGCCCAGCTTCTCGCCCGGCGGAATCACAACCTCGCCCGTCGGCTCGCGCTTCTCCTGCGACTGGTTGAGCAGGTCCTCGTACGCCGCGATGCGCGCCTTGCTCTTCGCCTGACGCGCCTTCGGAGACGCACGCACCCACTCCAGCTCGCGCTTGAGCGTCTTCTGGCGGTGGCTCTCCGACTTCTCCTCCAGCTCCAGCCGCTTCTGCTTCTGGTCCAGCCAGCTGGAGTAGTTCCCCTTCCAGGGCACCCCCTCGCCGCGGTCCAGCTCCAGGATCCACTCCGCCACGTTGTCCAGGAAGTACCGGTCGTGCGTGATGCACACGATGGTCCCCGTGTAGGCCTTCAGCGCCTGCTCCAGCCAAGCGACGCTCTCCGCGTCCAGGTGGTTGGTGGGCTCGTCCAGGAGCAGCAGGTCCGGCTTCTCCAGCAGGATGCGGCAGAGCGCCACGCGGCGCTTCTCACCGCCGGACAGCTTCGTCACGTCCGCGTCGCCCGGGGGCAGGCGCAGGGCGTCCATCGCCATCTCCAGCGTGCGGTCCAGCTCCCAGCCGTTGTTCGCGTCGATGAAGTCCTGCAGCTTCGCCTGCTCGGCGAGCAGCTTCTCCATGGCCGCGTCGTCCATGGGCTCCGAGAACTTCGCGCTGACCTCATTGAAGCGGTCCAGGGCGTTGCGGATCTCCTTCAGACCCAGCTCCACGTTCCCCTTCACATCCAGCTTCGTGTCGAGCTGCGGCTCCTGCGCCAGGTAGCCCACCTTCACCGTGGGGTCCGGCTTCGCGATGCCGAAGAACTCCGTGTCCACCCCCGCCATGATGCGCAGGAGCGTGGACTTGCCGGAGCCGTTGGGGCCAATCACGCCAATCTTCGCGCCCGGGAAGAAGGACAGGTAGATGCCCTTGAGGATGTCCTTGCCGTTCTTGACCTTGCGCAGGTCCTGCATCGTGAAGATGAAATTCTGGGCCATGGCGGCCTCCTCGGGATTCGCTGAAACGTAAGCGGTGCCAGCGGATAGCAGGGAGCCCCATCCGGCTCAAGGCGCCTGCACCGGCCCCGTGTCCGGTTGGACGGGGCGCGTCACGCGTCCAGGAGCGAAAACGCCTGCTCGCTGACCAGCGAACCCGTTTCGAAGGTGTTAGAGGAAGCGCCCCATGTCCGAGCCCACGACCCCCGCCCTGGAGCTGAAGGGCCTCTCCAAGGCCTACGGCAAGTTCACCGCCCTGCACGCGGTGGACCTCACCATCCGCCCCGGCGAAATCTTCGCCCTCCTGGGCCCCAACGGCGCCGGCAAGACGACCCTCATCGGCAGCGTGTGCGGCCTGGTGAAGAAGTCCGCCGGCACCATGAAGGTCTTCGGCAAGGACCTGGACCAGGACCCCACCGGGCCCCGCTACCAGGTGGGCCTCGTCCCGCAGGAGATCAACTTCGACCCGTTCTTCTCCGTCGCCGAGTCGCTGCGCATCCAGCAGGGCTACTACGGCCAGCCCCGCGACGACGCGCGCATCGATGAAGTCCTCACCGCGCTCAACCTCCAGGCCAAGAAGGACTCGCTCACGCGCGCGCTGTCGGGCGGCATGAAGCGCCGGCTGCTCATCGCCAAGGCGCTGGTGCACAAGCCGAAGCTGGTGTTCCTGGACGAGCCCACCGCGGGCGTGGACGTGGAGCTGCGGCGCGACCTGTGGACGTACGTGAAGAAGATCGCCAGCGAGGGCACCACCATCGTCCTCACCACGCACTACCTGGAAGAGGCCGAGGAGCTGGCGGACCGCGTGGGCATCATCAACGAGGGCCGCCTGCTCATGACCGAGGACAAGGCCGCGCTCCTGCGCCGCTTCGGTGAGAAGCGCCTGGTCGTCACCTTCTCCGAGCCGCAGGCCGCCATGCCCGCCGCGGGCGTGCGCTTCGCCGCGAGCCTGTCCGCCGACGGCCGCACGCTCACCTACGTGGAGCGCGACAACTGCGCGCCGTCCGGGGAGCTGCTCCGCTCGCTCTACGCGGACGGGCTGCCCATCGCGGAAGTGGAGACGCGGCGCTCGCGCCTGGAAGACGTGCTCATCGAAATCCTCCGTGGCCGCCCCTCGCAGGCCGCCTGAACACCCAGCCTCTTCGAAAAACACCCCATGAACGTCCTCGGGATGCAGACGCTGTTCGCGAAGGAGGTCCGGCGCTTCATGCGCGTGCCGGGCCAGACCGTCCTGTCGCCCCTCATCAGCACCACGCTGTACTTCATCGTCTTCGGCTACTCGATTTCCGGCCGCATCCACGAGGTGGAGGGCCACCCGTACCTGCACTTCATCGTGCCGGGCCTCGTGTTCCTGGGCATCGCGAACAACGCGTTCCTCAACAGCTCCTCGTCGCTGTTCATCACCAAGATCCAGGGCACGGTGGTGGACCTGCTGGTGGCGCCGCTGGGGCCCGGTGAGCTGATGGTGGGCTTCATCGGCGGCGCCATGGTGCGCGGCCTGGTGGTGGGCCTGCTCACGTGGATGGTGGCGGCGGTGTTCTCCGGCTTCAGCCTGGAGCACCCGCTGGCGACGCTCTACTTCCTGCTCTTGTCCAGCTACGTGTTCAGCGTGCTGGGCATGCTGGCCGCCGTGTGGGCGGAGAAGTTCGAGCAGATCAACTTCTTCCCGACCTTCGTCATGCTGCCGCTCACGTTCCTGGGCGGCGTCTTCTACTCGGTGCGCGAGCTGCCCTCGCCGTGGAACCACATCAGCCTCTTCAACCCCATGGTCTACATGGTGGAGGGGCTTCGCTACGGCATGCTCGGCAGCAGCCTGTTCTCACCGCTCGTGGGCGGCGCCATCCTCGCCGTCACCGCGGCGGTCGCGACGGGCGTCACGTACGCGGTGCTGCGGTCCGGCTACAAGATGAAGGCCTAGTCCTCAGTAGCCCGCCTGCCTCCTTCACGGGTAGGAAGGCGGGCCCCTCCCTGGCGGACAGGACTTCTGTCTTTTTGGAGGTCGGCTGTTTCCCGCCCGCTGAGAAAGCGCGGTATCCTCCCGGACACCCATGGCGGTCGGTTTCGGGAAATACGAGCTGCTTCGAAAAATCGCTTCCGGCGGCATGGGACAGGTGTTCCTCGCCCGGGAGCACGGGACGGGCTTCGAGCGGCTGGTCGTCCTCAAGCTCATCTTGCCGCACCTCGCCGAGGACGAAGAGTTCCTGGAGATGTTCCTGGACGAGGCGCGGCTGGTGGCGCGGCTGTCGCACCCGAACCTCATCACCATCCTGGACCTCACGGAGATTGAAGGCCGGCACTGCCTGGCCATGGAGTACGTGCAGGGCGAGGACGTGCGCCGGCTGGACCGCTTCGCGCGCAAGCAGGAGCGCCCGCTGCCGGTGGGACTGGTGGTGCGCATCATCGCGGACGCGGCGGCGGGATTGTCCTACGCGCACGGTGCGCGGGACGGGCACGGCCAGCCGCTGAAGCTGGTGCACCGGGACGTGTCGCCGCAGAACGTGCTGGTCGGGTTCGACGGCGGCGTGAAGGTCATCGACTTTGGCGTGGCGAAGGCGGCCACCAGCGGACAGCAGACGGCGACGGGCGTGCTCAAGGGCAAGTACCCGTACATGTCGCCGGAGCAGGCCAACGGGATGTCGGTGGACGGCCGGAGCGACCAGTTCGCGCTGGGCGTCGTGATGTGGGAGCTGCTGACGGGCAAGCGGCTCTTCAAGGGCGACACGGACCTGATGACGCTGCGGCTGGTGCGGGACTGCCAGGTGCCGCCGCCGTCGCAGTTGAACCCGAAGCTGCCGCCGGGCCTGGACGAGATTGTCCTCAAGGCGTTGGCCCCCACGCCGGAGGGCCGCTACGCGGACTGCGCCGCGTTCCGGCTGGCGCTGGAGGACTGGGCGCTCAACCTGCGCCTGCCGTCCAGCAGCGCGCACCTGGCCGCGTACCTGCGGGAGCTGTACGCGGACCGCATCGCCACGGAGGCGGATCCGGCGAAGCTGGACCAGCTGGCCGAGGACGTGGACCTGGACTCGCAGTCCAACTCCTCGCGGGACGGGATGCCCACGTCGGGAGCGCGGGGGCAGGCGTCCTCGCGAGCGTCGAAGCTGGTGGGGCCTCCGTCCCGTCCGCCCACGCGCGTGGAGCCGGAGAAGACGCGCAACACCGCGGCCCTGGCGCCGGAGCCTCCGAAGCGTCGCGCGTGGCTGCCCTTCGTGGTGGGCGGCGTGGCGCTGGTGGTAGGTGGCGCGGCGGTGGTGCTGGTGCGCGGTGGCACGGAGGCGGTGACACCGCCCCCGGTCGTGACGACGCGGCCTCCGGATGCCGTGCAGGGCCGCACGCCGGACACGGCCACGCGGCCCACGCCGACGGAGCCGCCCGCGCAGAACACCGTGCCCCAGCCGGTACGCCTGATGGTGACGAGCGAGCCGCCCGGCGCCATGGTGCAGGTGGCGGGTGAAGAGCGAGGCGTTACGCCGGTAGCCTTGCCGCTGGTGCCTGGGGAGCCGTCGGTAGCGGTGACGCTCGCGCTCAACGGCTATGAGCCGGTGACGCGGAATGTGTCCGCGGCGGACGCGCCGTCGGTGGCGGTGGCGCTCCAGAAGCGGGTGACGAAGCCGGCGACCCAGCCAAAGAAGCCGCCGTCCGCGTCGTCGCTGGGCATCAAGACGGGTCGCTGAGGCGCCTCCTCGTGCCGCCGGTCCGGCGGACAAGCGACGAATGGCTGGAGTGTGCGTGAAGGCGCGAGGACTCCCGCGCGTGCACGCGACTCCGTGAGCCGCGCCCACGCGTGACCGAAACGCGTCCGTGCCGTTCCCGCACGGCGCCCCCGGCACCTCACGCCCTGCGCGGCCCAAACCTGTCCGACTGTCGGACAGGTTTTCGCGGCTCGGATGGGCGGGCCCTCCCGCGCGCGCCGGCTGGTCCCAACGGGTCCGACTGTCGGACCAGTTCGTACGGCGCGCCGCTGACGGGCGGCCTCCACCGGAGTTCTCGTCTTCTCATCCATGGCGATGGAACCGCTTGGGACGGCGCGTGGGCTTGTGCGGCCGTGCCGTTCGCGCTCGGGCCTTGCGGCTCGGCTTCGTGGGCGCCAGAACAGCCCCATGCTTGTGATTGAGCCGGCGCGGTTTCCGGAGGACCTGGCGTTGGTGCGGACGCTGTGGCGCGAGTACGCCGCAGGGCTGGGCATCGACCTGGGATTCCAGGACTTCGAAGCCGAACTCGCGGGCCTTCCCGGCAAGTACGCGCCTCCCGGGGGACGGCTGCTGCTCGCCCGGCGTGGTTCGGAGGAGCTGGGGTGCGTGGCGCTGCGGCCCCTCACCGAGGGGGCCTGTGAGATGAAGCGGCTCTATGTCCGGCCCGCCGCTCGCGGCGAACAGCTGTTCCTGGGACTGGAGCTGAATCAGGCCCGCTTGGCCCGCGACTCCGCGGCCACCACCACGACGTAGCCGTCCGGGTCCTTCGCCCAGAACTCCCAGCGGCGCGAGTTCGGGTTCACGTGCGGCTCCTCCACCCACTCCACCTTCAGCGCCCGCGCAGCCTCCTCGCACGCGTCGAAGTCCGTGGTCTCGAACCAGAGCAGCACGCCGTGGCCTCGCGGCGCCGAGTCCGGCCCCATCAGGTTCGCGTGCTCGTCCAGGTCCCATGCGTGGAGCTGGAGCACGAGCTCGCCGTTGTTCAGCAACATCTCGTACTCGGGCCCGCCGTGCCCGCTCTCGCAGCCGAGCACCTTCTGGTACCACCGGCTGCTCGCCTCCACGTCGCGCACCGCGATGAGGGGCTGCGACCGGACGTGGCCGGTGCGGCGGGGCTTGCTCGGCATGAGGGCTCCAGGAGGTCCGCGAAGGACGGGGCGCTCAAGGCCCCGTCCTCCGGTGATGCATGACTACCGCTTGAAGTGATCCGCGACGACGCTGGCCACCGCGGCGGTCAGCTTCTTGCCCGTGGGGATGTGCAGGAACTCGTTGGGCCCGTGCGCGTTGCTGCCCGGCCCCAGCAGGCCCGTGATGAGGAACTGCGCCTCCGGGAAACGCTCACCCAGCATGCCCATGAACGGGATGGTGCCACCCTCGCCCATCGCCATCGCGGGGTTGCCGAAGCAGGCCTTGGACGCGGACTCCACCGCGCGCGACAGCCAGCCGGCCAGGGGCGGCGCGTCCCAGCCCACCGACGCCTTGTCCCCGTCGAACGACACCTTCGCGCCGTACGGCGGATCCTTCTCCAGCGTCTCCTTCAGCGCCTTCGCGGCCGCCTTCGGGTCCACGCGCGGCGGGATGCGCATGGACAGCTTCCACGTCGTGAAGGGGCGCAGCACGTTGCCCGCGCTCGCCAGCCCCGGCACGCCGTCCACGCCCGTCAGCGCCAGCGCCGGACGCCAGGTGCGGTTGAGCACCAGCTCCGTGCCGTCCGTCGTCACCGGGCGCGCGCCCTCCACCCAGGGGAACTTCGAGTGCAGCTCGTCGCCCAGGGTCTCCGCGGCGGCCTTCGCCTGCTGGCGGCGGCCTTCCGGAATCTCCGTGTGCAGCTCCTTCACCTTGATGTGGCCCGTGGACTCGTCCTCCACGCGCGACAGGAGCTGCCGCATGATGCGCATGGAAGAGGCCACCACGCCCGTCGCGTCGCCGGAGTGCACGCCCTCCGTGAGGATGTCCACGCGCAGGTTGCCGGCCACCATGCCGCGCAGGCTGGTGGTCATCCAGAGCTGGTCGTAGTTCGCGCAGCCCGAGTCCAGGCACACCACCAGCGACGGCTTGCCGATGCGCGGCGCCAGCGCCTCGATGTACGCGGGCAGGTCGTAGCTGCCGCTTTCCTCGCACGCCTCGATGACGATGGCGCAGCGGGCGTGCGGAACGTTCTGCTCCTTCAACAGCCGCAGCGCGGACAGCGACGCGAACGCGGAGTAGCCGTCATCCGCGCCGCCGCGGCCGTAGAGCTTGTCGCCCTCGCGCACGGGGGTCCACGGCGTCAGGCCCTCGCGCCAGCCGGTCATCTCCGGCTGCTTGTCCAGGTGTCCGTACAGCAGCACGGTGTCGTCACCGCGCGTGCCAGGCACTTCCATGTAGATGACCGGCGTGCGGTCCTTGCCGTCCGCCGTCTTCAGCCGCACCACCTCCACCGTGAGCCCCGGCAGGTGCGCGGCCTGCGCGCGGCACCAGTCCGAGATGAGCTGCACGGCCTTCTCCATGTGGCCGGTCTTCACCCAGTCCGGATCGAACGAGGGCGACTTGTTGGGGATGCGGATGTAGCGCTCCAGCGCCGGGAGGATCTCCTGCTCCCAGATGCGCTCGGACGAGGCGAGGGCTTGGTCGACGTTCATGGCGGCGCCATGCTGCCCAGCCCCGCGCTCGCTGTCGATGGAAAGCCCCGCCTCCCGAGGCCCGGGACACCCCACCCCGGGCCCGCCCGCCCGGCGCGCGGCCTGCCGTCCTGCGTCAGACCGCGAGCGAGCCCGGGTCAGGGCTGGATTTCGCGAACACTCAGCCACTTGAAGTCCACGTCCGTGGCGTTGTCCCAGCGGAACACCGCGAGGGGGCCGCCCCAGGTGATGGGCATGCCCGCCACGGCGCCGCCGCAGTGTCCAGCGTCTCCGCCCCACTTGCCCGCGTCGGTGTATTCGGAGGCCTTCTTCCACGTCACCCGGTCCGCGTTCTCGTTGACGTACAGCTCCAGCTTCACGGCGGGCTGGCCGCTGACGGTGACGTTGCGCATGACGGCCTTGAAGCCCACCCAGCGGCCCTTGAGCGCGGAGGTGGCCGTGACGTACGGCGTCTGTTCGTAGGAGACGTGCCACGTCTCCTTCTCCCAGCGCGCGCGGCCGTCGTAGTGCAGGCCCGCCTTGTAGCTGCTGCCCTCGCAGCCGGAGTGGTCGTCGTTGTGCTTCCCACCGCGCGCGTACCAAGCGAAGTTGTCCTTCACGTCGCCCACCGCGTTGACCTTCACGAAGCCGGTCATCTCGATGTTCTTCCAGTCGTTCGGCGCCTGCATGTAGCCACGGCTCGCGAGCACGTCCCGGTCGTAGGTGGGAATCTTCCGGTCGTCATAGCCCGTGGACGTGAAGACGCTCATCCGCACCTGCTTGTCCCTCATCTTCCAGGAGCCGTCGCTGTTGCGCGTGATGGAGTCCTGCGGGTCGAAGCGCGCGTCCGCCAGCGCGTTGTCCGCCAGCGTCCACGCCTCGCCTCCGGACTTGGAGGGATAGAGCTGGGTGACGCCGAAGCGGTCCTTGCCAGCCGTGGGCGTGGCGGGGCCCGTGAGGGCGGCCCACTCCGCGATGCTGGCCCAGGTGTTGACGGAGTTGCCGTTGACGGTGACGCGCACGTAGCGGGCGTTGCGCGCGGTGAAGCTGTAGCGCTCGAAGTTGGCGGTGGTGCCGGACGACGTTCGGGAGACGGCGGTGGACCAGGTGCTGCCGTCCGTGGACGTGGCGATGACGAACGTGTTGGTGCGCTCGTCGCCCCGGTGCCAGGCGATGTCCACCGCGGACAGCGACTTCACGCTGCCCAGGTCGCCCCGGAGCCACTGCCCCACGCCGTCGCTGGACCAGCGCGTGGTGAGGTTGCCGTCGATGGTGGCGGACGGAAGGTTGCCGTCGTTCCCGCTGGCGGTGACGGCGGTGAAGCCCGACGCGGCGAGCGCCGGCGCCGAAGCCCCGAAGAAGAGGAGCGCGCTCGCGGTGCGGACGTGACGCTTCCACGGCGATGGATGAGCTGGCGACAAGGTGTTTCCTCCTGGCGGCCGAGTACCGGCCTGCCTCCGAGGGCATTCCTTGTCGTTGCCTGTTTCACGGATGGAAGAAGCGGCGGCCCGCCTCCCTGCTCACGGGAAACGGGCCGCGCGTGAAACCGTGTCTGTCCTTGCGTGCGGGCTACTCGCGCAGCTTCACCACCGCCGCGGACGGGCCCTCCAGACGCACGACGTTGCCGGTGAGCGGAGAGCCCTCCACGGTGCCGCCGTAGCGCGGGTTCTCACTCCACGCGACGATGCCCGCGCTCGCGTGCGGGGGCAGCGTGTGCACCAGCGAGCCCCGGAGGTTCACGATGACGAGCAGCGTGTCCCCTTCCGCGCGGCGCTCCAGCACGAACGCGTCCGGGCCCAGCGCTCTCGCGTCGTGCGTGCCCTGCTTGCTGGTGAGCACGGGCTCCGTGGCGCGCAGGCGCAGGAGTTCCTTGTAGAGTGTGTGCACGCCCCGGGCATCCACGCCGTCCAGCTCGTCCCAGTCCAGCGTGGAGCGGGTGAAGGTGTCACGGGCCTGCGGGTCCGGCACCTCCTCGCCCTTGAAGCGGGAGAAGCCGGCGAACTCCTTGCGGCGCCCTTCGGTGACGAGCTTGCCCAGCTCCGCGTTGTGGTCCGTGAAGTAGAGGAACGGCGTGCGCGCGTTCCACTCCTGGCCCATGAAGAGCAGCGGCGTGAAGGGCGACAGGAGCAAGAGCGTGCTCATGGCGCGGTAGGCGGCCGGGGACACGTCCTCCGCCAGGCGGTTTCCGAAGGGCCGGTTGCCCACCTGGTCGTGGTTCTGGATGCAGTGGACGAAGTGCCACGGCCCCAGCCCCTTCGGGTCCGTGCCGCGCGCGTGGCCCAGGTTCTTCGACTTCTGGCCCGTGTAGAACCAGCCCTGCCGCAGCGTCGCGGCCAGGTCCTCCGCGCTGCCGGTGTAGTCCTGGTAGTAGCCCTCGTGGTCGCCCGCGAAGGCGCGCCGCAGCTGGTGGTGCAGGTCATCCGCCCAGACGCCGTCCAGGCCATAGCCGCCCTCGGACGCGGGCGTGACGAGCTTGCGCTCGTTGCGCTCATCCTCCGCGATGACGACGACGCGGCGGCCGGAACCCGCGGCGTGGGCGCGCTCGACAATCTCCGCCAGCAGGTGCGGCTGGCCGTCATCCACGATGGCGTGCGCGGCGTCCAGGCGCAGGCCGTCCGCGTGGTAGTCGCGGATCCACATCTCCACGTTGGAGAGCACCAGCGAGCGCACGAAGCGGCTGCCCTCGCTGTCGTAGTTCACCGCGTCGCCCCAGGGCGTGTGGTGCTTGCCGGTGAAGTAGTGCGGCGAGTACGCGCGCAGGTAGTTCCCGTCCGGCCCGAAGTGGTTGTAGACGGCGTCGATGAGCACCGCGAGCCCGTGCGCGTGCGCCGCGTCGATGAGCTTGCGCAGCCCCTTGGGTCCGCCGTAGGTGGCCTGCGGCGCGAAGAGGTCCACGCCGTCGTAGCCCCAGTTGCGGGCGCCCGGGAAGCTGGCCAGCGGCAGGAGCTCCAGCGTGTTCACGCCCAGCTCGCGCAGGTGGGCCAGCTTCGGGATGAACGCCTCGAAGGTGCCCTCCGGCGTGGCGGTGCCCACGTGCACCTCGTAGATGACCAGCGCTTGCGGATCCGGCCCCTTCCAGTGCGAGTCCGTCCAGCCGTGGTCCGCGCTGACGACCTCCGACGGGCCGTGCACGCCCTTGGGTTGCGAGCGCGACCACGGGTCGGGGAACGGGTCTCCGCCGTCCACGCTGAGCTTGTAGCGCGCGCCCTCGCCCAGGTCCGGCAGCGCGGCGCCGAAGCAGCCGTCCGCCTCCGGGGTGAGCGGCAGCTTGCGCAGCACGCGGTCCTCCGCGTCGTAGAGCACCACGTCCACGCCCTTGTGGCCCGGCGCCCAGACGCGCCAGCGCACCGTGGAACCACCCTCCACCCACGCGCCCAGCCGGGGCGCCTGGGACCGTCCTTCAGTCGTATGAGCCATGTCGTGTCCCTGTTAATCCCCCAGCGTGGACACGGGGAGCACCCCCTGGACCGGAGTCCCACCGCTGTTCACGGGCCGACCTCTGGGGGGCCACGAGTGCGGACCGGCGGACGGAGGGCCGCATGCCCTGCGCCGAGCGGGGATGGCTTGTGGCGCCCGGGCACGTCCCGGATGATGGGGCGCCCCCGCCGAAGCCTGGCCCGCTCCTGGAGCCCACCGCGATGTCTCCCCGTTCCGGCGTCGAACCCTCCGCCTTCCCCGAAGGCCCGCCCATCCAGGAGCGCGTGTCCTCGCTGGAGGTGCTGTCGCCGAAGGAGATCGACGCGCGCCTGGGAGACCTGGGCTACCGGGGCCAGCCCGAGGCCCGCCGCGCGGCGTCCGTGCTCGCGTACCGCCACCTGCGCCGCATCCGCCGGCTGTACCTGGAGGGGCTGGAGCCGGAGCCCGGCACCCGCGAGAACGCCCTCTTCCTGGGCCCCACCGGCTCCGGCAAGACGTTCCTCGTGGAGCTGATGTTCCGCGAAATCCTCGGCGTGCCCACCGTGCTCGCGGACGCCACCCAGTTCTCCGAAACGGGCTACGTGGGCGACGACGTGAGCACGCTGCTCTCCCGCCTCTACGAGGCCGCGGAGCGCGACGCGGAGTGGGCCTCCTGCGGCGTCATCTGCATGGACGAGTTCGACAAGCTCGCCACCAGCCGCTCCGACAGCCGCTTCTCCGGCCAGCAGACCACCAAGGACGTGAGCGGCTTTGGCGTGCAGCGCAGCCTCTTGCACCTGCTGTCCGCGGCCCAGGCCACCTTCCCGCCGGACTTCGGCTTCACCAGCCGGATCCGCTCCGAATCCCTGGACATGGGCTGCATCACCTTCATCGCCTGCGGCGCCTTCAGCGGCTTCCGGGGCACCGCGGAGACCATGGCCCACGTGGAGCGCGTGGGCTTCGGCCGCGAGCCGGGCAAGGGCGGGCAGAAGGACCTGGAGTCCATCGCCACGCGCATCACCGAGGAGCACCTGGAGAACACGACGGCATTCTCCCGCTACGGCTTCATCCCGGAGCTCATCGGCCGCTTCAACCGGCTGGTGTCCTTCGCGCCGCTGGACGCGGCCACGCTGGGGGACATCCTCCAGGACAACGTGCTGCGCACCTGGGAGCGCGAGTTCGCCCACGAGGGCCTCCAGCTCTCCGTGGACCCCGCCGTGCGCGAGTGGATCGTCGCCCGCGCCATCAAGCGCGAGACGGGCGCCCGCGGCCTGCGCACCGCCCTGGCCCCCGCGCTGGAGCAGGCCGCGTACGAACACTTCGGCCACGGCAAGGCCGCCACGGTGCGCCTGGTCCTGAAGGACGATGCCGTGACGACCGTGCGCGACTGAGCCGGAGCAGCAGCCGACGTGCCGGGGCCCGGTCCGCGGGGTCCCCGGAGCGTCGTTCAGCCGGGCCCGTCCTTCACCCGCGAGTCAGACGCCTTACGGTTGAGGCACACGACAGGCACGCGGAGGCGGCCCATGGCGCACATCAACCAGGAAATCCCCCGGGAGCAGTGGGCGAGCTACCTCGCCGGCATCAGCAAGCAGTCCGCGACGCAGTGGGTGCGCGTGGAGTCCATCGACGCGGACACGGGCGACCAGCCCCTGGCCGACCGCCTGCCCCTGGTGGACATCTCCCTGGAGACGAAGGGCAGCGACTCCGGCGCGGTGCAGATCATCGTGGGCCGCGAGGACGAGCGCATCACCCACCGCATCCTCGAACCGGACCTGCTCGTCGCGGAGCTGGACAGCCAGAGCGGCGCGCTGGAGTGCCTGGAGATTGGCGAGCGCGGCGGCAAGACGCTCATCTTCTTCGAGCGCCCCTCCGAGGTCGACGAGGTCAGCGCCCGCTTCTAGAAACGGCACGGGGCCAGCGGGAGCGCGTTGACGCCCCCACCAGCCCCTGCCCCCTCAAGGGTGCTGCTCAGCTCACGGGTACAGCGCGCGGGCGCCCTGCTTGTCCAGGGTCGTCAGCACGAGGTCGCCCGTCTGGGTGCCGTTGCACTGCGGGTAGTGCATGACCGAGGCGCGGTCGTAGGTGGAGGTCAGCGCACGCCACTGGCTGTCCTCGTAGCAGCCGCTCGCGGTGGAGCGGGTGTGCTCGTGGCGGAAGCCCAGCGTGTGGCCCAGCTCGTGGCGCAGGATGCCCGTCAGGGTCCAGGGCGACAGGTTGCCGAAGGCGCTGCTGTCCACCAGGACGTTGCGGCCGGAGCGGCTGGAGTTCGGGAAGAACGCGCGCGCCACGTAGGACTGGCCGGACACCGGACGGATGTCGAACAGCACGCCCGTCTGGGACGCGGTGCAGGACGCGTCGTACTGGGACAGGTAGGTGAAGTTGACGCTCGCGGTGGCCTCCCAGGCCGCCGTCGCGCTCGCCATCGCGTTCACCATCTTGGTCTTGTTGGTGCCGAAGTTGTTGCTGATGCAGTAGGTCAGGTTCAGCTTCTGGGTGCTGCTCCACTTGATGTCGCCGCCGATGTAGTACACGGCCAGGCCATCCTGGGACTTGCCCAGCTGCGCCTCGACGACGTTGTGGAAGTAGGCCTTGAGCTCCTCCTCGGAATCCAGCGCCTCGTCACCGTTGACGATGATCTTCCCGCCCTCCCACGGCTCGCGGTAGGCGTTCGCCTGGAACTCCTCCCACGTGGGCTTGACCTCGGACTCCTGCGCCGCCTCGGGACCACCACACGCGGCACCGAGCAGCGAGACACCGGCCAGCATCGCAACAGAGCGGAACTTGAGCATCGGGAACTCTTCCTGTGTGCTTCGGGGGATGCGCGGCTACCGCCTGGCCTTCCCGCCAGCCGCGGGCCGCGCGCCGGGCCATTCAGCAACTGCCGGGCCAACGGCGTTTCACAGGAGAAAAACAGGAAACGCGGGGATCTCTGGAGCACCCCCGCTCCAGCCCGTTCCTCGTCAACCGTCACTTGACGTGACGTTCACAATTCCAAGCCCGGGAAAGGATTAGGCTTTCCCGGGAGGAGGCCCGCTGTCCGAGAAAGGGACAGCGGGGTGTCCTGATTCAGGTCACCCTAGAGGATGGCCCGGCGCATCTTCCAGTAGGTCTCCTTGGCCATGCGGAAGGTGTTGGAGCCGGGGGGCAGGAGCGTGCGCAGCAGCTCCGCGGACTGAATCTGGAGGGGGCGCACGCAGTGGGCATCCAGTTGGTGGCGCAGGTAGCCCACCATGTCGCGGCTCTTGTACTCGTTGAAGTAGTTGCGCAGCTCCGCCGCGGTGCGGGCCTTGCCGTTGTCCGCGTACTTGGCGACGTAGGGGCTGAAGTCCGGATAGAGGCTGCCCTTGCCGAAGCCGCCGTGCACGGTGGTCTTCATGAAGTTGCCGATGAGCAGGTCGTCGAACACCTGGTACTTCACGGCGGTCATCAGCGAGTTGCGGGGCGCCTCGAAGGTGATGCCCTTGTGGAAGCGGCGCTTGTTGAACTCGATGACGTGCTCCTTGCCGCCCACGCGGAAGCGCAGGAAGTCCAGCACGGTGCCCAGGTGCTCGACGGCGCGGAAGTACTGCTCCAGCTCTTTCGCCTCGTCCGCGTCCAGGCACTCGCTCCAGTCATCCCCGTACGCCTTGGGGTCCACCGGCTTGATGGCGCGCTCCTTGGGGTTGATGGAGACGGAGGAGTCGTTGGTGAAGTCGTGGCGCAGGAAGGCCGGGAGCATCTCGCAGGTGTTGGAGGCGAAGCCCCGCGCGTAGTCCGGCAGCGTGGTGGTGTACTCGGAGCACCAGACGCTGTCCGCGCGCTGGTACTTGTGCATGGAGCTGAAGGGGACGAAGTAGCGCACGCCGTACGTCTCCGCCATGCGCGCAATCGTTTGTCCCACGGGCGTCTTCGCCGCGGCGTACGGGAGGATGCGGTTCCCGTCCTCGGTGAAGAAGTTCATCATGTCCGCGTCGCCGTAGCCGGACAGGGCCAGCAGGTACGTCTCGCTGTACTCCTTGATGACCCGGCGCACGAAGCGGCCCTGGCCGCGGTCCCCGGCGTCGTTGAGGTTGACGATGAGCCGCCCGCCCACCTCCACGAGCAGCACCGCGTCCTGGTTCACGTCCGGCAGGCACAGCACGCGAATGCGCGGGGACAGGCGCGTCCACTGACGGTCCTGGAGCACCTGGACGCGGAAGCCCGCCTCGCGCAGGTCATCCCGGATGCGGCCGCCCACGTGGTTGGGGACGAGCAGCGTGCGCGTGCGCAGCTTCTCCAGCGACGCCATGCTCAGGTGGTCCGGGTGGCCGTGCGACAGCCACACGTAGGGGCAGTCGATGATGGCCTGGCGCTGCGCGTCCGGAACCTCATGGGACAGCGTCCAGCTGCCGAAGTACGCGTCCCCGTCCGTCCAGGGGTCGGTCACCAGCACCGGACCGTTGTCGTGACAGATGAGTGTGGCGTTGCCAATCGTCTCGAAGCCCAGCTCCATTGCGCGCCCCCTTGAACCCCCACGCCCATCCCAATGCGCGTGTGGACGAGAAGGTGGCACCCGGACTTTTGCCTACAAGCTTGGGAAACAAGCTTCCCTGCCCGGTTGGTTGCCCTCCGCGCCTGCGACCCAGGAAAGGGCTTTCCCTTGTCAGGCGGTTCGAGGCGGATCCGCGAGCGCCCCGTGTCCACCGCGAGACACGGGGCGGCCCTTTAGCGGCGGGACACGAGCGAGAGGATCTGCGGACCGTAGCGCTCCGTGAGCGCGGGGCCCACGCCGTGGATGGACATGAGCTCCGCGCCGCTGGAGGGCCGCGCGCTGGCGATGGCGTCCAGCACGCGGTCGGTGAGGATGCGGAAGGCGGGCACCTTGCGCTTGCGGGCTTCCGTGAGGCGCCAGGCCTTGAGGGACTCCACCAGGGCGGGGGACGCCGGGGGCAGCGCGTAGCCCGGCTCCGGCGGCGCGGCGCGGGACGCGTTCCACGACGCCCGGGCGCCGGAGCCCCCCAAGCTCGGCGGTGACTCGGACGCGGCGCGGGCCCGCCAGCCGCCACGGGCCGGAGGGGGTGCGTCCGTGGGGAACGCTTCCTGGCTGAAGTCCGCGTCGGGGGTGGGTTCGCGCGGCGTCCAGGAGTCGGTGCCACGGCGGCTCTTGCCACGCGCCCGGGGCGCGGCCTCCTTGCTGGCCGCGCGCTTGCGGGTCGTGCGCTTCGTGCCGCCGGCGGCCGTGCGGCCCTTGCGCTTCTTGGAGGGCACCTCGCGCGCCTGGGGGAGCACCACCTGCCCGGGGGCGATGACGCGCGCGCGGCGGCCGGTGTCCGTCAGGGACAGCCGCTGGAAGAGGATGACCTGGCCGTCCTTGTCGAACGAGTCCGAGTCCAGGCGCACCAGCCCCGAGCGCACCAGTCCGCCCACGAGCCGCTCGAAGTCGCGGCGGTGGAGCTGTTCTCCGAAGAGCTCCCGGTGGAGCCGTCCGGTGGCCTGGCCGTCGCGCGCGTGCAGGGCCTCCAGGATGCGGCCCAGCGCGTGGGCCTCCATGGCGGAGGGCTCCTCGAAGCGGACCACCTCGCAGGACTCGGGGGCGCAGACGTCGCACAGGCCGCAGGCGGCGCCGGAGTCCTGCACGTCGCCGAAGTGCGCCACCAGGTGCCGCATGCGGCAGTCGTGCGCTTCCGCGTACCGGCCCATCTGCTCCAGGTGCAGCTGCTTGCGCTCGCGCTGCGCGATGTACGCCACGGCCCAGCCCGCGCGGCCGCGGCGCACGTCCTCGTCGGGCGTCATCTCCACGCCGCCGTGGATCCACAGCTGCTCCAGGGCCTTGTCGAAGGCCTCGGGGTCGCCGCGCACGCGGGCCTGGATGGAGGCCTTGGGCTCCAGTTCGTTGGAGGTGGCCTGGTAGATGCGCTCCAGGACGGAGGGGTCCGGGTAGTCGCGGCGGTGGAAGAACTCGTGGGTGCGCCGGTCCACGAAGGCGTGGAGCAGCACCGCGCGCGAATCCTTACCGTCGCGGCCCGCGCGGCCCAGCTCCTGGTAGTAGCCCTCCAGGCTCGCGGGCAGCGCCGCGTGGATGACGGTGCGCACGTCCGGCTTGTCGATGCCCATGCCGAACGCGGTCGTCGCGACGATGACCTCCAGGTGGCCCTTGAGGAACGCGGCCTGGATGCGGTCGCGCTCCTGGGGCTGGAGGCCCGCGTGGTACGGCGCGGTGTGGAAGTCGTGCGCGAGCAGGTCCGCGTACTGCTCGGCGTGCTTGCGCGTGGACGCGTAGACGATGGCGGGCCGGTGCTCGGGGTTCTTCAGCAGCGACAGGATGGCGTCGCCGCGCGCGCCCGGGTTCAGCTCGCGCACCTCGATGGCGATGTTGGTGCGGCGGAAGCCGTGGATGAAGGTGTGCGCGGCGCCGCCCCGGGAGCCGCGCAGGCCGAGTTGCTGGACGATGTCCTTCTGCACGTCCGGCGTGGCGGTGGCGGTGAGGGCCACCACGGGCGCGGGGCGCAACAGCGGCAGGCGCGAGCCCAGCAGCCGGTAGTCCGGACGGAAGTCATGGCCCCACTGCGAGATGCAGTGTGCCTCGTCGATGGCGATGAGCGACGGCGTGCGGCGGGCGAGCAGCTCCACGAAGCCGGGGACGCCCAGGCGCTCCGGAGCGATGAAGAGGAAGTCCAGGCGGCCTTCCAGGTATTCGGCGCAGACCTGCCGGGAGGTGGCGCGGTCGCGGCCGGAGTGGATGCGGTCCGCGGCGAAGCCCAGGGACTGGAGCCGCAGCACCTGGTCCTCCATCAGCGCGATGAGCGGGCTGACGACGACGGTGGTGCCCGCGCGAGCGAGGCCCGGGAGCTGGTAGCAGAGGGACTTGCCCGCGCCCGTGGGCATGACGAGGAGCAGGTCCTCACCGGACGTGGCCGCGCGGCAGACCTCTTCCTGGTACGGGCGGAAGTCGTTGAAGCCGAAGGCCTCCTTGAGGAGGCCACGCAGCTTGTCCGGAGGCGTGGGCGCGCGGTGGACGCGCTCCGGCCGGCCGCTGCCCATGTTCACGGCCTGGGGCTGGCGCTTCGCCCGGCCGAAGCCTTCGGAGGAGGCCTGCACGAACGCGGAGCGCACCTCCGCGGGAGGAATGTTGGGCGCGTTCCGGGCCGTGTTCCATCCACCCGTGTCTCCGTGGGGGCCGTGAGCCGGAGCGCCCGTCGCGGGACGCATGGGTCCTGTGTGCGCGTCGGATCCACCGTGGGCACCGTGACGAGCGTCGCTGACGGGGGCTCCTGCTCCGAATGCACCCGTGTGACGCGCATCGCTGACAGGAGCGCCTGCTCCGGATGCGCCCATGGCGCGGCGTGCATCGCCTGCCGCGCCGTGGCCGAATGCGGAGCCCGCTCCCGCGTGCGGCATGCTCGCGGCGGCACCGACCTCGTTGCGCGCGGTGTTGGCTCGGGCCGCGCTCCGCACGGTGGCGGTCGCGGCCTCACGGGTCCGGAAGAGTTCCTCCGCGGGCGCCTGCGCGGGATGCGGCCGGCTCGATTCAAAGCGTCCACTCGCGGGCGCGGGGCCACCACTCCGGGCCGTGGCCGGCGTGGGCGGCAGCGATGTGGGCGCCTGGCCCACGACCTCCCGCACATAGGCCTCGATGCCGCTCATGAACGCGTCCAGCGCGCCCTGCCCACGCTCGATGCGCTGGAGCCACGCCTCCCACTGCCCCGTCATCACGGGCGACTTCACGTCCGGGTGCACCACCTGGATGAGGTGGATGCCCTTCTCCGTGGCCACCAGCCGCTTGCCCTCGCGGGTCAGGTACTCGCGCTCGAGCAGCAGCTCGATGGTCGCGGCGCGCGTCGCGGGCGTGCCCAGCCCCGTGTCGCGCATCGCGTCCACCAGCTCCTTCTCATCCAGCGTGCGCCCGGCGGACTCCATCGCCGTCAGCAGCGTCGCCTCCGTGAAGCGCGGCGGGGGACGCGTGCGCTTCTTCACCGCCTCCACGTCCGCCACCGTCTGCGCCTGCCCGCGCGCGAGCCCCGGCGGCAGGTCCTGCGGCTCGTCGTCCGGCTCGTCTTCCTTGTCCTTGTCCGCGCCCTTCTTGCCCTCCGGCTTGAGGCGCGGCGCCTTCTGCCCGCCCCCCACGTCCAGGACCTTCCAGCCCACCTTCTCCACCTGCGTGCCCGCGCTGTGGAAGCGGTCCACCACCGGCCCCGCGTCCCCCTTCGACGTCACCGCGGTGATGACCGTGGTCACCTTCCAGACGTGGTCCTCGTGCCACGCCTGGAGCAGCCGGCGGCACACCAGGTCATAGAGGCGCTGCTCGTCCGGCGACAGCCGCACGCCCGACGCGGGCATCGGCGTGGGGATGATGGCGTGGTGGTCCGTCACCTTCGCGTCGTCCACGTAGCGCTTGCCCAGCGGACGCTCGCCCGTGCCCGGCGCCAGGTCCTCGTGGTAGGGCGCCTGGATGGCGCGCACCACCTCCGGCAGCGTGTCCGCCACCGTCTGCGACAGGTGCCGGCTGGCCGTGCGCGGGTAGCTCAGGAGCTTGTGCTTCTCATAGAGCGCCTGCGCCACCTCCAACGTGCGCTGCGCGCTGAAGCCGAACAGCCGGTTCGCGTGGCGCTGCAGCTCCGTCAGGTCGTAGAGCAGCGGCGGCGGCATCCGCTTCGTCTCCGCGTCCAGCGACTCCACCGCCGCGCTGCCGCCGCGCACCCGGTCGATGACCCGGCCCGCCTCCACGCCGTCCGCGTCCAGCCGGCGCGCCTCGCGCACGGAGTCGTAGCCCGGCGGAATCACCGGCTTGCCGTCCGGCCCCGAGCGGAACCAGGTACCCTGGTATTTCGCCCCCGCCGGCGCGCCCTTGCCGCGAGGCACGAAGGTGGCGACGACCTCCAGGTAGTCCCGGGGCACGAAGTCGCGGATGGCCAGCTCGCGCTCCACCACCATGGCCAGCGTGGGCGTCTGCACGCGTCCCACGGACAGCATGCTGCCGTAGGTCCCGCTCGCCAGCGTGTAGAGGCGGGACAGGTTCATGCCCACGAGCCAGTCCGCGCGGCTGCGCCCCATGGCGGCGTCCGCCAGCGGTGCGTAGGCCTTGCCGTCCTTGAGCTGCTGGAAGCCGTCGCGGATGGCGCGCTCGGTGAGCGACGACACCCACAGCCGCCGCACCGGCTTGCGGCATCCGGCGGCGTCGTAGATGTACCGGAAGATGAGCTCGCCCTCGCGCCCCGCGTCCGTGGCGCACACCACGGCGGACACCTCCGGCGCGTTCATCACCCGGCGGACGACCTCGAACTGGCTCTTCGTCGAGTCCGACACCACCAGCGGCCAGTCCGCCGGCAGCATGGGCAGGTGCGAGCGGTGCCACTTCTTCCATTCCGGGCGAATCTCATGCGGCTGCGCCAGGCCCACCAGGTGGCCGATGGCCCACGTCACGACGTAGCCGTTGCCGCGAAGGAAGCCCTCGCCGCGCTCGTTGGCGCCCAGGACGCGGGCGATGTCGCGCGCCACGGCGGGCTTCTCCGCCACCACCGCGAGGACGGATCCCCGTCCACCGCGAGCCGTCCCACCATCCACGCTCCCGTCCCGCGACACCGTCCTGTCCCATCCGGGCGCTTCGCCCATCTCATCCCACCTCATGGCCTGTCCCCTCCCCGCCCCGGCCGCCCACCCGCGGGGTCGGGCCCCCCGCAGTGCGCAGCCCTACCCTTCCCTATCGCGGCAGGCTGACATGGCCAGGGGCCACCTGTCCCGCTCCGTCACGCCCGCATGCCCTCCAGGGAGGCAGCGGCCGGAACCGGAACGCGGCGAGGGGTCCCGATCAAAACGGAAATCGCCCCGGCGCCAGCGCGGCACCGGGGCGACCTTCACCACTTCGCACGTCCTGCGGCTTCAGTGCACCGGCGCAGGCTGCGACGCCGGCAGCTCCGGCCGCGCGGAGGGCGGGAGGACGGGGCCCTGCGCGGAGGGCGCCAGGGCGGGCAGGCGGGTCGCCACCTTGCCGGTGATGAGCCGCATGTCGCGGCCGCCCTTGGTGAAGAACGTGTACGCCCAGTTGAGCATCACGGAGGCGCGGTTGCGGAAGCCGATGAGGTAGGCCACGTGCACGCCCGCCCATACCAGCCACGCGGGCAGCCCCTTCATGCTCCACTTGTCGAAGAGCAAGCCCACCGCGTAGCCGCGGCCAATCACCGCGAAGCTGCCCTTGTCGTGGTAGCGGAACGGGCTCAGCGGCTTCTGCTGCAGCCGGTCGCGGATGGTCTTCGCCACGTGCCGCCCCATCTGCATCGCCGCCGGCGCGATGCCCGGCACGGGCTTGCCGTTCTGCTCCACCGCGGCCACGTCGCCAATCACATACACGTCGTTCAGGCCCGGCGCCGTGAGCTGCGGAGACACCTTCACGCGCCCCGCGCGGTCCAGGGGCACCTCCAGCGAACGCACCAGCGGCGACGCCGCCACGCCCGCGCCCCACAGCACCGTGCGCGTGGCGATGTGCTCGTCCCCGAACGTGACGCCCTCCTCGTCGATGCCCGTCACCATGGCGCCGGTGCGCACCTCGACGTGCAGCGCCTCCAGGTCCTTCTTCGCCGCTTCCGACAGCTCCTCCGGATAGGCGTTGAGCACGCGCGGCAGCCCCTCCAGCAGAATCACCCGCGCCTCGCGCGTGTCGATGCGCCGGAAGTCCTTCGGCAGCGCGTGCCGCGTCATGTACGAGAGCGCCCCCGCCAGCTCCACGCCCGTGGGCCCCGCGCCGATGATGACGAAGGTCATCCACTGCCGCTGGCGCACGGGGTCGGACTCGCGCTCCGCGGCCTCGAAGGCCGTGAGCACGCGCTCGCGGATGCGCACCGCGTCCTCCAGCGTCTTCAGGCCGGGCGCCACCTGCGCCCACTCCGGGTGCTTGAAGTACGAGTGCGTCGCGCCCGTGGCCAGCACCAGCGAGTCGTAGGGAATCTCCCCGCCCTCCACGACCAGCACCTTGCGGCGCGCGTCCACCGACTTCGCCTCCGCCAGCAGCACCTCCGTGTTGCGCGAGTGCAGCACGCTGCGGATGGGCGCGGAGATGTCCGCCGGGTTCAGCACCGCCGTCGCCACCTGGTACAGGAGCGGCTGGAAGAGGTGGTGGTTGTAGCGGTCCACCACCGTCACCCGCACGGTGTCCGCCTTGCCCAAAGCCTTCGCGGCCTGAAGCCCGCCAAAGCCCGCCCCCACGATGACCACGTGATGCCTGCTGTCCCGGTCGCGTTCCATGGCGGGAAGGTGCGGACGCATGACGCGGGCGGCCAGCATCCATTGTTCCCCGCCTGCCCGGCGGGCCGCCCTCGCACGCCCGGCCGCCCTCCGGCCAGGCGTCAGGCGCCCGCCGGCGGCGTCACGGACACCAGCAGCAGCTGCCGGTGGATGCGCTCCACGTGCAGCAGCATCGCGCCCAGGTTCGCGGTGTCCTTCACCCACGGCAGGATGGCCGCGCGCAGCTCGCCCAGGACTCCCGTGCCCGTGGGACCCGTGGTGCTCCAGGCCGCCGCCACCTCCTGACGCGCGGACTCCGGCAGGTCCGCGTTGCGCGGCTCCTTCGGGATGAAGCGCCCGGAGGCCTTCACCAGGCTGGCCAGCAGCGCGGCCACGGCCTCCGGCTTCGTGCCCTCCAGCTTCAGCCGGTGGGCCATGCCCAGCGAGTGCAGGCCGTTGAGCCCCTCGCGCGGCTTGCCCTCCGGGGACAGCAGTCCCTCGCGCAGGTACTCCGCGGGCCGGGTGGCCGACAGGTCGACGTTCTCGCCGTTCGCCATGGATTTCACCCACCAGGGGGAAGAGGTGCCGCCCCCATCACATCACGGCAGCGCCGCGAGCGCGTCCCGCACGTGCTTCTCCAGGGCGGGGCGCTCGTGGTCCGTCCACTTGGGGCCGGACCAGGGAAGGCCGTGCAGCGCGGCCAGCAGCGCCTCCAACCTTGCCCGCGCGTCCCCGGTGCCCGCGTCGGCGTCCACCAGCGCCTTCACCTCGCGGGCCACCCGGCCCTCCAGGGTGTCGCGCAGGCAGCAGACGTAGACGTCCTCTTCCGGCAGCCGGGAACCCGGCGGTGCGGCGCGGCCCGCCTGGAGCACGCGCTCGTGCGCGGCCACCACGCCGGGCAGCAGCGACACGAGCGGCGCCGGCTGGGCCAGCAGCGCCGCCAGGTCCCGGTAGCCCTGCTGGAACGCGGGGTTCACCTTCTCCAGGCGCTGGTAGCACCCGGCCGCGTTGGGATTGAACGGCGTCACGGCGGCCCCCGGAGCCGGGGACCGGCTGCACCCCGACAGCAGGCTCCAGAGCGCCCCCAGCATCAGGAGCGCTCCGAACCGCGAGGGGAAAGACGGCCGCCGCGCCATTCCACTCAGCCCGCCTTGGCCGTGCCCTTCGCCTGGTGCCAGGCGGCGAGCACTTCCTTCTCCCGCTCCGCGGACAGGCCCGAGCGCAGCTTCTCCTGGCGCTCCGGCGGCAGGCCGTGGAACCAGGTCAGCGTGTCACGCACGGTGTCCGCCAGCGGGCGGGTGGTGAGCCCCGCCTGCGTGGCGCGGGTGATGCTCACCGCGCCGATGCCGCTCTCCGGGCCGGTGCGCGGCACCCACGCGGGCATGTCCGCGAAGGCCGTCACCTTCTGCTGGTCCAGGAAGGCCGTGTCCACCCAGGTGAAGCGCGCGTCGCTGCCGGTGGCCTTCTGGATGTCCTCCAGCATGCCCTTCATGTTCATGGGCTTCAGCGGGCCGGTGACGTTGAAGATGCCCGCGGTGCGGCGCTCCACGTTGCGGATGATGAACGCGGCCAGGTCGCGCGCGTCGATGATCTGCACCGGGTCCTCGCCGTCGCCGGGGGCCAGCACCTCGCCGCCCTTCGCCACGCGCAGCGGCCAGTAGGTGAAGCGGTCGGAGCCGTCATCCGGGCCCACGATGAGGCCGGGGCGGATGTTGAGCGTGCGGCCGGGCAGCGCGGCCTCGGCCGCCTTCTCGCAGAGCGCCTTGAGCGGGCCGTAGCTCGTCTCGCTGACCTCCTCCTTCGTCTCGTCCGGGAGGGTGCCCACGGCGTCGGACTCGTTGAGGTCCTTCTTCGTCATCTCCTTGTAGACGGACACGCTGGAGATGAAGACGTACTGCCCCACGTTGGGCGCGAGCAGCTCCGCGGACGCCTTCACGATGCGCGGCACGTAGCCGGACGTGTCGATGACCGCGTCCCACTTGCGGCCCGCCAGCGCCTTCAGGCCTTCACCCTTGTTGGGGTCGCGGTCGCCCTGGAGCTTCTCCACGTCCGGGAAGAGGCCCGGGTTGGACTTGCCGCGGTTGAAGAGCGTGAGCGTGTGGCCGCGCGCCTGCGCCGCCTGCACCAGCGCGGGGCCCAGGAACCGGGTGCCACCCAGGATGAGGATGTTCAGGGGCTTGCCCGGACCAGCGTCATCCCCGCCCTTGCTCGCGTCGGCCGGGCCCGCCTTGGGGGACGATGCACAGCCCAACACCTGGACCGCGCCCAACGCGGCCGCTGCTTGAATCACGCCTCTTCGGGACAGCTTCATGCCGTGGTTCCTCCGGGAAGGGTCGTCTGCGTCTGCGGAATGCTTTCAGCGGCGCGCGTCTTCTGCTGGCGCGCCAGGTACAGGGCCACCGCCAGCCACAGCGCGGCCACGGGCACGGCCGCCAGCGACAGGCCCGTCATGCCCAGGCCCAGCGCCGTGAGTCCGCCCTGCAGCCACGCGCTCAGCGTGTCGCTGCCGCGGTACACCACCGTGTCGATGAAGCTCTTGGACTTGTAGCGGGCCTCGCGGTCCACCGTGGTGAACAGGATTTCGCGCGACGGGCGCTCCAGCGCGTAGTGGCTCGCGCCCCTCAGCGACTTCACGCCGATGAGCACCGCCAACACCGGCGCGAACGCGAGCACCCCAAACCCTATCAACGTCAGCACCGGCGCCACCGCCATGGCCACGCCCAATCCCAGCCGGGAGATGACGCGCCCCGTGACCAGCGTCTGGATGCCCAGCGTCAGCACCTGCACCCAGAAGTCGATGTCCGCGAACGCCGCCGTGCGCGCCGCCGCGTCCTTCGCCAGGGAAGCGACCAACTGCACCTCCTGGTAGTACAGGAACGTGGAGGTCGCCGCGTACAGCAGCACCTGCATCCCCAGCGCGAGCAGGAACGGCGACGTCACCAAGAGCCGCAAGCCCGCGAGCATCCCGCCGCCCACCGGCCCCTCGCGCGTGGCGGGCTGGTGCTGCACGTCCCGCGCCCAGTGGCCCAGGCGGCGCACGCACTGCGCGCTCACCTCCAGCATCACCGCGGACACGAGGATGAGGTTCACCGGCCCCACCGGCTCCGCCAGCCGGCCCACCAGGAACGGGCCGACAATCATCCCCGTGGTGCCGCCCGCGGCGATGAAGCCGAAGAGGCGCTTGCCCTGGTCGCTGGCGAACACGTCCGCCATGAAGCTCCAGAAGATGGAGACGACGAACAGGTTGTAGACGCTCAGCCAGACGAAGAAGGCGCGCGCCACGCCCTCCTTCGCCACGCCCCACTTGAGCAGCGCGAAGAAGGCCAGCAGGTTGAAGAGGAAGAAGCGGTAGACGCGCGGCACCACCACCCGCCGGGGGTAGCGCGCCACCAGCGCGGAGAAGGCCGGCACCGCCAGCAGCATCACCCCGAACGTGACGCTGAAGAGCCAGGGCAGGTGCTTCACGTCCCCCGCGGTGCCCATCTCGTTGCGGATGGGCCGCAGGATGGCGTAGCCGCACATCAGCGTGAAGAAGTAGACGAACGCCCCGAGGACCGCCCCCACCTCCTCGTCACGGACGTCCACGAAGCGCTTGAGCATGATGGCGGCGCCCTCAACGTGCGCGGCGGCAGGCTATTCCCTGCCTGCCGGTCTGTGGAGGAAAGTGGCTATTTGGCCGCGAGGATTTCCCGCACGGTGGCCTCTACACGGGGCAGGGCCTCCTCGATTTCAGCCACCGAGGTCGCGCCCACGGAGAGGCGGAACCAGCCGGTGTCCGCCGCCAGGCCGAACGCCTGGAAGGGCACCACCGCGAAGCGGGCCTTCTCCAGGAGGCGCTTGCGGATGGCGTCATTGGTGGTGAGCCCGTCCCTGCCCACCACGTCGAAGCGCACGGTGAGGTAGATGGCGCCCTGCGGCGCGATGGCATCCACCGGCAGGCCCGCGTCCTTCATACGCTGGAAGCCCTTGTAGAGGGCGTCCAGGCGCACCTCCACGCGCTGGCGCATGGTCGTCAGGAAGGACTCGGTGGCCTGGGTGTCGTCCAGGTAGCGGGCGGTGGCGACCTGTTCGGCCTTGGGGGCCCAGGCGCCCACGTGGCCCAGCACGTCGCGCATGCGGGAGATGAGGGTGGGCGCGCCCACGCCCCAGCCCACGCGCACGCCGGTGGAGGCGAAGGCCTTGCTGATGCCGTCCACGAACACGGTGTACGGCGCCATCTCCGGCACCAGCGCCACCGGGGTGACGTGCTTCTTGCCGAAGTTGAGCACCCAGTAGATGTGGTCGTACATCAGGATGAGGGGCTTCTGGCCGCGGCCCTCGCGCGCGCGGTTCTCCTCCACGATGCGCTGGCAGATGGCGCGCAGGGCCTCCGGGTCCAGCATGGTGCCGGTGGGGTTGAGCGGGCTGCACAGGCACAACAGGCGCGCGGTGGACAGGTGCGGCTCCAGCTGCGCCAGCGTGGGCATGAAGCCCGCGGCCGCGTCCGTCGTCACCACGACGCTCTTCGCGCCCAGCATGTGGGCGTAGTGGTTGTTGTTCCACGACGGCACCGGGTAGATGACGACGTCCCCCGGGTCGAGCACCGCGCGGAAGATGGCGTAGATGACGGGGCGCGCGCCGCCCGCGATGGTGATGCCCTCCAGCGGGTACTTCAGCCCCAGGGAGCGCTCGTAGAAGCGCTGCACGGCCTGGCGCAGGTCCAGCACGCCGTCGGACGGCGGGTAGTTCGTCTCACCGGCCTGGAGCGCGGCGCCAATCTGGTCGCGCAGGCCGTCCGGGATGGGGAACTCCTTCGGGCTGAAGTCCCCCACGGTGAGGTTGCACACCTTGTTGCCCTTGGCCACGAGCTCGCGGATCTCCGCCGCGATGCGGAGGATTTCGCTGCCCACGAGCCCACGCGCCATGGAGCTCACGGTGGTGTCGTCGCGGGAGGGACGCGGGAGGGAGGTCAGGTCGAGGGCCATGGGGTGGAACTCTCCAGTGCACGAAGGGGGGCCGGGGAGACACGGCCGGCCGGAACCTATACGCAACGGGCCCGGCAGGGCGCATCTTCCAGGCACCGGGGGCATGGCCTCGGCCCGCGCGGTGTGCGAGGACTCGGGAAGTCCCCGGGTGACGGGGTTGATGGGAGGAACCGGATGCACCTGCGACAGGGGCTGTGCGCGTTGGGAGTGGTTTGTGGACTGCTGGGCCTGGGCTGCCAGAAGCAGGAGCCCCAGACCGTCCCCATGGACGTGCCGGCCGTCCCCCCGCCCTCCAACACCGTGCCCCGGGAGGGCCCGGCGGCCACCGCCCCGGTGGTGCACCAGGTGCTGGACGTGAAGGCGGCCGGCCCCACGGACGCGGGCAGGCCGGCGGCCACGGCGGACGTGGCGGCGGAGGCGGCGTGGACGACGGCGGCGGTGGAGCGGCCGCGCGGCGAGCCGCCCTCCATCACGCTGCGCTCGGTGCGCACGGGGACGCACCCGGACTACGACCGCACGGTGTTCGAGTTCGAAGGGCCGCGCCTGCCGGGCTACCACCTGGGCTACGTGAAGACGCCGGTGCAGCGCTGCGGCTCGGGCGACGACGTGACGCCCCCGGGACAGGCGGCGCTGGAGGTGCGCTTCACGCTGGCTCGGGCGCATGACGACCAGGGGCAGGCCACGGTGGCGCAGCGCACGCTCAAGCCCGCGCTGCCGTCGGTGCTGGAGCTGGAGCGGCTGTGCGACTTCGAGGGCGAGGTGACGTGGGTGCTGGGCACCGCGCGCCGCGCGCCGTTCCGCGTGCTGGAGCTGACGAACCCCACGCGCCTCGTGCTGGACGTCCAGCACTGAGGCGGGGGGCTTACGGGCTCCCTACTTCTTGGCGGCCGGAGGCTGGAGGCGCTTCTTCGCGATGAGGTCGCGCGCTTCGCGCTCCGAGTCCGCGAAGTCCACCTCCACCGTCCACTTGCCCGTGAAGTACAGGGCGAGCATGAGCGCCTTGGCGCCCGCGCGCTGGAGCGGGCCCGTGCCCAGGTAGACGTGGCCGCGGAACCACTCGGCCTTCGCCTGCGCCACCAGCAGCTCGCGCGCGTCCTTCTCGATGCTGGAGTTCGACACGTCGGAGATGACGAACACCGGCCCCTTCGCCGACACCTCCTGACAGATTTCCAGCACCTTCTTCGAGTCCTCCAGCTTCGAGGGCCCGTTGAACTTCATCACCAACAGGTCCGGCTCTTCGAATTGCGCGCGATGCGCTCCGAACTCCCACTCACGATGTTTCGCCACGCGGTCCGTGCCTCACCCAATCAAAGAATTGCCTAGACCGGATAGCATCGAGAACGAGGTTTTCCAAGGAGAGTGGCCGCGCCCCCGGTGTCTGTCCTATCTGACCCGGGTCGTGCGCGAACACGGTAGGCCGAGGGGGTGACGCCGAAGCGAGCGCGGAAGCGGCGGACGAACTCCGACAGGTCCCCGAACCCACACGCGAATGCGATGTCCGCGATGCGCTCTGGACCGGTCCTCAAACGTTCTGCGGCGAGTGTCAGGCGGCGGCCCAGGATGTAGCTGTAGGGGCTCTCTCCCACCACCTTGCGGAAGGTGCGCAGGAAGTGGTGGCGGCCCATGCCCACCTCCTCCGCGAGCAGCGCCAGGGAGAGGGGTTCCTCCAGGTGCGCCTCCATCCACCGCACGGCGTTCCCCATGCGCCGTTCGTCCTGGGACGTGACAGGACGCGCCCTGCCCTCGTGGACACCGCTCAGCGCCGCGCCCGCCATGCGCAGCACGAGTTCCTCCGCGCCGCGCGAGCCTGGCTGCTCGGCCAGCGCCTGGACGTCCGCGAGCAGCGGCGCGAGGCGCTGGAGCGGCGGGAGCCGGTGCACGGGGAAGTCCGTCCGCTTCACGCCGGGCAGTCCTCGCGCCACCTCCTCGATGAGCTCGGGCTCGAAGTGGAAGGCGACGCAGCGGTCGCCCACGCCGTGCTCGTGGCCGCAGCAGAAGGACGCATGCCGCTCCCCCAGCAGCAGCGAGCCGGGCGTCAGCAGCACCCGCCCGTTCCGGGAGCGGTAGGTGAAGCTGCCGGACAGCACGGCGGAGATGGACACGCCCGTGTGCTGTTCCTCGAAGACGGGGTCCTTAGGGCCAGAGCGGCAGACAATCTCTCGCACGCGCCACCCGTCCCCGGAGGCCAGCAGACGCGCGGTGGTCAGGTCCACTTTCCCCAAGTCGGCCACGGTCCGTCCCTCCATCCTGCCCCCCGCACATCCACCGGGGTGACCGAATCATGGCGATGGAAACAACAACCGTCACGCGCGAGCTCATCTGGCGACGCGTGATGGATGACCTGGGTTTCGAGCATGCACGGGCGCGGCGCGGCCAGGAGGGCGCGGAGCTGTCGGGCGTGATTCTCGTCGCGGAGCAGGGCGCACCGCTCCGAGCGGAGTACTCGGTCGTCTGTGACGAAGCGTGGCGCACGCGTCGGGTGAGCGTGACGCAGACCTGGCGCGGCGAGCGGCGGGCGCTCATGCTGGAGCATGACGGCGAGGGCCACTGGCGCAGGGACGGGGCCGTGGCCTCGGAGCTGGAGGGCTGCACGGACGTGGACCTGGGCCTGAGCCCCTCCACCAACGCCCTTCCCATCCAACGGCTGCGACTCCAGGAGGGAACCACTGCGGAGATCCGCGCGGCGTGGGTGCGGTTTCCCGCGCTGGAGGTCGTGCCCGCGCGTCAGGGGTACGCGAGAGTGGGGCCCGCGCGCTATCGCTACGAGAGCCTGGAGAGCGGCTTCACCGCGATGCTGGACGTGGACGCGGAGGGGCTGCCCGTCGAATACGCCGGCATCTGGCGCAGGCTCGCGGAAGGGCCGGCCGCGTCGGAGTCCGTGACACGGGAGTTCGTGGACGCGCTGGTGAGCCCGGGCCCTTCGAGTGAGCTGGGCGAAGCGGCGGCCACGTTCGGGTGGCTGGTCGGAGGCTGGGCCGGGACCATCCAGGACCACGACGCGGACGGAAGCATCCGCCAGAGCCAGGGCGAGTGGTGGTTCCACTGGGTGCTGGAGGGACGGGCGCTGCAGGACGTGTTCATCGTGCCGTCGAGGCACGCGCCTGCACAGTCAGGCCCCGGTGCGAACAGGCGCTACGGCACCACGGTGCGCACGTTCGACCGGGCCGAGCGGAAGTGGCAGATCACCTGGGTGAGTCCCACGGGCGGCGCCATCAACCGGCTCGCGGGAGGCCGTGAAGGAGACCGGCTCATCCTGCTGGGTGAGCACCACGGAAAGCCCATCCGCTGGAGCTTTTCCGACATCGGGCCGGACCGCTTCACCTGGCGAGGAGAGGTACAGGACAGCGCTGGCCAGTGGAGCCTCCAGTCCCGCTTCGACATGCGGCGCATCACCTGAGCCCCAGGCCCCGGACCTCCATGCCGGTTTCCAGAACCTGTCTGACAGTTGGACAGGTTTCCGCCGTGCGGGCACGGCGGCCGGCCACAGGCACGAAGTTCCAGAACCTGTCCGACTGTCCGACAGGTCTCCGCTGCGACGCGGCGGCAGCCCACCTGGCCCCGGGGCTTCAGAACCTGTCCGACTGTCGGACCAGTTTCCGCCGCGCGGACGCGGCAGCCGCCCCAGGCACGAAGTTCCAGAACCTGTCCGACTGTCGGACAGGTTTCCGCTGCGCGGACGCGGCGGCTGTGCTCAGGCACGAGGTTCCAGCACCTGTCCGGCTGTCGCCGCACGGACGCGACGGCAGCCCACCTGGCCCCAGGGCTTCAGAACCTGTCCGACTGTCGGACCGGTTTCCGCAGCGCGGACGCGGTGGCTGCCCGCCCAGGCCCGGGGTTCAGAACCTGTCCGACTGTCGGACAGGTTTTCGCCGCACCGACGCGGCCGTCCCAGGTACGGGATCCAGAACCTGTCCGACCGGTTTCCGCCGTGCGGACGCGGCAGCCCACCCAGGCCCCGGAGATTCAAAACCTGTCCGACAGTCGGACAGGTTCGCGCGATACGCCCCGGACGGGCTGTCGCTACCGGTGGCTCGCCATGCCCTGGCGCGGATGATGCAACTCACCACGCCCCGCTTCGAAGGAGGGCAGCGGCGGCATCCAGTCGCGTCAGCAACTCCGCGTGCCGGGTCCGCACCTCGGCGCCGCCCGCGCGCAGTGCCATGGCCAGGACCTGCGGCAGGTTGAGCGCGGCGCCCGCGCGCAGCCGCTGCTGATAGTGCGCGGTCCAGTCCTGCGGGATGCGCAGCGACCAGTTGCGCGCGTCCACGGAGCCCGGCGCGTTGTACGTGTCGGGCATGCCCAGCAGGTCCGCGAAGAACACCATCACGCTGCGCGCACGGCTGGCGAACAGGTCCGCGAACTTCGCCTGCGCGAGCAGCCCGGGGTCCTGCGCCAGCTCGCGCGCGAAGTCCTCGCGCCCCTCCGCTTCCGGATGCAGCCGCCACGCGAGGTAGTCCGCCTGGGCGCGCAGCGCGTGCTTCCACTGCCATTCGGACACGAGCCGCCAGAGCGACTTCGTGTCGTGGTTACCCACCATCACCCAGTCCTCGGGGGCCACGTTCTCGCTGCGGTACACGTCCGCCGGGTTGTTCAGGTCCGCCTTCTGCGTGACGCGGAAGCGGCCCAGGCCATCCCGCGCCATCACGCGCGACAGCTCATGGGGCAGCGTGCTCAGCACCTCGCACAGCACGTCCTCGCGGGCCCGGCCGCGCTCGCGCGCCGTGCGCACCACGGAGTCGAAGAGGATGGCGTACCGCCGCACCTGCTCCTCCGGGAGCGACTTCACCCACCCATCCGCGTGACGCGGCACCGAGCGGTCCAATTGCTCCGGCGCCACGAGGGCGTAGCGCGCCAGCGCCGGATGGTCCGGCAGGTCCGGCGAGGAGAACAGCCGCGCCCCACCCTGCACCGCGCGCAGCGGATCCGCCGAACCCGCGCGGTACACCCACGGGCACACGAGCCCGTGCGGATGATCGATGCGCAGCCCGTCGTACTCGGAGAGCATCTTGCCCAGCCGCGCGTCCAGGTAGCGCAGCACGGGGCCGGGACCGTCCGGCGCGACGTACTGTTCCGGGTCCAGCACCGGGTAGTTCCACGGCTGGCCCTCCGGGTTGGTGCGGCTGGGCGGCGCGCCCATCAGGTAGTCGCGCAGGAACAGCCCCTGCCGTGCCCACGTGTCCCGGGGCGAGAAGCCAATCTGGAGGTCCCCGTACAGCTTGAGCCCCCACGCCCCCGCGCGCTCGCGCAGCAGCCCGTGCTGCTCATGCACGAGGAACTGGCGGAAGGCGTACTGCGCCACCGCCTCCGCTTCGACGGTGAGCAGCTCGCGGATGCGCGCCTCGGCCTGTGCCTCTTCTCCCGGGCGCGGCGCGAACAGGCGCCCCGCCAGCGAGTCCGCCCAGCCGCGCCAGTCATCCGGCGTGTGGTGCCGCGTGGCGAGCACGTCGAAGAGCGCATCCCGCTCCAGCCACTCCCGGTGCTCCACGCGGAAGGCCTCGAAGCGCTGCACGAGCACGGGCTCCCGGGTGCGGCGGAACGTGTCCCACGCCTCCTGGAGCGCCAGCGCCTGTCCCCGGCACGCGGAGTGGTAGCGCGCACCCGGTCCACCGTCCGCGGGCACGTCGGAGGCGAGCCGGGCCAGCGTGCCGGAGGACAGCAGCGCGCCCCAGGGCCCGTGGGGATCCGTGAGCGGCGCGAGCGCCACGTTCAGCGTGTTGCGGGAGAACAACGTGCCGTCATAAGGCGACGGGTTGTGCGCGGTGGTCTGCCCCTGCGGCCCCAACTGGATGCCGGTGAAGCCCAGGTCCCGGGCGAAGGCGAGGAAGCGCGCGGCGCCCTCGGAGTACGGCGAGCCCCGCCCCAGGTCCTCTCCAGGGAGGCCCGGGAAGCTGGGGTCATGGATGCTCAGGACCCAGCGGGTGACGCCCAGCGCTTCCAGGGCTTCGGTGACGAGCGAGCGGTGCGAATCGGGCAGCGGTGACAGGAGCTCCACACTCCTGACCCTATGGCCCCCCGCCCCATGCGCCAACCGTTCCTTGAGGGTGACGCGAGCTTCCTCCGCGCGTCAGTCCTGCCGGGCCTGCGGCTGTGGCCGGGGCTCGCCGCCGCCGTGCGCCGGCCCGTGTGCCTGCCCGTTCGCCTTGAACACCCGGCGCAGCTTGCCGCCCATCCACGTGCGGGCGTCCGCCAGGATTTCATACACCGTTGGAATCACCAGCAGCGTGAGCAGCGTGGACGTGATGACGCCGCCAATCACCGCGCGGCCCAGCGGCGCCCGGAAGTCGCCGCCCTCACCGTGGCCCAGCGCCACCGGCACCATGCCCGCGATGAGCGCCAGCGTCGTCATCATGATGGGCCGCAAGCGGATGCGCCCCGCTTCAATCAAGGCCTCACGCAAGGGCATGCCCTTCTCATGCTGCCACTTGGCGAAGTCGATGAGCAGGATGGCGTTCTTCGCGACGATGCCCATCAGCAGGATGACGCCGATGAGGCTCATGATGTTGAGCGTGTCCCCGGTCAGCACCAGCGCCAGCACCACGCCGATGAGCGACAGCGGCAGCGACACCAGGATGGCCAGCGGATCCAGGAACGAGCCGAACTGGATGACGAGGATGAGGTACATCAGCATCACCGCCACGCCCAGCGCCAGGAACACCCGACCGAACACCTCCTGCTGATCCGCGGACTCACCGCCCGTGGAAATTTCGTAGCCCGGCGGCACCTTCACCGCCTTGAGCCGCGTCTGCACGTCGTTCATCACCTCCGACAGCGACCGGCCCGCCACGTTCGCCTGCACGTTGATGACCTTCTCGCGGTTGAGGTGATCGATCTGCGCCGGCCCCACCGTCTGCTTCACCGACGCCACCTGTCCCAGCGGCACCGTCACCGGCGTGCCCGTGGTGCTCATGCCCACCACCAGGGGCAGCTGCGCCAGTTGGGACGGGTTCTCACGGAACTGCGGCGCCAGGCGCACCATCACGTCGCGCGTCTCGCCAATGGGGTCCACCCAGTCACCGGAGTCCAGGCCCGCGAAGGCCGGCCGCAGCGACTGCGCCACCTGGCCCACCGTCACGTTGAGCTGGCCCGCGACGCCGCGGTTGAGCTCCACCTCCAGCTCCGGCTTCTCACCGCGCGTGGACAGCCCCACGTCCACCGCGCCCGGCACCTGCTTCACCTCCTTCATCACCTGCTGCGCGAACTGGTTGAGCCCCTTGGACTCCGGCCCGCGCAGCTCCAGTTGGATGGACTTGATGGCGCCGCCGAAGCCGCTGGTGAACACGGACACGTTCGCGCCGCCCACCGCGAGCAGCTCCTGGCGCAGCGTCTTGCCCAGCACCTCCTGGCTCGCCTTGCGCTCGTCCTTCGGCTTGAGCCGCACGTACACCAGCGCCTGGTCCACACCCGGCGAGCGCAGGGGCAGCGGCACGCCGATGGTCGTGTACGTGTACGCGACCTCCGGATGCTGGCGCGTGAGGCGGGACACCTCCTCCACCTTGCGCCGCGTGTAGTCCAGGCTGGAGCCGGCGGGCGTCTCCACCAGCATCTCAATCTCCGCGCGGTCGCTCACCGGCACGAAGCCCGCGCCGCCGAAGACGCCCTGCAGCGCCACCGCGCCCACCAGCGAGCCCACCGCCAGCAGCACCATCGCGAGCCGGTGGTCCAGCGCCCAGGCGATGACGCCCTTGTAGCGGTCCGCCTGCCGGTCGAACCAGTGGTTGAAGCGCGTCAGCCCGCGCGAGATGAAGTTGCGCCGCTGGCCCTTCTCCACCTGCGGGTCGGGCCAGTACGCGCTGAGCATGGGGTCCAGCGAGAAGCTCACGAACAGCGACACCAGCACCGAGCACGCGATGGTGAGCGCGAACGGCTTGAACCACTGTCCCGCCACGCCGTACATGAACGCCACCGGGACGAACACCGCCACGATGGAGAACGTCGTCGCCGCCACCGCGAGGCCAATCTCGTTCGTGCCCTCGCGCGACGCCGTGTAGTGGTCCTTCCCCATCTCCACGTGCCGCACGATGTTCTCGCGCACCACGATGGCGTCGTCGATGAGGATGCCGATGGCGAGCGTCAGGCCCAGCAGCGACATGGTGTTGAGCGTGAAGCCGAACGCCCACACGCTCACGAACGACGCCAGCACGGACACCGGCAGCGCCAGACCGGTAATCACCGTGGAGCGCCACGAGTTGAGGAACAGGAACACCACCAGCACCGTGAGCAGCGCGCCTTCAATCAGGGCCTGCTGCACGTTGACCACGGAGTTCTCCACGCGCGTGCCCGCGTCGCGGACGATTTCGAGCTTCGCGTTGGCGGGCAGCCGCTGCTGGAGCATCTTCACGCGCTCGCGCACGCCGTCCGCGACCTCGGTGGTGCTGTAGCCCTTGGCCTTGATGACCTCGATGCCCACCGCCTGCGCGCCGTTGTAGAGCGACAGGGTGCGCGGCTCCTCGGTGCCGGCGAACACGTCCGCCACTTCCCCCAGCCGCAGCGTGCGCCCGCCCCGCTCCGCGATGGGCACCTGCGCGAAGTCCTCCGGCGTCTCCAGGCGGCCCTTGAGCCGGATGGTGCGCTCCTGCAGCTCGGTGTTGAGCCGGCCCACCGGCGCGGCCAGGTTCTGCGCCTGGAGCGCGGCCACCACCTGCGCCACCGACAGGCCCGCTGCCTGGAGCGCCGCGGGCCGCACCTGCACCGTCATCTCCCGGTCCACGCCGCCCACCACCGTGGCCTGCGCCACGCCCGGCACCGAGCGCAAATCCCCCACCACCAGCGGATCCGCGATGAGCGTCAGCGCGGGCACGTCCAGCGCCTGCGACGTCAGCACCAGCGACACGATGGGTTGGTCCGCCGGGTCGAAGCGCGTGAGGATGGGCTCCTCCATCTCCTGCGGCAGGTCCGCGCGCTTGCTGGAGATGGCGTCGCGGATGTCCTGTGATGCCTCCTGGATGTCCTTCTCGAAGTCGAAGAAGACCGTGAAGTTCGCCAGGCTGTCCGTGGAGCTGGAGGTCGTCTTCTTCCCGTCCACGCCCGAGATGGCGAAGATGGCGTCCTCGATGGGCTCGACGATTTCACGCTCCACCGTGTCTGGTGATGCGCCTGGGTACGCGATGGTGACGTTGATGACCGGCTGCTGAACGTCCGGGAACTCGTCCGTCTCCAGGTTGATGAGGGCGACGATGCCGAACACGACGAGCGCCACCATCGCCGTGACGGTGATGATGGGGCGCTTGATGGCGAAGTCGGAGATGAACACGGACGACTCCTGCGGTGCTGCTTCAAGAAGTGGAGACGCCTGGCGCTACTTCGCGGGAGCCTGCTGGGCGGGCTGCGTGGGAACGCCCGCCGCCGCCGGCGCCGGAGCCTGCGTAGCCCCGCTGCCGCCCACGCCCTGCTGGGCCTCCGGTGGAGAGGCGGGGCGCTGCTTCTTCAAGCCCTCCGGCGCGGCGGTGAGCTTCACCGGCGTGCCGTTGGTCAGGTCGCGCGCGGAGCCCAGCAGCACCACGTCCCCGGCCTTCAACCCCGAGCGCACCTCCACGGTCTGCGCCACGTCGTCCCGCAGGCCCAGCGTCACCGCCACCTGCTCCACCTTGCCGTTGGAGACGCGCTGCACGGTGGGCGGCTCCTGGCGCGTGTCCAGCGCGTCCACCGGCACGGCCAGCGCCTCCTTCGACTGGGACGCCACGCGCCCTTGCGCAAACAGGCCGGACAGGAGTGTCTGCTCGGTGTTGGGGATGCTGACGTAGATGCGCACCTGTCCCGTGGCCGGATCCACCGCCGGGTTGATGCGCTCCACCTCCCCCTTGAAGGCGCGGTCCGCGTAGCCGTTGACGCGGAACTCCACCGACGTGCCCACCTCCACCTGGGACAGCTGCGCCGCGGGCACGGAGGCCTCCAGCCGCAGCGTGGCGGGGTCCACCACCGTGAAGAGCGGCGCGCCTGGCTGGACGATGTCGCCCGCGTTCACCTGCCGCTCGCTCACCACGCCCGCGAAGGGCGCGGTCACCTTCGTGCGCCCCAGTTGATCCTGCGCCAGCTTCAGCCGCGCCTGCGCGTCCGCCAGCTGCCCTTCCGCCTGCGTCCGCGCAAGCTGCGTGCGCTCGAAGTCGCGGCGGGTGATGACGCCCTGCTTGACGAGCATCTGGTTGCGCTGCTCATCCGCCTTCGCCACCTGCAAGGCATTGCGCGCCACCCGCAGCGTGGAGCTGGCCGCCAGCACCTGCTCGCGCAGCGTCCCCTCGTCCACGCGCGCCAGGAGCTGCCCTTCCTTCACGGCCTGCCCCTGGTCCGCCTTCACGTCCAGGATGCTGCCGCCCACCTGCGCGCGGACGCTGGCCAGCCGCCGCGCCTGGAGCGACCCGGAGATGACGGGGCCGCTCTCCAGCCGCGTGGGCTCCACGCGCACCACGTTCTCCGGTCCCAGAGACACCACCGTGGGCGCGGTGGGTGCGACGGCCTCCTCGGAGCGCTGCCCGCAGGCGCCCGCCAGCCAGACGACGGCCAGCACGGCCCCCAGCCGCGCACCCCTGCTCCGGGCGCGGCGTCCCGCTCTCGTTTCGGTGCGTCCCACGGCCTGCCTCCACGGCCCCCGCTGACAGCCCCGGTCCAACCCGGGGGCATCCCCGGAGCCGGGTAAACGTGGTGCTGCCCCCCCGCCCGGGGAAGTCGTGCCACCACGGAGCGTGAAGCTGGAGAACACCCCCGGCCCGTCCCCACGGCAGGCGGGGAGCCTGGCGAGCGGCGTCCTGAACGGCGACGGCCTCCGCCCCCAGGCAACGGGACGGAGGCCGCGGAAGCCCTCACACCGGAGAGAGGCTCAGTGGACGCTGGGCGGGGCCGTCACGAACGACGCCGTGAGGCAGCTCTGGTTGGCCATCTGGTCCAGGAACGTCTGGCGGGCCAGCACCTCGTTGAAGGTGCGCGTGGGCGCGCCGTCCGCGCGGTCCGGCACGGTGAGCGCGCCGCTGAGGAAGGGCGACAGCGCGCCGTTCCAGTTCACGTGGGTGAAGTTCGTGCCCAGCTCGTCGCCGTGGCAGCCATCGCAGGTGTTGAGCGAGAAGACATGCCGCGCCTGACGGTTGGGGATGACGGACGCCGGCTGGCTCCAGAACGGGGGCGTGGCCACGGGGTTCGTCACCACGGCACGGCCTCCGCGGAACGGACCACCGCCCCACGGCAGCGGGACGGAGTACGTGCCCGCGACGATGGGCCCCGTGTTGGCGTTCACGTAGGACGGGAACAGCGTGTTCTGCGTGGTGCGGTCCGGGGTCTGAGCCACGGTGTGGCTGTTGAGCAGGCCCACGATGGGGGGCGGCGTGGTGGAGAACGAGTTCGGGTTGATGGTGCTGTTCCAGAGGCGGAACTCGCGCAGCTCCCAGGGGCTGGCCAGCCACTCCTCGTTGGTGCGCACCTGGTTGATGGAGCTGCGGTTGGGCTTGCGCGGGGACAGGTCGCGTTTGGCGAACTGCTCCGTCAGGGCCTCCAGCGCCGCGTTGTAGGACGCACTGCCCAGCGGCAGCCCGGACAGGGCCTGCCACTGCTGCGCGTAGCTCTTGATGGCCGCGCAGCCGTTCTTGTCCACCCCGTACTCCAGGATGACCAGGAAGGGCACCGTGTAGCAGGAGGCGCCCGTGCCCGTGGTGGCCGCGAAGATGAAGCGGCCCTCCCCCGCGCTGCCGGAGCCGTAGGCCGGATTGCTGCCGGCCAGGTCCAGCCGGTTCACGATGGCGATGAGCTTGAACGGCGACTTCGCCAGGTTCAGCTCGCCGGACGACAGCTTCGGCCAGGGACCGATGATCTTCGTCCCGATGGACGTGCGCGGCGGGTTCACGAAGCCGTTGACCGTGCGCGGCTGCTCCCACTGCCGCAGCCATTCGCGCACGAAGGTGGAGGGGGCCACGCCCGTGAAGGGCTGGTTGGCCATCTCCGTCATCAGGTAGTTGAATGTCCACTTCCCGTTCGGGTTGCCCGCGCCGGTGCACGGGTCATAGGTGCGCGTCGTGTCGTTCACGACGGCGGGCGCCCGGATGATGAGCGAGCGCGCCGGATCCACCAGCGACGCCAGGCCGATGGGCTGGATGGGCACGGGCTGGCCCACCGGGAAGTTGGGGTTGAGCGCCGTCACCGGCACGGTGCGCACGAGCCGGCGGTTCTCGAACACGGCCGTCGTCAGCTGCGTGGGAGACTGGGACTGCGCCTGGGCAATGCGCTGCTGCTCCGCCTGGAGCGCCACGAAGTCGAACGTGCCGGAGGCGGTGAAGAGCAGGTCCCCCGCCACCGCGTCGCCGCTCTGCCCGTTGTCGCGGAACACCAGCTGCTGCTCGCCGTCCGCCATCGTCAGCGTCCCGCCGCGGAACGCCTCGTTCTCCACGCGCTTCGCGTCCAGCTTCAGCTGGAACACCGTCGCCGTGGCCCGGCTGACCGCGGCCTGGGGAATGGCGACCAGCGACTCCACCACCGGGCGCGCCGCATCCCCCTCCAGGGCCTGCAGGGTCGAACCGAGCGCCGCCTCCAGGGGGCCGGACGGGTCCACGGCCCGGGCGGAGGACTCCGCCTGGGGCGCGGAGGGCGCGGGGGTCTCCGTCGTCTCCGGGGCGGGCTGACCACAACCCACCACCAGCGACGAGGCCAGGAGCGCGAACGGCAGGCGCCGTCCCAGCTTCCCGGGGTGCTTCCACAGCAAAGACAGCTCAGGCTTCATGGGGTGTGCTCCACTCACGACGGGGATACCGCGATGACAGCCGCGCGGATGGGGCACCCTCCCCTCCTCACCGTTCATGGGCCCCTGGAACCCCCGGGTCCCCTCCCCCCCTGCCGTGAATGCGGAAAACGCCCCATCCCCCTCCGGTCCTTGCGACACGGAGGCGAACAGGGCGTTCTCATAACATGAAACACTGACAATTATCGACTTCCAGAGATTGTAACCTAATCCGCTACAAGTCTGGGGTTGCCGTAACCTGTCTGGCTACAACCCGCTGGCGCCGTAGGGCGACTCGCTGATGAGGCGGGTGCCGGACTGGAAGTGGCCGGTGCTGCCGCAGTCCGGGATGGGGCTGAAGCCCGAGCACGTCACGGGCACGTGGGCGCGGGTCTCCGCGGTGAAGCAGCGGGCGCCGGCCTCGCTCCACTCGGCCTCCAGGTTCCAGGACTCGGTGTCGGCCTGGACGCCCACGCCGTCGTAGAGGTTGACCCACTGGCCATCGGAGGTGTGCGACTCACCGTCGCCGCAGAAGTCCGCGCGCACCATGCGGGTGCAGGCCTGGTGGTGGCCCGCGAGGCTCTCGCCGTTGGCGGCGGTGGCCCAGGGCTTGTAGCCAAAGTGCATGCACTTCGCGATGGCGGCGCCCTCGCAGGCGAAGGTGAAGGCGGTGGCGTCTTCAATCTTGTCGCCGCCACCCGCCACGCCCTGGAGGTAGTTCCAGCGGCCGGCCACGGCGATGGCGGGGAGCGCGGCGCCGTTGGCGTCCTGGCACACGGAGCGCCAGCTGCCGTCGGAGCCCTGGTAGGAGACCTGGTAGGACCACAGGTCGCTGTCACCGCCGCTGCCCTGGGTGACGCTGTCCACGCGCAGGTGCAGGGTGGAGTCGTCGCCCATCTTGCCGACGAAGCGCGCCCCGGTGAAGTCCGTGCCGGAGAGGGACGTGGTGCCGTCCAGGCCGAAGAAGGCCGAGCCCTGCAGCCGCACGTTGCTCAGCGGCTTGCCGGCGGCGGAGTGGGCGCCCGCGTACGCCACGGACACCAGCATGCCGCCCAGCTCGGTGTTGTTGAGGTTGCGCCCGTTGAGGTTGCGTCCGTTGAGGTTGCGCCCGTTGGGGGAGACGACCTCCGCCACCTGCGTGCGCAGGGAGGGAGCGTCGAGCTCCGACGATTCCGTGCCACAGCCCACCGCCACGACGGCGAAACACGCCGCGACCACTCGCTGCAACGTCCTCATCTGGATGCCCCTTCCCTTCCCCGACCCCGACCCGCACCGTCTTGCACGGTCAAGGTCAGTCCGGGGGGAGGGAGCGGCAACCGCGGCAGGCCCGTCCGGGCACTTGCAGCGTCCACTGGCTTCCAGTTGGGAGCGACCCCGGGGCGAGCCCAGCGGTTCCCGGGGGTTTCAGTGTCCGGTGGTGCTCAGCCGCCGGACACGGGCGCGTCCGCGCACACGCGCAGGCCCACCGTGACGTCGCGCAGCGAGGGCTCTGGCAGCTCCCGGTTGGAGGACCGGGCGCTCGTCACGTTGAAGGCGAAGCTGCCGCCGCGGGCCACCGGGCGGCCGGGCTCCAGCCACGAGCGCGTCCACTCCCACACGTTGCCCGCCATGTCGTCCGCGCCGAAGGGGCTGCGGGACGCGGGGTGGCTGCCCACGACGTCCGGGCCGAAGCCGCCCGGGTCCTTGCCGTAGGTGACGTCCACGTTGGCCTCGTCCGCGCCCAGCCGGGAGCCGTGGGGGTACTCGCGGCCGTCCACGCCGCGCGCGGCCCGCTCCCACTCCAGCTCCGAGCACAGCCGCGCCCCCGGCACCCGCCCGGACGTGGACAGCCACGTCACGTAGGCCTCCGCGTCCGCGAAGTTGATGCCGCTCACGGGGAACTGGCGCCAGTCCTGCTCCGTGCGCTGCGAGCGCCGCGCGTACCTCACGGGCTCGCCCGTCCGCGCCGTATAGCGCACGCCGCCGGGCTGGAAGCGCAGCCGCCAGCCGTTGCCGTCCGGCTCCAGCGCCAGGCCCCCGGCGTAGCCGCCCGTGCCCACGCGGGGCTGGCGCGCGGCGCGGGCCTCGGGGGGCAGCGACGCCAGGTACTGGAGCCAGTCCGCGTACGTCGTCTCGTGCCGGGCGATGAGGAAGCCCTGCACGGGCACCGTGTGCAGCGGGGTGGCGTTGAGGAAGTCGCGCACGCTGGACTCGGCGGCGCTGCCAAAGCGCACGTCGCCCGGCGGCACGTAGGCGAAGCCCGGCGGGAGCGCCCCCGCGCGCACGAGCGGCACGGCGACGCGGCGCGACTCCCCGCGCGTCAGCAGCAGCGGCTGCACGGACTCTTCGTGGCCCGGCGCGCGCACGCTGAGCTGCCAGGTGCCTGGAGGCACGGTGACGTCGGTCCAGGGCAGCGCGCCCGGGGAGGGCAGCGGCTCGCCCACGACGTCCGGTCCGCCGGCCTCGCGCGACACAGGGCGCAGCTCCGCGGAGGCACCGGGGGCGTCCACCTGGAGGGACAGGCGGGCGGGCGTGTTCCAGCGGCTCCAGCGCTCGCCGTCGACGTCGTAGAGGCGCAGGCGCTGGAGCAGCGCGGGCAGCACGGGCTCGCGCTCGCTTTCGGCCCACAGGGCGCGCTCGTAGAGGAAGTCCGCCAGCGCGTCGCGCACGTCGGTGCGGGTGGGGGCCAGCGCCAGCGCGCGCTCCAGCCGGTCCGCCACGGCGTCGAAGTGGTGGGAGAGCTGGGCCCCGTGCCCGGCCACCTTCGCCCAGGCCCGGTCGCCGTCCGCCTTGTGGCCGGTGTCGTAGAGCCCGAAGGCCTCCGCGCGCTCGGCCTGGAGCGCGTCGCGTTCGCGGCGCACGGCGTCCATCTCCGAGCCGGCCGCGGCCAGCTCGCCGCGCACGCGCGCGTTGAGCACGTGGCGCTCGCGCCACTGGAGGCCCGCGTACACGAGCCCCAGCGACACGATGAAGCCCAGCGCCAGGCCCAGCTTCAGGCGCCGGCTGCGCACGCCGGTGCGGCGGGACGTGCTGAGGAAGGACTGCTCGCGCTGGGTGAGCTCGGACGGCTCCAGCAGCTCCGTCTCCGCAAGCTGGCGCGGGCCCCAGAGCGACTCGCGCGCGTGGCCCAGGCGCTCCCACTGCGCGGCGGCGGCCTCCAGCCGGGCCTGCACCTCGCGGCGCTCGCCCGCCTCCACCAGCCAGCGGGCCAGCGTGGCCCAGCCGGTGAGGAGCGCCTCGTGGGCCAGTTCGTACGCGGTGCCACCCTCCCCCTCGCGCGCCACGAGCAGGCGCGCGCGAACCAGCGCCTCCAGCGCGGCGCGGTAGCGCGGGTCGTCACCCACGAGCTCGCGGTCCGTCTTGCGCGCGCGGGTGCCGTCCGCCGTCACCAGGCGCAGCATCACCCCGCGCGCCGCCGAGCGCTGGTCCGGCAGCAGGCGGGCCACCGCGGCGTCGGCGTGCCGGGCGAGCGCGCCGGACACGCCGCCCAGCGAGTCCAGCGCCGCCTGGGTCATCACGCCCTGGGACTCGTCGCGCGCGTCCCACAGCTCCGCCAGCGCGAACTGGAGCAGCGGCAGGCCGCCGTCGGAGGCCGCCGTGGAGGCGACGAGCGCGTCCACCACGGCCTCGGACTCGAAGCGCACGCCCTTTACGCGGGCCGGGCCCACGATGGCCTCGCGCGTCTCCTCCGGGGTGAGCGCGCGCAGCAGGTACAGCGCGTGCGGCACCTCCGGGCCCAGGCCGGGCACGGCGGTGAGGCGGGTGAGGAAGTCGCTGCGGCCGGTGGCGAGCAGCCGCAGGCCCCCGGCGGCTTCCGTGAGCGACCCCAGCGCGGCGCCCGCGAGCGCGGCCTCCTCCGGCGGGGACAGCGTCACCAGCTCCTCCAACTGGTCCATGTAGACGAGCAGCCCGCCCTGCGTGCCCAGCTTCGCGCGCAGCCTGCGGCCGAGCGACGTGGGGTCCTGGCGCAGCGTCTCCGCGAGCGGCTCCTCGTCCACCTCCAGCACCGGCGCGAGCGCCACGGCCAGCGCGGACACGGGCCTGCGTCCGGGCACGAGCCGCGCGGTGCGCCAGCGGCGGCCGTCCTCCAGCGCGCCGTCCGCCACGGCGGGGAGAATGCCCGCCAGGCACAGGGACGACTTGCCCACGCCGGAGTCGCCCGTCATCAGCAGGAAGGCCTCCGCCTTGAGCCGCTCCAGCACGGAGCGCTGCTCGCGGCGGCGGCCGAAGAAGAGGGCGCGGTGCTCGGCCTCGAAGGCCTGGAGGCCGCGGTAGGGATTGCCCTCCGGAACGGAGACCGGCGTCTCCTCGCGCGTCAGCGCCTCCAGCGCGTCGAGCAGCTGCGCGGCGGACGCGTGGCGCTGGGCCGGGTCGCGCTTGAGGCACTTGTCGATGGCGGCGGCGAACCCGGGGTCCACCGACGGGGCCACTTCCAGGAGGGGGCGCACGTCGCGGGTGCGCACGGCCTCGGACAGCTCGCGCCAGGGCACGTCGCGGAAGGGGCCCCGGCCCGCGCACAGCTCGTAGAGCACGACGCCCAGCGAGTACACGTCACTGCGCGCGCTGAGCTCCTCGCCCGCCCAGGCTTCCGGGGACATGTAGTAGGGCGTGCCCACCAGCGCGCCGCGCGGCAGGGACGGCAGGAAGACGCCGTCCAGCGAGCGGGCGCCCAGCGCGGGGCTGGACTCCGGATCCCAGTCCGCGGGCAGCTCCGGCGGCGGCAGGGGCGCGCGCGGCGCGGTGGACTCGCCGGCCTCCGCGCGGTCGAGCAGCTTGGCGAGGCCGAAGTCGAGCAGCTTCACCTCGCCGCTCTCCGTGAGCACGGCGTTGCCCGGCTTGATGTCGCGGTGGAGCACGCCCCGTCGGTGGGCGGCACCCAGCCCCCGGGCCAGGTCCCGCCCGATGCCCAGCGCGCGCTCCCAGGGCACCGGCCGGGCCAGCCGGTCCAGGCTGACGCCCCGGATGAACTCCGAGATGAGGTACGGCTGATCCTCCAGCTGCCCCACCCGGTACAGGGTGACGACGTTGGGGTGCTGGATGCGGGCGGCGGCCCGGGCCTCCACGAGGAAGCGCGCCAGCGCGTTGGAGCCCAGCGACGGGATGAACTTCACCGCGACGGGGCGCTCCAGGAGCGTGTCATGCGCCAGGTACACCCGGCCCGTGCGCCCCCGTCCGAGCGGCCGCACGATGCGGTACTCGTCGAACTCCTCGGGGGGAGTCCACGCGTCGGGAGGTGGGGACGAGGCGGGAGAGCCCACCAGGGTTGCCTACGTTTCCCGCGTCCGTGGGTCAACCGGGGGGCCCGCGGGAGCCCGCCCCGGCGCAGGGTGCCGCACCCGAGTGTCCATCCATGGACACTCCCGGGTGGGACCTGGGATTACTCCTGACCCGAGCGGGGCTTTGCCTTGCTGGGTTTGAGCATGTTGCGGATCTTGTTCTCCAGGTCCTGGGGCAGACAGGGCTTGGCGACGAACTCGTCCGCGCCCACGGAGAGGGCGTGCTCGGCGTTGCCGGCGAGCACGTGGCCGGTGAGGGCCATCACGGGGATGTCGCGGGTGCGGGTGTCCTGCTTGATGCGCCGCGTTGCCTCCCAGCCATCCATGACGGGGAGGGACAGGTCCATGAGGATGATGTCCGGCTCCCCCTCCTGGGCCTTCTCCACGGCCTCCAGGCCGTTCTTGGCGGTGTCCACCTCAAACCCGCAGAACTCCAGGTATTCGGCGTACATCTCGCGGGCGTCGTCGAAGTCGTCGACGACGAGGACGCGCTGCTTGGCGGAGTTCACGGGAGCGGGCCCACCGCTCGCGGTTGGCTCACCCTCTGGAGATGTCAGGACCGCGTTCTTCATGGAGCAGAGGCCTCGCATGCAGGGGAGGGGCGGGACGAATCTAAACACGTCCACGAAAAAGCGCCCGTTCTCGCAAGATTTCCCTGGACGGCTCCCAGGGTAGGTCCGTTGTCCGCCGCGCGACAGGGGGACACGAGCCGACAGTGTAGGTGGGCGGAGGGACTGGGGGTGGTGGCTAGTGGTTGGGGCGGTGGACGTGGAGCCTGGGCTGGGTGGGGTCCTGCTCTTCGACTTCGGTCCAGGCCAGGAAGATGCGCCCGTCCTTGTCCGTGCCGACCTGGGAGTGGCTCACCGGCGTCGCGCCGGGATTGGCGCTCAGCGCGCCTCCCATCTGCTCCCAGTGATCCGTGGTCCACCGCTGGACGAACAGGCTTCGCACGGAGGACGAGGCTTCGGACTCGGGCTCTTCGAGCAGCATGATCAACCTGTCCTGCGCGTCGAGCTTGAGAGCGGTGGCGGAAGCGTCAGTCCGTCCAGGGACGCGGTCGTAGGTATTTCCCACGCGCTCCCAGCTCCCCGCCATTGGCCACTGCTGCACGAGGACGGACTGACTGCCATTGGACTGGACCGGGCTGGCGACGACGGTCCTGCCATCCCCGCCCACCGTCATCGCGAACATGGACGACGCGGCTTGTCTGGATGGAGCCGTATACCCGAGATCACTCCCGCCTGACGAACGATTAACGGAAATCGCCCACCCGGGAAATCCATACTCCGTATTGCTCCAGCCCAGGATCTGCTCGTTCCACTGGTTCAGTTCCAGATGCAGAGAAGTGAGGTTTGGGACGCCCTGGGAGCCTCCCCCGACCCGTGATCTCCACTCTCCCGCCTGCAGGCGGAAGACACTGACTCGGAGCTCCGAAGCATTCCTTTCCTTGAAAGCAATGACAGGGATCCCCCCAAAGCTTTCCACCTTCATTCGCACGTCAGTCACACTGGCTTGCGACAAGACAGGAATGACGGGCGCCCCCAAGGCAGTCCAGGCGCTCCCGGACCACCGCCGGACATGGACCTCCACGCTTCCATCGAGCTTGGGTTGGACCCAGGCCACGTGCGGGGTGTCCGACGAGTCGAGATGCAGAACACACTCCGTTGCCTGGGGATCTCCAGCGCTGCCTTGGAGCGGGGCTCCCAGGGCTTGCCAGGCCACCCCGGTCCAACGTTCAACCTGGACGCTGGACGTCCCCGCTCCCAACCGCGCCACCAGCGGAGTTCCCCCGCGCTCCACCTGGAGCGAAAAGGAATCCACACGGGGCCGAGGGGTCTGCGCGTCGCCCAGGGGGAGAAAAGCAGGAACCCGCCAGGACCATCCCTGGGAAGGCATCGCCACGGAGTTGCCCGCGGCATCCGTAACGCTCGCATCGAACACCACCCGCATCACTTCGCGCACAGGCAGAAGCTCAAGCGGCTGAAGCGTCAGGACGCGGCCGTCCTGCGATAGCGAAACCTCCGCGGGGACCTCGCTCTGTCCCGCCAGCAACCGGACCGTCCTGGTGTTCACGTTGCCCGCCATCACGGGCTCGGACAGCTCCGCGCGAACGGTCTGGTGCACGGACACCCACTGCGCACCGTCCTCGGGAGTCCGCGACACCAGCGTGGGACCCGTCCGGTCCACCACCAGTTGGCGCGGGGCGCTCAAGAACTCCTGCCCGCATCGGCGCGCACGGATGACGAACGCATGCGGGCCCTCCGAAACGGATTGGGTCTTCCAATCCAGGACGAAGGGCTCCTCCAGGGAGGTGACCGCGGTGCCGTCCACGAGCAGGTCCACGGTGTCCGGTTCGGCCCCCGTCAGTTGAACCTGAAGCCTCGCGGTGCTCCCGACCGGGGCTCCGTCCGCGGGTGACACCCATTGAAGGTCAATCGGCTCTTCACCTGCGTCACTGCAGTCAGCCACATCGGGGGGAGCCACAAGGTCGGGAACCTGGATGCATGCTGCGGGCATGAGCAGCAGCGCCACCAGGACGGAACAGGGATTTTTCATGGGGGTACGGCTGAGCAAGGACGAATCCATCCGGAAGTGGCCCCGTTCCGTATGCATTCCGAGAGGTTGCGCGTCCAGCGACGGGGGGACACGTCTTCCGTCAAGACGGGAGGATCCCGCCCTGGAGACAGCTTGAAACGAAGATGCCCCCGCGAAGCCTGGGCTTCACGGGGGCATCCTGGATGCGTCAACTCCCTACGTCAGCTCAAGGAGCAGCGGTCGGCGCGGGGTGCTGGCCAATGCCCGTCGCTTCCAGGTCCGTGTTGATCCCCTGGCCCCAGATGGACTCGTAGACGTCGTTGGTGCCCAGGACGGGCGCCAGGTTGCTGAACGAAACGACGAGACGAACCTGGCTCGGGTTGAGGGCAACGGTACCCGTGTAATTGAAGAAGTAGCGGGTGCTGTACCCAGACGGCTGGATGCCGAAGACGGGCAGCTCGGCCGGCGTGCGCGTCTGGACGGGCCTCGTCGGCTCAGCGATCTCCAGGGGGAAGCCCTGGCCGCTGTAGTTGCCGACCTCACCGAAGGAGTTGCCACCCACGGTGCCGTTGTTGTCGATGTCCGAGGCGAAGAAGACCTGGACGGACTGGCCGACCTGCTTCGCGATGGGCGCGCTGAAGTTCACGAACACGTCTTCAAACTGGTTGAGCTGCGTCGCGGTGGCCGCGGGCGGCAGCGACTTCTCCTGGTACCGGAGCTCCGCGATGGTCACGGCCTTCGGCGTGGACTGGTCGCCGCCGAAGAAGAAGCCCGTGCGGCTGTAGTTGCTGCCACCCTCGGCGGACACGGCGCGCACGAAGATGTTGTACTCCTTGCCCTCCTGCACGATGCCGTTGGACGGGGTGATGGTCGCCGAGTAGCCGCCGACGTTCACCGAGGCCGTCACCGGCAGCGACTCCTTCGCGTACTCGTCCGTCAGGCGCACGAGCAGCGAGCCCGGCTGCACCGGCTGGTTGAAGTACACGTAGATGGGCTCGCCCGGACGCACCATGTTCCGGAGCGGATCCAGCTCGGTGGCGCCCTTGAGGCTGGACACGTTGCCACCCTCGATGGTCAGCGCCACGTTCGACGGCTTCGAGTAGGCCAGCTGCGCGAGCGTCGTGGTCTGCGTCCCCACGATGGAGCCACCCGAGTAGCTCTTCACGTAGCCGCCCGTGTCCACCACCCCGTCGCCGTTGGAGTCCATCGGGGCGATCCAGAGGTTGTAGGTGCCGTTCAGCCGCGCCATCTCCACGCCGGAGGGGATGCCGTTGAAGGTCAGCACGCCGTTGGCGTCCGCCGTGGCCTCCACGTAGACCTTGCTCACCACGGAGTTGGCCTGGTCGTAGTTGCTCAGGATGACCGAGCCCGCCTTGTCCACCTCGAGCACGCCCTTCGCGCCCACCGCCGGACGGCCCTGCGGCGTCACCACGTTGACCACCATCGAGCCGTTCAGCTGCGTCAGCGTCACCGGGCCGAAGCTCGCGTTGCCGTTGTTGATGGGGACGTTGCCCGCCGTCGAGGGCACCACGGACGTCGCGCGCAGCGTGGAGTAGCCGCTCTTGCTGAACGTCAGCAGCACCTGCGCGCCCGCCGGCACGTCCGCCATCACGAAGTTGCCGCTGGCGTCCGTCGTCGCCGACTTGCCCGTCGCCTGGCTGCCAATCGTCATCGCGACCGTGACGTCCGCGAGCGGCTGCAGCGTCGTGCTCAGCACCTGGCCCGACACCGTGCCCTTCGGCGTGGAAGGCACCACCACCGACACGTTGTTCGGGTCGTAGACGCCGTCCGCGATGCCATCGTTGTTCGCGTCAGTCGAGTCACCGCACCCCCAAACCATCAGCGGCAACACGGCCATCAGCACTTGCTTCTTCATCGTCCCCACCTTGAATTTATGACGGAATTTTCACGCCCCAGCTGCTCCCAAAGGGCGGAAATCGGACACTCCCTGACCCGGGCACACGCCGTCAAGGTGGGGTGAAATCTACCCAAGCCCATTGAAAGAGGATGACTCACCATGTCAGACGTCAACGACCCCTGCCTGGGCTGCGCCATCCTTCAGGGGGAGGTCCACCCACCGGGTGGCGTGCTCGCCCGGGCACCCGGACTCGTCCTGCACGGGGTGGCGTCCCCCAGTCCTCTGCCGGGCTGGGTGGTGCTCACCAGCGATCAGCATGTGCGCGGCTGGTATGACCTGGACGAGGGGGCGGCTCGGGAGCTGGGGCCCTTCGCCGCCCGGGTGATGCGCGCCCAGCGCGAGGTGCTGGGGGCCGAGCACGTCTACGCCTTCGCCATTGGCGACGTGCTCCGGCACTTCCACCTGCACCTCGTGCCCCGCTTCGCGGACACCCCGTCCCACCTCCGGGGTCGGGGCGCCTTCGACGCGGCCCCGGCGGAGCACCTCGCGCCCCAGACGCTGGAGGCCGCGGCCCGGCGGCTGGCGGCGGCGCTCGCCCGCTGACCCATGCCGGGCGTGCACTGGGCGCCCGGGAGGGTCCACTGTCATGGACCTGACACCGTATCGGGGGAAGAATGCACGCCGTCCTCATGCGTGCGTCCCCCCTCGGTCCCTGGCTGCTGTCCCTCTGGCTCCTCACCGCCGCCAGTTCCGCGTTCGCGGACAACAACGCGGACGAGGCGGACATCGCCTTCGAGCTGGGCAACGACGCGTACTCGCGCGGCAGCTACACCGAAGCGCTGCGCTCGTACTTCACCAGCTACCGGCTGGTCCCCAACCGCAACGTCCTCTTCAACATCGCGCGCTGCTTCGAGGCGCTGGGCAAGTTCAACGAGGCGTACCGCTACTACAACGACCTGCTCGGGGAGGACCTGCCGGCCGAGGACGCGTCGGAGGTCTCCCGCTCGCTGGAGCGGCTGCGTCCCAAGGTCGCCCTGGTGCGCGTCACCACCAACCCCCGGGGCGCGGACGTCTTCGTCGACCGCGCGGACCTGGGCAGCCGGGGCCGCTCGCCGCAGACGCTGGCGCTGTCGCCGGGCCGGCACAAGGTCCTGGTCCAGAAGTCCGGCTACCGCCCCACCGAGACCACCGTCACCCTCACCCGGGGCCGGGAGGTGCCGGTGGATCTGGACCTGGCGCTCATCACCGGCGTGGTGGACGTCACCGGCACCCCCGAGGGCGCGGAGGTGCGTGACAGCCCCACGGGCCCCGTCCTGGGCCGCATCCCCGTGAAGCTGCGCCTGTCCCCGGGCCAGCGCGTGCTGCACGTGCGCGCCCCCGGCCACGCGCCCGGCCAGTACGTCATCGACGTGCCCTCCGAGGGCACCCTGCCGCTCGCCGTCACGCTGAATGCGCAGACGGCGCCCAGCGGCCGCGTCGTCGTCACCGCCAACCATGACGGCGCCACCGTGCGCGTGGACGGCCGGCCCGCGGGCTTCACCCCCACCGTCGTCACCCTGCCGGAGGGCGAGCACGTGCTGGAGGTGGAGAGCCGCGACGTGCGCCCCGTGCGCCAGAAGGTCACCGTCATCCCCGACCAGGAGGTGAAGGTCCACGCCACCCTGCGCTACGAGCCGCCCCCCGTGCGCGCCGCGTCCAAGCGCCTCTTGGCCGTGGACGAGGCCCCCGCCTCCACCACCGTCCTCACGCCGGAGGAGCTGCGCGCGTTCGGGTGGCGCACGCTGGCGGAGGCCCTGGCCGGCGTGCGCGGCTTCTTCCTCACCGACGACCGGACGTACACGTACCTGGGCGTGCGCGGCTTCTCACCACCGGGCGACCTCAACACGCGCATCCTCATCCTCTGGGACGGCCACGCGATGAACGACGTGTGGGCCGGCCAGGGCTACGCGGCGCACGACCTCAGCGTGGACCTGGAAGAGGTGGAGCGCATCGAAGTGGTGCGCGGCCCCGGCAGCGCGCTGTACGGCACGGGCGCGTTCTTCGGCGTCATCAACGTGGTGCCTCGCGAGTCGCTGGGCCTGGACCGGCGGCTGGAAATCACCGGCGCGGTGGGCGCGCTGGGCGCCACGCGCGTGCACGCCACCACGTCGTGGGAGGACCCGACGCGCTCGGTGCTCTTCAGCCTCGCGGGCATGAAGTCCCACGGCGCGGACACCACCCGCCTGGGCGACCCGGGCCCCATCGTCACCGGCCTGGACGGCGAGCAGGCCGGCACCGGTTCGCTGCGCGCGCGCCTGGGCAACCTGTCGCTGGTGGCCCAGCTTCACGGGCGCAGCAAGGACGTGCCCACCGCGCCCTATGGCACGGTGGTGGGCGCGCAGGGCACCCGCGTGCAGGACGTGCGCGGCTTCGCCGAGGCGAAGTACGAGCGCCCCCTGTCCGAGCGCTTCGTCCTGTCCCTGCGCGGCGCCCTGGACCTCAGCCGCTACCAGGGACATTGGAACTACGGCGGCGACAGCACGGCGACGAACACCGACTCCGGCGCGGCGGACTGGCTCACCGCCGAGGCGCGCCTGCTCGCGGGCCTGTCCGACGACAACCGCCTCACCGTGGGCGTGGAGGGCCAGGCCCAGCTGCGCGTGGACCAGAAGAGCGTGGGCCCCGCGGTGGACGCGCCGCTGGACACGCGCACGCGCTCGCTGGTGTCCGTGTACGCGCTGGACGAGTGGCGCCTGCACCCGCGCCTGAACCTGTCGCTGGGCTTCCGCGTGGACAAGTACTCGGACCTGGACACCCTGCCGCTCACGCCGCGGCTGGCGGTCATCGGCCGGCCGTATGAGAAGGGCCTCACGAAGCTCGTCATCGGCCGCGCGTTCCGCGCCCCCAACGTCTACGAGCTGTTCTACCAGGACAACTTCCTCACCCAGCGCCCCGCGGAGCAGCTGAAGCCGGAGACCATCACCACCTTCGAGGTGGAGCACTCGCACGACCTGTCGCACGAGCTGCGCGTGACCGTGGCCGGCTATCACAACCGCATCTCCCAGCTCATCACGCTCATCAGCGAGTCCGCGGCCGCGCCGGCCTGCGGCACGGCGAGCGCGCCCACGCAGTGCCTGGTGTACGCGAACAACTCCGGCGAGACGCTCGCGTGGGGCGCGGAGGCCGGGCTGCACTGGCAGCCGGGGCGCTGGCTGCTGGTGGACCTGAGCTACTCCTACGTGACGCTGCGCAACGCGTCCCAGGACGTGGTGGACGCCGCGCCCGCGCACCTGGCCTCCGGGCGCCTGCTGCTGCCCGTGGGCAACGGCGACATGCGCATCGCCACGCAGGCCACGTACCAGAGCGCCCGCGTGCCCGGCATCGCGGGCGCGGACAGCGGCGAGGCGCTGCTCGTGGGCTTCGGCGTGTCCGGCGACTACGGCCGGCTGCGCTACTTCGCGGGCGTGAACAACCTGCTCGACTCGCGCTACGCCTTCGTCGTCAGCGACGACGTGTCCGCGGGCCCCGTGCCCCAGTACGGCCGCACCTTCAACCTCCAGCTCACCGGCAGCTTCTGAGAGACTCTCGCGCCATGGTTGAACTCCGCTTCGACTTCATCCACCCCGGCCACCCGCTCTACGAGGCCGAACTGGACCTGCGCTTCCGAGTGCTGCGCGAGCCCCTGGGCCACACCCGCGCCTCCGTGAAGTTCCCCTTCGAGGACGACAGCCTCCATCTGGTGCTCCACGTGGAGGACGACGTGCTGGGCTGCGTGCTGTTCCACCCGGAGGACGCGCACGGCGGCCGGCTCTTCCAGATGGCGGTGGCCCCCACGCTGCAGGGCAAGGGCTTCGGCGCGAGGCTGGTGCGCACGCTGGAGGATGAGCTGCGCAGACGCGGCTTCCGCCACGTGCACCTGCACGCGCGCGCCCCCGTCGTCCCCTTCTACGAACGCCTGGGCTACACGGTGTACGGCGAGCCCTACGAAGAGGTGGGCATCCCCCACCGGAACATGCAGCGCGACCTCTGAGGCTCAGGTCGCGGGGACCTCCGCCGCCGGCAGGCGCCGCGCGCCCCAGAGCACCGCCACCAGCGCCGTGAGCGACATGCCCGCGCCCACCGCGCACACGCCCGGCCAGCCCGCGCGCGTCCACGCCGCCATGCCCGCCCACGCGCCCGCGGCGCCGCCCACGAAATAGGTCACCATATAAATCGTATTGAGCCGGCTCCGCGCGTCCGGCCGCAGCGAGTACACGCGCGCCTGGTTGGCGATCTGATTCGCCTGCGCGCCCAGGTCCAGCAGCACGACTCCCAGCGCGATGCCCCACAGCGAGTGGCCCAGGAGCCAGAGCACGACGAAGGACGCCAGCAGCACCGCGATGGCCAGCGCGTTGATGCGCCGGCCGGCGCCCCTGTCCGCGAAGCGCCCCACCAGCGGCGCGATGACCGCGCCCGCCACGCCCACCACGCCGAAGAGGCCCGCCACCTGCGCGTCGTAGTGCCCCGGCATGGAGCGCAGGTAGAGCGCCAGCGTGGCCCAGAAGGCACTGAACGCGCCGAAGGTCAGTCCGCCCAGCAGCGCGTGCAGCCGCAGCACCGGCTCCGTGCGGGCCAGGTGGATGAGCGACCGCATCAACTGCGGATAGGGCATGGCGGCCACCGGCGGCGCGGAAGGCAGCGCGAAGCGCAGCACCACTCCCATCACCACCATCAGGCCCGCGGCCACGAAGAACATGGTGCGCCAGCCCAGGTGCGTGCCCACGAAGCCCGCCGCCGTGCGCGACAGGAGGATGCCGATGAGCAGCCCGCTCATCACCGTGCCCACCACGCGGCCGCGCTCGGCAGGAGCCGCCAGCTGCGCCGCGAACGGGATGAGCATCTGCGGCACCACCGTGGTGACGCCGATGGCGAAGCTCGCGGCCACCATCACGTTCAGACTGGGAGCAAGTCCCGCCGCCACCAGCGCCGCGCCCACGCCGCCGCACAACACGAGGATGACCTTGCGGCGCTCCAGGCTGTCACCCAGCGGCACCAGGAACAGCATGCCCACCGCGTAGCCCACCTGCGTCAGCGTGGGCACCAGCCCCAGCGCGCTCCCGTCCGCATTCAGCGTCCGGCCGATGTCTCCCAGCAGGGGCTGGTTGTAATAGAGGTTCGCGACGGTGACGGCGCCGGCCACCGCCATCAGCCAGACGAGCGAGGGACGGAGCGAAGCGGAAGGCGCGGGGTCGGAAGGCGTCTGCATGGTGAGCGGCGCAACGGATAAGCCTCGCGTGGACGCGCTTCAAGCAGGACGTGCGTGCGCGGGCGCCGTCCGGGCGGGCAGGCCACGCCCCCCTTCCCCACGGCGTCCGCGCGCGGCAGGCTGCGGGCCATGCTTCGTTCCCTTCTGCTGTGCGCGGTGCTGGCCCTGGCCGGCTGTGGTGGCGATTCCTCCTCGGGTGACCCTGCCAAGGTGACGTACGCCGAGTCCCTGGGCGTGAACCTGTCCTCGATGACCCGGAGCGAGTCCGGGCTCTACACGCAGGACCTGGTCGTGGGCACCGGGACGGAGATCGTCAACGGGAGCCGCGCGCAGGTGCACTACACGGGCTGGTTGCCGGATGGCTCCCAGTTCGACAGCAGCCGCGGCGGCACGCCCTTCACCTTCGCGGTGGGCGCGGGTCAGGTCATCGAGGGCTGGGACGAGGGACTCGTCGGCATGCGCGTGGGCGGCCAGCGCAAGCTCGTCATCCCCTCGGACCTGGGCTACGGCTCGCGCGGCTCTCCGCCGGTCATCCCGGCTGACTCCGTGCTCGTCTTCGACGTGGAAGTGATGCGCGTCTACTGACGCTCCGCGGCCTTCAGACGCCGGGCGTCCCACCGGACACCGGCGGCGCCGGGGGCGTGCGCTTCTTCGGAATCGTGGAGCGGCCCTTCGGCCCCTTCAGCGCCACGCCCAGCAGCATGGTCGCGGGCAGCATCATGCCCAGCCCCTGCGTGAGGTCCTTCGGAGGGTGGGTCACCACGCCCAGCACCATCCCGGCGAAGAGCAGGCCGCACACGATGCGAAGGATCAGGGCGTTCACGTTCGAAGGCTCCCAGGCGGGCAGTGCCCGTTCTCGGGCGGCCGGAGCATAGCGCGCGGCGCCCCGGCGCGCCGTCCGTTAAGGTGGCCCCGTGAGCCCCCTGAAACGCTTCCAGCCCGGGTATGACCCGCCTGCCCGCTCGCGCGACACCGCGCTCCTTTTCGCCGCACGCGGCATGGACCTGCTCGTGTCCGAAGACGACGGCCGCCTCGACCTGCCCCGGGGCTCCGCCCTGCCAGACGCCGTGGCCAGCGCCCACTTCCTGGGCGTGCTCGACGACACGGACTGCTACGCCACGCCCGTGCCCGGCGACTTCACGCCGCCCCAGGGGCTGAAGTTCGTCCCCGCCCGCTCGCTGTACAAGCAGGTGGACGAGGCGACGTTCGCCGTGGCGGGCCGCGCGCTCTCCATCGCGGAGTGGGACCTGAACCACCGCTTCTGCGGCAAGTGCGGCACGGCCACGCAGGGGGTGCCCGGTGAGCGTGCGCGCCGCTGCCCGGTGGACCACACGCCGTTCTACCCGCGCATCTCGCCGGCGGTCATCGTCCTCATCACCCGGGGCGACGAGATGCTGCTCGCACGCAACGCGACCTTCCCGGAGCCGTTCTTCAGCACCGTGGCGGGCTTCGTGGACCCCGGCGAGTCGCTGGAGGAGACCGTGCTGCGCGAGGTGAAGGAGGAAGTCGGCGTGGAGCTCAGGAACGTCACCTACTTCGGCAGCCAGCCGTGGCCCTTCGGCCGCTCGCTGATGGTGGGCTTCATGGCCGAGTACGCGGGCGGCGACATCGTCGTGGACGGCAAGGAGATCGCCGAGGCGCGCTGGTTCGGCGTGGACGAGCTGCCGCGCATCCCGCCCCGCCTGAGCATCGCGCGCCACCTCATCGACACCTTCATCGACCAGGTGAAGGCCCGCCGGCCCCAGCCCTGAGCTTCCCCGGAATTCCCCGCGCCCCTGGACGCGTTTCCCCCGGATGGGCGCACCGGGCTTGACCCCCGCCCCCCGGGTGCGCTTGATGCGCCCCTTCGCACGCACGCCAATGCCCGCCGCACGCCCGCACATCGAGCCCCGCCGCGTCCCCACCGCCGACTCCGTCGTGGTGAAGGAACTCTACCTCTCGCTCCAGGGCGAGTCGTCCCATGCCGGCATGCTCTGCGGCTTCATCCGCCTGACGGGCTGCCACCTGCGCTGCTCGTACTGCGACAGCGAGTTCGCCTTCCACGGCGGCAGCCGCATGAAGAACGCGGACGTCGTCACGCAGGTGCTGGCCTGGAACACGCCCACCGTCGAGGTGACGGGCGGCGAGCCCCTGCTCCAGCCCGGCGTGTATCCGCTGATGGAGTCGCTGCTGGACGCGGGCCTCAAGGTGCTGCTGGAGACGAGCGGCGCCATCGACGTGCGGCTCGTGCCGCCGGCCGTCCACAAAATCGTGGACATGAAGACGCCGTCGTCCGGCGAGTGCGACCGCAACGACTACCGCAACCTCACGTCCATGAACGCCAACGACGAGCTCAAAATCGTCATCGGCTCACGCGAGGACTACGAGTGGTCACGCGCGCTCGTGCGCGAGCACAAGCTGGGCCAGAAGCCCTACGGCGTCCTGTTCTCCACCATCTTCGACAGGCTCCACCCGCGCGAGCTGGCGGAGTGGATCATCGAGGACCGGCTGCCGGTGCGCTTCCAGCTCCAGATGCACAAGTACCTCTGGGACCCCAACGCGCGCGGCGTGTGACGCCGGTCTTCAGTTCCGCCACCGGAACACGAACAGCACGACGACGATGAGCGCGCAGTACAGCAGGGCTCCCACCAGGTTCAGCGCGGACAGGACGCGCAACCCTCTGGCGAGCCCCCGGTCGCCTACCTCTTCGCGGCGCCGCAGCTTGCGCGTGGCGATGACGGTGCCCGCCACCGCCGCCGCCAGCGTGAGCACCAGCGCGGGCAGGAACCCCCACTCCCTGCTCCACCGCTGGAAGCCCGACGACGCGCCCTGAAAGGGCACGCAGAGCAGCAGGAACCCCAGGACGTTGGCCCCCAGCGCCAGCCGCACCGCGCGCGACGGCCGCGTCTGCTGCTTGCGCCGCTCCGCGCACGGCGCGCAGTACGCCGTCTCCTCCAGCACCTCCGTGCACGCGCCGCACAGGAAGCCGCCGCAGCGCGCGCAGAGGGCCACCGCGGCCACGTCCGGATGCTGGCCACAGTGGGCGCCCGCGAGGCTCGCGACCGTTCCAGCCATGGGGGCTTGCCGCCTAGAAGCCGGGGGGCGGCGTGCGGGCCGCCAGCGCCGCGATGCCGTGCATGCCCATGCCCAGGAACACCGCCGTCAGCACGGTGCTGGCCACGAAGCCCGCGACGATGAGGTTCTTGCGCGGGTGCTCGAACTGGCTGAACGCGTAGACCAGCATGTAGCAGGGGATGAGCAGCACCATCACCCCGGTGCCCACGCTGCGGCGGAAGGCGTGCATCAGCAGGAGGGCCGCGCACACGAGCGAGACGACCCCGAACAGGATGGCGAGTGGCAGGAGCGGCACACCCGCCCCCTTAGCACGCCTTCGCCCCTTTCGCGGCGGGCGTGCGCATACTAAGGACGGCCCGCCGCCCACCCGCCGAGGAGGTCCCCGCCATGGCCGTGTTCAAGACGTTCCTCATCTTCATCCTGGCCGGCACGCTGCTGGGAACCTTCGTCGCGTCGCTGACGGCCCCCTCCTACATCGAGTGGAACAACAGCACGCCGCTCGCCACGCAGACCATGTGCAACCTGCCGGAGGTGGTGCGCGGCGTGACGGCGTCGCTGCTGCACTCGCAGCTCATGGGCGCGGCCATTGGCGCGGGCGCGGGCCTGGTGGTGGCCATCCTCGTCGCCGTGCGCGCCCGGAGCCGCTCGAAGCAGCGTCCGGGCACTCCGCCTCCCGCGGCCACCGCCGCCTGAAGCGGACCGCTACTGCTGCTTGGGCAGGACGTAGATGGCGGGCGACTGGCCCAGCAGCACGCCGCCGTTGCCATCCTCCACCTCCACGTAGAGGTGGAGGGCCTGGTTGGGGTCCTCCGGCGGTGACGGCACCGTCCACGTGGGCGTGGCGATGCTGGTGCTGCTGAACGCGCCCGCCGGGTTCGCGGGCACCTGCGACCAGCGGAAGAAGATCTCGTCCTCGTCCTGGTCCGTCACCTCCAGCTGCAGCTGGATGACGGTGCCCTCCTCGAACTTGAGTCCGCCCGGCGTGGACGGCGAGCCCAGCGGGCGCGGTCCGGCGGTGATGACGGGCTGGTGGTTGGGCGAGTAGCACCCGGCGCTCCCCAGACCCAGGGCGAGCAAGACGAACAAGAACGAGCGAGAACGCGGCATGGACTTCCCCCTGCTAGGAACGTCCACACCCTAATTCGGGCCCCCGCGTTCCGTATACCCACCCGGAGGCCCCGGCCCTTTCATCACCAGGCGATGAAACAGTCGCGAGCCGCGCGCCAACTGTCGCGCGACGCGCATCCCGCCTCGCGAAGAAAATCCGTCCCGCCAACAAGCCCGGGGGACGAGCGTCAACGCCTTCCCGGACGCCGCGTGAAGAGCCGCAGCTTGTCCGCGCGCGTGAGCCGCTTGATGGCGGCCTCCCGGCGCAGGGCGGCGCCGCGGTCCTCGGCGGGCTCGCTCCAGACCAGCGTCACCGGCAGCCGGGCGCGCGTGTACGCGGCCCCCTTGCCCCGGCCATGCGTGGCCAGACGGCGCTCCAGGTTGTTGGTGGCGCCCGTGTACAGCGTGCCGTCACGGCAGCGCAGCATGTACACGGTCCAGGCGGCGGGGGGGGCTTCCGACACGGCGCCCCCACTCTACCGCCAGGACGGCCCACGTCAGGAGGGCTTCTGCACGCCCCCACGCCTGCCCTGCTGCCGCGCCAGCCGCCGCTTCTGGCTGCGCACCGCGTGCGTCTTCCGCACGCGCGCCATCACGTCCGACACCTGCGCCAGCGGATCCGTCCGCCAGCCCGCCAGGACCTGCGTCTCATGCACCACGCCCACCAGACTGCCCCCCGCCCCCACCACCCCGACCACCTGCACGTGGTACTGCTCCATCACCTTCAAGGCTCCCAACAGTGTGTCTGTGGGAAAAACTGTGGCGATGAAGGACGACAACGCTTCCCTGAACCCCCGGCCCTGCCCCATTTCCACGACCTCCCCGAGATGGACTCACACCTCCTGCAACTGTCCTGCCGTCCCGGGTTAGTCCTCGAACGACACTCCGGCATCACCCGGGCGTCGGGCGTAGACTGAGGGATGTGACATCACGACAGGCACCAGCACCCCGGTTGAGCCGGATGGCGGACCTCTTCACCAAGGCGGTCGAGCGGAGCAAGGAGGGGCTGTTGACCCTCAGCTTCAAGCCGGACGAGCTGTACAGGGTGCCCACGGACGACGGAGCGGCCATCGCGCTGGGGCGCTATCACCCTCGAGGGGAGCGCCGGTTCGCGGAGCCCGTCCTCCTGTGCCATGGGCTGGGAGCCAACCGCTTCCACATGGACTTCAACGAGCAGTACAGCCTGGCGCGCTACCTGGCGCGAGCGGGGTTCGAGACCTGGGTCATCGAGCTGCGCGGCCGGGGCCTGGCGGGGGCCTGCGCGGACTGGAATTTTGATGATCAGGCTGAACACGATGTGAGAACGGCTTTGCGCACCGTGATGTCCACGGGTGCCCAACAGGTCCTCTGGGTGGGCCACTCCAAGGGCGGGCTGATGCTCTATGCCCACCTGGCCCGCAACCCCCAGGCGCCGGTAAAAGCTGCCGTGTCCCTGGGCGCTCCATTCACCTTCGCGGTGCAGCCGGGCTTGCGAGCCTTCGTGCAGCGCGTGGAGCCCTTGCTCAAGCTCAAGGTCATCCCTACCCGGCGTGTCACCAGCATCGCCTTCTTCGGGGCGCCGCCGGGGCCGCTCACCCGGTACATGATGCTGGCGGACAACATGGATCCGCAGGTGGTGCGCTGGGCGCTGGCCAACGTGCCCGCGGACGTGGCCGGGGGCGTAGGAAGGCAGTTCGCCCGGTGGATCACCACCAGCCAGTTCACGACCTTCGACGGCGGCTTCGACTACCGCGAGCCGCTCGCCGGGGTGCGCATCCCCTTCCTGCTCATCGCCGGCAGCCGGGACCTGCTCGCGCCGCCGCTGGCGGTGGCCCGGGCGAAGGAGCACCTGGGCGGCCCGGTGAAGATGCTGGTCGCGGGCCGGGGCCACGGCTTCGCGGCGGACTATGGACATGCGGACCTCATCCTGGGCCGCAAGGCGCCGGACGAAATCTTTCCCCAGGTGGAGGCCTTCCTGTCCTCCAACGCCACGCCCCTCTAGGGGGCCGCCCCCTCCCGGGGCGCGGTTGTCCGGGCCCGCCCGGCGTGCTACCCGGAAGCCCCGCTCCATGGCCCCATCCGTTCGCTTCCCATCCCGGCCGTGACGTCCCGCTTGAAAGCCCGGCGGCCCGGCACCACCGTGGAAGGTCCCCCGTCTCCTCCCCCGAGGCCTCCGCGCATGCGTCCCGCTTCCTTCCGCGCCTCCCCGATGCCCTGTTCCGTCGTCCTGAGCCTGGGGGTCGCCCTGGGCATCCTGGGGCTGACGGGCTGCCGGCCGCAGGCCCAGGAGGGGCCGGACCCCACGGTGGTGGCCACCGTGAACGGCGAGTCGCTCAGCCGCACGGACTTCGAACAGGAGCTGGCGCGGGAGCTGGCCACCACCGAGGGCCCGGAGCCCACGCCCGAGGAGGTGGAGCCCTTCAAGCGGGCGCTCGTGGACACGCTGGTGAAGCGCATGCTGCTGCTCCAGGCCGCGAAGCAGAACAACATCGCCGTGACGCCCGAAGAGGTGGACCGGGGCGTGCTGCGGCTGTCGGGCGACTACCCGGCGGGCAACTTCAATGAAGTCCTGGCCCAGGGGCAGCTGTCCATGGCGGAGCTGCGCGCGCGCGAAGCGAGCCGGCTCACCATCGAGAAGCTCTTCACCCACCACGTCTACTCGCGCGTGGCGGTGACGGAGGAGGAGCTGCGCGCGTACTACGCGGCGCACGAGGCGGACTTCCAGGAGCCGGAGGAGGTCCACGCGGCGCAGATGGTGGTGAAGGGGCTGGACGAGGCGCGCAAGCTCCAGGTGCAGCTCAAGGCGGGCAAGAAGTTCTCCGACCTCGCCCGGCGCTACTCGCTGAGCGCGGACGCCAAGGTGGGGGGCGACCTGGGCTTCTTCCCCCGGGGACAGATGCCGCCGGCCTTCGATGAGGTGGTATTCAAGCTGGGGGTGGGGCAGGTTTCGGACGTGGTGTCCACGGAGTACGGCTACCACCTGTTCAAGGTGCTGGAGCGCAGGCCGCCGAGGAAGCGGGAGCTGGCGGAGGTGCGCGCGAAGGTGGAGGGGCGCCTCTTGGAGGCCAAGCGGGCGGCGGCGCAGGAGGCGTTCGAGAAGGAGCTGCGCGACAAGGCCCAGGTGGTGGTGAACGAGGCCACGCTGCAGACCATCCGTGGGCGGCCGGCGCCGCATGCGGCGGCGAAGTAGAGGACTTTTCCGGGAGCCAGGCGGTTGGGCTCGCCGACGTTTTTTGTGGAGAGGGTCGTTGCGATGAAGAACCTGGTGGCGTTCCTGGCGGCGGTGATGCTCTTCACGGGGGCCACGTCCGCCCGCGCGGAGCTGGTGGACAAGGTGGCGGCGGTGGTGAACCGCGACGTCATCCCGCTGTCGGAGGTGCAGCAGCGCGCCGCGCCGGAGCTCCAGCGCGTGAACTCGGAGATTGATCCGAACAAGCGCGCGGAGGCCCGCGCGCAGCTCATGAAGACCGCGCTGGACACGCTCATCGGCGAGAAGCTGATGGAGGGCGAGGTCGCCATGCTCGGCATCACCACCACCGAGGCGGAGGTGGATGAGCTGGTGCAGGACGTGCTCAAGCAGAACGGCGTGAGCGACATCGCCCAGTTCGAGCAGCTGCTCAAGAACGAGGGGTTCACGCTCGCCAGCTACAAGGACATGCTGCGCAAGCGCGTGGTGCGCGACAAGCTGCTGCGCATGAAGGTGGGCCCCAAGGTGAAGGTCACCGAGGAGGACTTGAAGGCCGCCTACACCCAGTACACCCGCATGGAGAGCGAGGACGTGGAGGTGCACGCCCGCCACATCCTGGTGCAGGTGGACGCCAAGGCCACGCCGGAGCAGGTGGCCGCCGCGAAGCAGAAGGCGGAGGGCATCGCGCAGGAGGCCCGCCGGCCGGGCATGGACTTCGCCTCCCTGGCGCGCGCCCGCAGCGAGGGCCCCAGCGCGGCGGACGGCGGCGACCTGGGCTACTTCAAGCGCGGCGTGATGGTGCCCGCCTTCGAGAAGGCCGCCTTCAACCTCAAGGCGGGTGAGGTCAGCGAGCCCATCCGCACCAACTTCGGCTGGCACATCCTGAAGGTGGAGGAGCGCCGCAACGTGGCCGTCACCTCCTACGAGGAGATGAAGCCGAAGCTGGAGGCCAAGCTCCTCAACGAGAAGACGGAGAAGTTCCTGGACCAGTACGTCCAGGAGCTGCGCTCCAAGGCCAACGTCGAAGTGAAGATGTGAGCCCGTCCCCGGTGGCCGCCGCGGACGCGCTGCCCCGCGTGGGCATCTCGCTGGGGGATGTGTCGGGCATCGGGCCGGAGGTGACGGCCCTGGCGCTGGCGAAGCCCGCGGTGCGCCGCGCGCTGGTGCCCGTGGTGTTTGGCGACGGGCCCACGCTGGACGGCTTCCCCCTCTTCCGCCGCTTCCCGCGCGTCGCCCTGGAGGACCTGGGGCGCACCACGGGACCGGCGGTGGTGGAGGTGACGCGCCTGGCCCAGAAGCACCGCGTGCCGGGCAAGCCCACGCGCGAGGGCGGCAAGGCGCAGTACGCGTACGTGCGGGCCGCCATCGACGCGATGCGCGCGGGCACGGTGGACGCGCTGTGCACCGCGCCCGTGTCGAAAGAAGAGATTTCGCGCGCGGGCATCCCGTTCATGGGCCACACGGAGGTGCTGGCGGACGCGTTCGGCGTGGACGTGCTGATGATGATGGACGGGCCGCGCGTGCGCATCGCGCTGGCGACGAACCACGTCCCCATCTCCGCGCTGCCGAAGCTGCTCACGGTGGAGAAGCTGGTGGCGCAGCTCCAGCTCCTGTCGCGCAGCCTCCAGCCGGTGGTGGGGCGCAAGCCGCGCATCGCCGTGCTGGGGCTCAACCCGCATGCGGGCGAGGGCGGGATGCTGGGGCGCGAGGAGGTGGAGGTGATTGGCCCCGCCATCCGCGCCGCCCGGGCGAAGCGGGTGGATGCGCACGGGCCCATCCCCGCGGACGGGCTGTTCGCGCGGCCCGACGAGGTGGGCGCGAAGTACGACGTGGTGCTGGCCATGTACCACGACCAGGGGCTCATCCCGGCCAAGGCGCTGGACTTCGAGCGCACGGTGAACGTGACGCTGGGCCTGCCGGTGCCGCGCACGTCGCCGGACCACGGCACCGCCTATGCCATCGCCGGCACGGGGACCGCGAGCTGCGTGCCCATGATGGAGGCGCTGCTCAAGGCAGCCCGGCTTTCGGCGGGCGCGGGACGAGCCGTGCCTCCAGGTGCTTCGCCAGGTCCTCGCCGTCCTCCTTCGGGTCGATGAGCTTCGCGTGCGTGCCCCGCGCCGTGGCGTCGGGGACGACGAGCACGGTGACCTTCCCCGTGGGGCAGTGACCCAGACAGGACGCGGGGATGAGCTGCGTCCTGCCCGCCAGGCCATGGGCCTTGAGGGCTTCACGCACGCGGCGCGGAAGGTCCACCCCGCCCGCGTCCACCGGCAGCCGCATCAGGCAACGGTGACACAGGTGCAACTCGATGGGGTCTGGGTCCTCCCGCGTGGCCATGCCCCAATCTAGCGCTGGAACCGCGGGTCGAGCTTGCGAAGCTGGCTCTCCCAGCCCGCGGACGCCCGCTGCGTCCACTCCTCGCTGTGCATGGCGTCGCAGGTCACGGTCATCCGCACGTTCCCGCCTTCCGCCCGCAGCTCCACCACCGAGGAGGCGGTGTACGGCGCGACGCCGGGGATGAAGTCCACCGTGTGCTGGTAGCCGATGCGGCGCTGGGGCTTCACCTCCGTGAACGTCAGGCTGCTCGGGGTGGAGGTGGGCATGCCTGCCTGCTTCATGAAGGCAATCGTCTCCGGCGCGGAGGCCATCATGTCGTAGCGCAAGACGCCGCCCGGACGCGCGTCCAGCTCGTGCACCTTCACGGAGAAGCCCTCCGGGCCCCACCAGGACTCGAAGCCGTCCTTCGTCGTCCACAGCGCCCACACGTCATCGAGCGTCGCGGGATAGGTGCGCTCGAAGGTGAAGGTGCGGCGCTTCGGGGATTCGGTCGGGGTCGTCATGGGGGCTCCTCCTCGGGCTTGGGGGCGTCCATGCGTGCCTTCCGTCTTCGCTCGAGCGCCTGGCCGAACCGGTCGAGGCGGGCCTCCCAGAGGCCGCGATACCCGGTGACCCAGGCATCGAGCTCCTGGAAGGGCTCCGGGCGAAGCGAGTACAGCCGCTTCGTCCCCTCGGGGCGGACCTGCACGAAGCCCGCCTCCTGGAGGATCCCCAGATGACGGGAGACACCCGACTGCTGGATGTCTACCCGCGCCACCAGGTCGTTCACCGACAGCTCGCCGCCCTTCAGCGCCTCGACGATGCGGCGGCGCGTGGGGTCGGCCAGGGTCTGGAAGACGTCAACATTCATGGACGTGTATATACATATCTGTGAATGTTTTGATTGTCCAGGGCTAGAAGACGAAGGGGAAGCGCACGGGGGCGTTCATGGCGACGCGGTGGACGGGGAACTTCCAGCCGCGCACCTGGTCCTCGATGCAGCCGGCGAGCGGGGAGCCCTTCAGGGCCTCGGTCTCCATGGCGACGCCGGAGACGGAGCCGGAGGTGTCCACGGACCAGCGCACCTGGAAGCGGCCGCCGTTCTCCAGCGCGGTGCCGGCCTTGAAGTTCTGGACGCAGGCGGCGATGGCGGGCTGGTTCGTGACGACCACGTTGGTGACGTCCGAGGGCGTGAGCTGCTCGCGCTCGGAGGTCGGGGCGGGCGGGATGTAGACGGTCTTCTCCTGGGCGTGCTTCGAGGCGGAGGCCTCCGGGGACTCCGCGTCGTCGGTGAAGCCGAGCTCGCGGGCGAAGTCCTCGTCGATCTCGGACTCGGGCTGCGCGGCCTCCTCGGCCTCCGCTTCGGCGGCGGCCTGACGGGCCCGGGCCATCTCCTCCTCGGAGATCTCACCGCCGAAGGACATCTCGCGGACCTCGCCGGAGTCCTCGGGCGTTTCGAGCGTGGCCGCGCGCTGGGCCACGGGGGCCTTCTTCTTCGTCACCGGGGCGGGCTGCGAAGGCACGGGGTCCGGGGCCAGCGTGTGCAGGCCGGTGGTCAGGCCCGCGCTCGCGGGGCCCGCGAGGACCGTCGTGTTCGGAGTGAGCGCCTGCGCGGCGCGCTGCGCGTCCGTGAGCGCGGGAGTGTTCACACCGCCCGCGATGGACTGCGCGAAGTCCTGCGTACCCGGCGCGCCGAAGTAGCCCTGCACGCCCGAGCTGCCCTGCGTGCCCGACTGAGCACCTGCGAAGCCCTGCGTGCCCTGGGCGCTCGGCTGAGCACCCGCGAGGCCCTGCGTGCCCGGAGCGCCGGATTGCGCGGCCACGACGCCAGACGGAGCAACCGCGAGGCGCTGCTGGGCGCCCACGGTGCCAGCCAGGGCCTGCGGCGCGAGCTGCGCGGTACGCGGATCATCCTTCGCCGTCAGGCGCAGGCCCGCGACGACGAGGAGGCCCGCGGCGAGCGCGCCCATGGCCACGGCGCTGACGAAGGACATGGGGCTCATGCCGAGGATGCGCGTGGACGCATCGGCGATGGCGGGCGGAGGAGGCTCGGGCGCCTCGTACGGCATCCACGGCTGCGGCGCGTAGGCCGCGGCGGGAGAGCCGGGCGTGGCCCAGGCGGGCGACGGCGCCGTGGCACTCCACGACGTCACGGCTCCACAGGAGGGCTCCTGCGAGGCGCTGGACGGGGACTCCTCGGCGCGCAGCCACTCCGGGATGACGATGTTCGCGGCTTCGGCGGACAGCGTGAGCTCGGGCTCCACGTTGTCGTTGGAAGGCGGCGGCAGCGACTGCATCCACGACTCTTCCGTGGAGGCCAGGTCGAGCAGCGTGCGCAGCGGGCCGGTGGCGAAGGACTCCGGAACGATGTCGTTCTCTTCGGAGGGAGCGGTGAGCGCGCGATCCAGGCACGCATCCAGCTCGGCATCGAAGGTTTCGGGGTCGCGGGAGAAGTCCGAACCGCCCACCTGCGCCCGCGAAGACACATCACCCGTCAGTAGCTCGCTCACGCCACCCTCCCCGCCGCCCGTACCGCGCCAGACCGCCCCAACACCGACTCACTGCCAGGGGGCCGATGTTAGGAACGACCCCCGTTCGCGCTACCGCGAGCGTCCACCCGTGAACGCTCCAGCGGCCATTTGCCCGCGAACGAGGCCCGAAACGTAAGGCCCCGCACTCCACACTGTACGCCGGTGTGCCGACAGGCCCCGGGTTTCACCGCCCGACCCGTCATGTCAGGCGCGGGAGGTAGACCCTCCGGGCCCACCGGCCCGAATGAGCGCGAAACCCTCCACCACCTATACGGTCGAATTCCTCCAGGCCGCCGTGAAGCAGCTCGCCGCGGTGGATCCGGTCCATCGGCGCCGCATCGCGAAGCACATCGATGCGCTGGCCCGGGAGCCACGTCCCATGGGTGCGGAGAAGCTCAAGGGGAGCGACTACCTGCGGATCCTCGTTGGCGACTACCGCGTCATCTACCAGGTCGAGGACGGCCGGCTCGTGGTGTTGATCGTCGAGCTGGGCCACCGGCGGGAGATCTACCGCTAGCTGGTTTCTTCGCCTTCTTCGCGAGCCCCAGCTCCGCCTTCACCTGCTTCCAGGCGACGCGCGGCTGTCCCTCGGCGTCGCGGAGTGCTGCATCCGCCTTCTGGATGTCCCGGCGGTTCTCCAGTGCCTCCAGCGCTTGGAGGTCCTCGAAGGGAATCACCGCGACCAGCTTCTTTCCATGCCGGGTCAGCACGAGCCGCTCCTTACCGTAGGCCGCACGGTTGAGCAGCTCCGCCAGGTCGTCGCGCGCTTCGGTGATGCTGACTTCCATCATGGCCGTTCCTCAGGAAACGTACGTTCTGTACGTATCATACGGAGCAGCCCGACACGGCGCCTTCCTCCAGCTTCAGTACCAAGGGGTGCCCGGCTTGGGCATCAGGTTGCTGGGTGGGGCCTGGACTCCGTTCACTCGCAGGCCCGCGTGCATGAAGGACGGGGCTCCCTGGAGGAAGGCCGCCGGGAAGTTGAGCGTGGGCTGGGATTCGTCATCCAGCGCCTTCACTTGCTCCGGCGTGAGCTTCACGTCCAGCGCGCCCAGGTTGTTGTCCAGCTGCTCCAGCGTGCGCGCGCCCAGGATGGTGGACGCCACGCCCGGCCGGCCCTGCACCCAGGCCAGCGACACCCGCGCCACCGTGGAGTTCTGCTCCTTCGCCACGCGCTGGAGCACGTCGATGAGCCGGTACGTCTTCTCGTTGAGCGACGACTCCGCCCACGCGCCCCGGTCCGCCTTCTGCCTGCCCGCGTTCTCCCGCGTGTACTTGCCGCTCAACACCCCGCTGCGCAGCGGCGACCACGGCGTCACGCCCAGCCCCAGCTCCCGCGCCATCGGGATGAGCTCGCCCTCCACCGTGCGCTCCAGGAGCGAGTACTCGATCTGCAACGCCACCAGCGGCACCCAGCCCCGGAAGTACGCCGTCACCTGCGCCTGCGCCACCTTCCACGCCGGCGTGTCGGAGAAGCCCACGTAGCGGACCTTGCCCGAGCGCACCAGGTCGTCCAGCGCCCGCATCGTCTCCTCGATGGGCGTGTTCGCGTCCCACGCGTGCATCCAGTACAGGTCGATGTAGTCCGTCTGCAGCCGGCGCAGCGACTCCTCGCACGCCGCCACCACCGACTTGCGGCCCGCGCCGCCACCGTTCGGATCCTTCTCGAAGAGGTTCCCGAAGAACTTCGTGGCAATCACCACCCGGTTGCGTTTCGCCGGGTTCCGGCCCAGGTGGTCCCCGATGATCTTCTCCGAGTGCCCGAACGTGTACACGTTCGCCGTGTCGATGAAGTTGCCGCCCCGCTCGATGTAGTGGTCCAGGATGGCGCTGGAGGTGTCCACGCTGCTGCCCCAGCCCAGGTCCTCGCCGAACGTCATCGTCCCCAGGCAGAAGGGACTGACGCGCAGGCCGGAGCGGCCCAGGGTGACGTAGTGGTCGAGCGACATGGACCTGGATTCCCCCGCGATGAAGTGACACGTCCTGCGAAAGCGCGCGGAGCCAATCCCAGACGCCTTTCCCGCGCCACCCGGTCCAGGCCCCGGACGTCCAACTCCAGACACGTCCCGCGTCCATCCGGCCGCTTGCGGACACCCGCGCGCCTCAGCCCTCCCGGCGCTCCCGCAGCGCGCAGCCATACACCGGCGTGCCGCCACCCTCGCCGTCCTCGAGCAGCACCCGCTCCAATGCCTCACGTCCCGGACTGTCCCCCACGTGCCCGCGCGCCACGGTGATGCCTCCGCTGAACCTCAGACGCCCATCCGCGCCGTAGAGCACCACGTGCCCGGAGGTCGTCGCGCCAAAGCGCTTCGCCTCCACGCCGTCCGGGTCGCGCAGCACCGTGACGCCCGGGATGCTCGCGGCCGTGCGCCACAGGTCACCCTGCTCCCAGCCGTCCTCCAGTCCCTCCGGCCGCAGGAACAGGACATACGCGTCCGCGCGTCCGCGGGCGTGCGCCATCACCTCCGCCAGCTCCGCCAGGCTCGCCCGCGTGCAGGTGCACTTCGGATGCGCGAGCATCACCAGCACCGGCCGCCCCGCCAGACGCGACAGCCGCGTGCCCTCCGGCCATGTCACCGTCGGCACCGGCGCGGCACCGGGCGTGAGCGAGTACCGCGCCAGCGCCGCGACCCCCGTGCCGATGCCGCCCAACCACAGCGCTCCCGCGAGCACGAGCCAGCCGCGGGTGGAAGGTCCCTTCATGCCGCACGACTCCCGCGAGGTGTCCGTCCCCCCGACGCTAGCGGCTCGCGGCCCTGGAGCCCTTCCGTCCTCCAGGGCCGGGTCAGTGTCCAGCGTGCGGCAGCGGTCTGCTCAGCGGTGGTGCGCGTGCTGGCGCTCCGCGTGGTGCTGAAGCTGGCGCCGCGCGGCCTCGAAGGCGTCGGTGACGGCCTGGTAGGCATCCGCGTGGGCCGCGGGCTCCGTGGGCTCACGGTCCGCGATGATGTCCCTGCCCGGCACGTGCAGCTCCACGCGGACGTGGAAGCGGTGTCCCTGCGCGTGGTGGCGGTGCGGCTCCTCCACCACCACGTTGCAGCCGGTGATGCCGTCGTAGAACTGCTCCAGCTTGTCCGCCTGATCGCGGATGTGCTCGTTGAGGGTGTCGCTCGTCTCCATGCCCCGGTAGGTGATTCGCAGTGCGCGCTTCATCGTCCGCCTCGGGTAGGGCTCCGTGCTCCGGAGCCGGTTTGAATGACGGCATTGCATGGCCCCTGCCAACCGCGGGAACCCACTGAGACACCTATAACGGCTCACGGCAGCTTGCGCAGGCGGGGCAGCAGCTCCGTCACCGGGCGCCCCAGCTCCTCCGCGTCCAGGTACACCTGCACCGCGTGTCCCACGCCCTCCACGGGTTCGGCGAAATAATTGCGCTTGGTGGGCACCACCCACGCGAAACCCGTGCGCGGCAGGACGAAGCTGGGGGCGTTGCCGTAGGTGAGGAAACCACCCGTGCGCTCGCCCACCATCGGCGCGCCGGTCGCCCGGTGCAGGGCGTAGGCGCCGCTCTCTCCCGACGACGAAGAGTCCCGATCCACCAGCACCACGATGCGCCCCGTGAAGGGCGTCTTCGCGTGGCCCTCCACGCGGCCGCTGTCGAACACGGGCCGCGAGGGCTCCGGCGTCACGGGCCACTTCGCGTGCAGGGCGTCGCGCTCCGCCTTCGCCTCCGGCGTGTCCAGCCGGCCATCCATCGCCTGCCGCTGCACGCGCGAGTTCCAGAGGAAGCACGGGTAGAACGCGCCGTGCATCCACACCTCGCCGGAGGAGAACCACGGCCCGCGCACCATCGTGTCCAGCCACTGGTACACGTAGCCGTCGTCACCGCCGCTGTTGCCGCGCAGGTCGAACACCAGCAGCTTGTGCTTGCGGTGCTTCGGCGCGTCCGCGACGAACTGGCGCAGCCCGGCCTCCGCTTCCGGCGGGCCGGAGAAGCGGCGGATGGTGATGATGCCCACGTCGCCCTTCGGCTCGTACGTATAGGTGTCCTTCGGCGCGAACTGAAGGGCCGGACGCGGAGGCCGGACCGTCAGCGGCAACGACGTGTCGCCGCACCGGAGTGTCCGGGTGTCCCCGCCGCCGCGCGCGGACACGGTGAGCCGCTGTCCCCTGGAGCCATCCGGCTTCAGCACCGGCGCCACCCGCAGCGTGTCCGCCTGCGCGCCCGTCACGGTGCTCGCGTCGCAGGACGCCAGCGTGAATCCCGGAGGCGCGTCGGCCTGGTACTCGCGGAAGGAGAGCCGTGGCTCCTCGCGCAGCATGCTCAAGAAACCGGACGGGCCGAAGTGGTTGTCCGTCAGCGCCTCGCGCACGGCGAGGGTCGGCGTGAGCACGCCGTCCTGGAAGGACACAGTGGGCCCGGACGCGGCCACCTTCGCGGCCCAGTCCTCGAAGAAGGCATCCGGCTCAAACGTGCGGTGCGCCAGCAGCTCCGGCCATCCGGAGTACGTGGTGCTCAGGAGCCGGTGCAGGAAGCGGATGTCCTCGGCCAGCGCGGCGCTGTCCATGGGCGTGGCCGGCGTGGGCTTCGGGCCCCGGTAGGCCTGGCGCAGCACGGGGCTCGCCGGGTCGTAGCAATACGCCGCGCCGGTGGTCTTCGAGTCCAGGTAGGGAGAGGGGGCCGCCGTCAGCAGGCCGCCCACGAGCAGGAAGAGATGCATGCATCCCAGCCTACGCCGCGGCGCCCCCCTCCATTGCCCACGTCGTCAGCCCCTTCAGCTCGGGGACGGGATGGGCGCGCGGCCCGGCTCCACGACCTGCGGCCCACGGCCGGGCAGCTGAACCTCGGCATCGGCGTCGGCCTGGCGCTGCTGACGCTTCGCCAGCATCTGCGCCTGCGAACGGGTGCGGTGCAGGCTCTCGCCCAGCCACTCATAGGCGCGGTGCAGGTAGAAGGACGCGCCGCTCAGCGCGAAGATGGAGGCCACGAACCGCGTCTGACGGGGCCGCAGCGTGGCGGACATCAGGAAGGACGCGGCCACCCACGGGCTCAGGCAGAAGGGGCAGTCCAGCAGCTCACCCATCACGCGGCGGAATCCCGTGCCCCGGGCCTTCTCGCTCACCTCGCCCGCGCTGGCGTTGCCCTTGAACTGCGTGAACGGGGCGCGCACCACCGCCGTGACCTTGTCCGCCGCCACCACCCGGGTGACGACGTGCGTGGCGGCGCCCAGCAACGCGAGGTCCGCGCCGCTGAACCGCTCGGGCAGGCTCCGCCCCGATGCCCCCATCCAGCCCAGGAAGCCCAGCACCGTCGTGCTGAAGGTCCCCAGCAAGAGGGCGTACGAGCCCAGCGGGTGGGTCTGCTCCAAGTCATAGCCTTCGAACGGCCCCGTCTCCTGAAGCGCTTTCATGGGGTGCACAGCCTCCGTGACACGAAAGCTGTGCATTCCCCCCGTGCCCAAGCATCCAGGCGGGCAGGCGCGCGGGCACTCGTTCCGACGTGGCCCTACTCCATCAGGGTCATGTCCAGCACCGCGGCCCCACGCACGCGCCCTTCGCGCAGGGCCTGGAGCGCCTCGTTCGCGGCGGACAGGGGGAACACCTGGACCTCCGTGCGTACCGGCACGCGCGGCGCGAGCGCCAGGAAGTCCATCGCGTCCTGCCGCGTGAGGTTCGCCACCGAGCGCACCCCGCGCTCCTCCCACAGCACGGAATAGGGGAAGGACGGGATGTCACTCATGTGGATGCCGCCGCACACCACCACCCCGCCCTTGTCCACGGCCTTGAGCGCGGCGGGCACCAGCGCGCCCACCGGAGCGAAGAGGATGGCCGCGTCCAGCGGCTCCGGCGGCAGCGTGTCCGAGCCGCCCGCCCAGACCGCGCCCAGCTCGCGCGCGAACGCCTGGCCCTTCGCGTCGCCCTCGCGCGTGAAGGCATACACCGCGCGCCCCTGGTGCCGGGCCACCTGGATGAGGATGTGCGCGGCGGCGCCAAAGCCATACAACCCCAGCCGGCCGCCCTCCCCCGCCATGCGCAGGCTGCGATACCCGATGAGCCCCGCGCACATCAGCGGCGCGGCCTCCACGTCGCGGTACAGCGCGGGCAGCGGGAAGCAGAAGCGCGCATCCGCGACGGTGTACTCCGCGAAGCCTCCGTCGAGGTCGTAGCCGGTGAAGCGCGCCGTGTCGCAGAGGTTCTCCCGGCCGGAGCGGCAGAAGCGGCACTGCCCGCAGCTCCACCCCAGCCACGGCACGCCCACGCGGGTCCCGGGAGCGAAGCCCTCCACCCGCGCGCCCGCCGCCGCCACCGTGGCCACGATTTCGTGGCCCGGCACCAGCGGCAGCTTCGGGCGCGTCAGCTCTCCATCCACCACGTGCAGGTCGGTGCGGCACACCGCGCAGGCCCGCACCTTCAACAGCACCTGCTCCGGCCCGGGCTCGGGAATGGGCCGGTGCTCCAACCGCAGGCGCGCGCCGGGTGCGTCGAGCACCATTGCCCGCATGGTCTCCGCCATGGCCCGCCTGCCTCCCCACCCGTGCCATCCACGGGTGTTGAGGACAAGCTAGTCATCAGTGCCAGTTGACCCGGCCGCTGCCGGTGACGCGGACCTGCGTGGACAGCGCGTGGCCGTACAGGTCCACGTTCCCCGACGAGTCGAGCGTGATGGCCGCCCCGCCCCCGTCCACGTACGCGGTCATGGTCCCCGCGCCCCGCGACGTGAGGTTCACGTCAACGGCCTTGAGGCCCGACGCTCCGATGCCACCGCTGCCGTCCAGCCAGGCATCGAGCCGGTTGGTGACTCCCGTGAGCGTCATGAAGCCGGAGCCATCCACCCGGGCGCGCACGTGCTTCGCGGAGCCCGCCCACTTCAGGTCCCCGGAGCCCGTCTGCACCAGGTCCCCCCACTCCGCCAGGCCCTCACCGGCCGAGCACAGCTCCATGTTGCCGGAGCCGCTGAGCTTGGCCTCCAGGGTGCGCACGCCGCCGCAGAAGCTCAGCGAGCCGGAGCCCTTCGCCACCAGCTTCACGTCCTCCTTCACGTGCTCGAAGCCCTCCACGCGCACGGAGCCGGAGCCGTCCTGTGTCGCGCCCACCATGCGCGGCACGAGGATTTCGACCCGCGCCGCGCCCCGGGGCTCGAACGAGCCGTCCGTCTCGATGACGAGCGTGCTGCCCGGCGACACGAAGGTGCGCACGCGGTGCTGGAGGTTCTCATCCAGCGTGACCTTCACGTCCGGCGCCTCGCCCTCGCGCACCACCACCTCCAGCGAGCCCCGGTTCTCCACGGTGAGGAAGTCCGTCACCGCGCGCGTCTGCGTGACGGTGTTGCCATCCCCCTGCTGCTCGTCGGTGAAGTAGCAGCCGGACATCAGGCCCGCGCCGAGCGCGGCCATCCCCAAACGGTTCCACATGGTTCCCTCCCTGACTTCGAATCGAATGCCGCGTTAGAGCTGCACGCCCAGCAGGACGCCCGGCCACACGCGCACGGTGGTGCTGCCGTTGTCGGAGACGCTGCGCCACTCCGGCCCGATGCCCAGCTCCTCCCAGCGGTCCCCGTTGTCCCAGGTCACGAGCGTGTTGCCGGTGACGCCGCCGATGAGCGCGAACCGCTTCGCCACCTGCCAGCCCGCCACCAGCCGCAACTGTCCCAGCACGTTCAGCCCGTCGCCATCGCGGAAGAGGTTTTCCGCGTGGACGCTGCTGCCAATGACGTCCAGGTCGAAGAACAATGACCCCGCGGGGATGTGCGCGCCGAAGCCCGCGCCCGCCACGTAGCGCCGGCGGTGCGTGTCCGTGCCCGGGTTGAAGCCCAGCGTCAGCAGCGTGTGGAAGTGCCGGCCGCCGAACTTCACCGCGACGTTGGTGTACGCGACGTCGCTGGCCCACAACTGCAGGTGGGCCTGGCCGTTGCCAATGAAGCTGAGCAGGCCCACGGCCTCGCCCTGGGACTCGCGAGCCACGTTGATCAACCCGAGCTGGAGGCCGTCCGCCTTGCCCGCGATGTTGACGAGCCCCACCTGCGCGCCGGACACGTCCCCGCCGATGTTGAGCAGCGACAACTGCGCGCCCTCCATCCGGCCCGCGTAGTTGAGCCCCGAGGACGCCTGGAGGCCCGACATCGACTGGGCGATGTTCGCGCCCGCCGCAGCCTGCACGCCCTTGAACGACGCCGTCGCGATGTTCGCCCCCGCCGCGAACTGGCCGCCCACGCCGCCCGAGCCCGCGATGTTCGCGCCCACGGAGAACTGGCCGCCGGACAGCGCGCCCCCGGCCACGTTGCCGCCCACCGCGAACTGGCCCGCCGCCGCGGCGCCCTTCGCCACGTTGAGGCCCACCGCGGCCTGGATACCCTCCAGGTCGCCCGTGACGACGTTGCCTCCCACGGCGAACTGCGCGCCGGACGCGGGACCGCGCACCACGTTGGCCCCCAGCGTGAGCTGCGCGCCGGACAGCTCGCCCTGCCAGTTGGCGCCCAGCGACATCGCCATGCCGTCCACCCGCTTCGCATGCGTGCCCAGCGCACCGAGCGCGAACGTGGTCACCAGCCGCTCCGTGGCCGTGCCCGCGGTGCTCACGTGCGGCATGGCCATCAGCACCGCCGGGACGTGGATCTCCTCCGTGTCCGAGCGCTGCTGGACCCCGGCCGCGGGCTTCACGGGCTCGCCGCCCGTCGCGGCCTCCACGAGGGGCGCGGGGGACAGCGCGGCGACCGGGGCCGCGATGGCCGGGGCCGCCTCCGGAGCGGGGGCCGCCTGCACGGGCGCCGGGTGCGGCTCCGCGACGGCGGTCCCTTCCGTCCGCTCCTCGGCTCCGGCCGCTCCCGCCGCCACCGCGACCATCACCCCGACACACACCGCGACCTTGCGCTTCATCGCCTGGACCTTCCTCAAAAAGGGATTCGGCGAAGGGAACACCGGTGCCTTCCAGAACTGTCACCTGCCCGTCTTCGCCCCCCGCGAATCCCGGTGCCCGGCCCTGCCGGCCGCTACGCTTCCCCCATGTCCCGTCCCCCTCCTCCTTCCCGCCGCGAGGTCCTGGTGGCGGGCATCGGCGCCGCGCTCGCGCCGTCCGTCTCCGCCCTCGCCCAGGCTCCGGCTCCAGGTCCCCGCATGCTCACCCGTCCCATCCCCAGCTCCGGTGAAGCCCTGCCCGTCATCGGCATGGGCACCTGGCAGACCTTCGACGTCGGCGGCGCCGCGAACGAACGCGCGCCCCTGGCCCAGGTCCTCCAGAAGTTCTTCGCCTCGGGGGCGCGGCTCATCGACTCCTCTCCCATGTACGGCCGCTCAGAAGCCGTCGTGGGCGACCTGCTCAAGCAGTCCGGCCAGGAGAAGACCCCGTTCCTCGCCACCAAGGTCTGGACGCGCGGCAAGGCGGAAGGGGCGGCGCAGATAGCAGCCTCCCTCCAGAAGATGGGCCACGGCCGCATGGACCTGATGCAGGTGCACAACCTGCTGGACGTGGACGTGCACCTGCCGGTGCTGCGGGAGATGAAGGCCGCGAAGAAGCTCCGCTACGTGGGCGTCACCCACTACCAGCGCGGCGCCTTCGACGACCTGGAGAAGCACATCAAGGGCAGCAAGCTGGACTTCGTGCAGCTGCCCTACTCGCTGGCGATGCGCGACGCCGAAGCGCGCCTGCTGCCCGCGGCGAAGGAGCACGGCGTCGCGGTGCTGGTCATGGAGCCGTTCGACAAGGGCAACCTCTTCCGCAAGATGAAGGGCAAGCCCCTGCCGGACTGGGCCTCGGAGTTCGACTGCACCAGTTGGGCCCAGTTCTTCCTCAAGTTCATCCTGGGCCACCCCGCCGTGAACTGCCCCATCCCCGCCACGTCCGACCCCGCCCACCTGGAGGACAACGTGAAGGCGGGCTTCGGACGGCTCCCCGACGACAAGCTGCGCGCGCGGATGGTGAAGCTCTTCGAGTCCTGACTACTAGAGGTCAGGAGACGGCGTGTAGCGCAGCTCTCCGCTCGGCTCCAGCACCAGCCCGGTGCCGGGCTCGCCGGCCTCGTCGTCGCGGCCCACCTCCAGCACGCCCTCCTCCGCGTCCCACTGGCCCAGGTAGTACTCACCGCCCGCGGCCATGCACGCGCGGCCCTCGGACACCACCGTCTCCACCACTTCCTTCTTGTCGCTGGTGAGCCGGAAGAGCGTCCACGTCTTGCCGTCCTCGCGGAAGCCCTTCACCAGGTCCGCCAGCTCCTCGTCGCGAGGCGTGCCACCGGCCGTCTCCTCGCGCTTCCACTGACGCGGCTCCTTCGCCGGCTGCGTCTGGTGCCACGCCCGCGCCAGCTCCAGCAACTTCTGCTGGGCCCCGTCCTGGAGCGCGTGCATCGCGTCCGGCAGCTCGATCTCCTCCAGCGCCAGCAGCGCCGTCTCCAGCTGCAGCGCCTTCAAGCTCCACTCGTTCCACGCGGTCTTCAGCATCCGTGTCGCTCCCGGCCGTCACGCCTCGTGCCCAGGGGGGAACAAGCGGGCTGGCCCGGCACGCCCCCTATCACACGCCCGGCTGCCCTGGTGCCGACCCGCCCGCACGGACGGTGTTCCCCGACGGAGCGCTGCCTACCTTCAACCCCCAAGGGGAGGCGAGCACATGACGACGACGACGAAGAGTCCGCAGGACGTGGTGGAACACCTGGGCAAGCTCATCCACGGCATCAGGGTCGCGATGATGACCACCGTGGACACCGACGGCAGCCTGCGCAGCCGTCCGATGTGGACCTACGACAAGGACTTCGACGGAGAGCTGTGGTTCTTCACCAACGACCACACCCACAAGGTGGACGAGGTGCAGAAGGACCACCACGTCAGCCTCGCGTACTCGGACCCCACGCGGGACAGGTACGTGTCCGTCAGCGGCCGCTGCGCGCTGATCCACGACAAGGCCAAGGCGAAGGAGCTGTGGAACCCGTCCCTCAAGGCCTGGTTCCCCCAGGGCCTGGATGATCCGAACCTCGCCCTCTTGCGCGTCTCCGTCGAGAAGGCCGAGTACTGGGATACGCCCAACAGCAAGATGGTCCAGCTGGTCGGGTTCGTGAAAGCCGTCCTCACCGGCGAGAAGTACCACCCGGGCGACAACCAGAAGCTCGACCGGGGCGCCCCCCGCCACAACTGACCGGGCACCCGAACGGGGCCGCCGGAAGGCCGGCGGTTCCCACGCTCTCAAAACCTGACACGTGTGTCAGGGGGTGTGTGAAAGCAAGACAGGCTCAGACCCGTACCACCTTGACCCACCCGGCGAGCGCCCCCGAGGGAGCCCGCCGTGGTGGGTCAACCATTTGCCCTCCGGATGCTGTTTCTCTGACAGGGCCGTTCGTCCTGGCTTGTAGCGCCCCCCCGGCCCGAGTCATGCAGCCAGGGCCGCCGTGGTACGAGCCGCTTCGCCGTCCTCACATCACGTTGAAGTGACAGACGGTTTAGAGTATCAACCATCCGCTTTCGAGATTTTCCACCTTCCGTCCGGCAGCCTGCCGGCGCCGGATGGACGGACTCGGAGACGCTCATTACGGGCGGAGCGAATTTCCCGCCTTTCGAAGGAATCAGGACGATGGAGAACAAGAAGAAGGTCGCGAAGCCCGAGGGCAAGCTGGCGGTGCTCATCCCGGGCCTGGGCGCTGTTTCCACCACGCTGATGGCGGGTGTGGAGCTGGCGCGGCAGGGCAAGGGCGCCCCCATCGGCTCGCTCACGCAGATGGGCACCGCCCGTCTGGGCAAGCGCACCGACGGCCGCACCGTGAAGCTCAATGAGCTGGTGCCGCTCGCCACGCTGGACGACGTCGTGTTCGGCGCGTGGGACATCATCAGCGAGGACGCCTACCAGGTGGCCGTGCGCTCGGGCGTGCTGAGCGACAAGCACCTGGAGCAGGTGAAGCCCTTCCTCCAGGGCATCAAGCCCAAGCCGGGCGTGCACGACCCGGAGTTCGTGCGCCGCATCACCGCGAACCACATCAAGGCCACCAAGACGCACCGCGAGAGCATCGAAGCGCTGCGCCAGGACATCCGGGACTTCAAGAAGGAGCTCAACGCCAAGCGCGCCGTGATGGTGGTGTGCAGCAGCGTGGAGACCTTCCGCCCGCTGCCGGAGGCCTTCCAGACGCTGGCCAACTTCGAGAAGGCGCTGGACGCCAACAGCACGGACATCAACCCGACGGCGCTCTACACCTACGCGGCCATCAAGGAAGGCGTGCCCTTCGCGAACGGCACGCCGAACGCCGCGGTGGACACGCCCGCGCTGCAGGAGCTGGCGAAGCTGGAGGGCGTGCCCGTGGCGGGCCGTGACCTCAAGAGCGGCCAGACGATGATGAAGACGGTCATCGCGCCCGCGCTCAAGGCGCGCATGCTGGGCCTGGAGGGCTGGTTCTCCACCAACATCCTGGGCAATCGGGATGGCGAGGTGCTGGATGATCCGGCGGCCTTCAAGGCCAAGGAAGTGACCAAGTCGAGCGTGCTCGACACCATCCTGCAGCCGGACCTGTACCCGGAGCTGTACAACAAGTACTCGCACAAGGTGTCGATCCACTACTACCCGCCCCGCGGCGACGCGAAGGAGGGCTGGGACAACATCGACATCACCGGGTGGCTGGGCTACCCGATGCAGATCAAGGTCAACTTCCTCTGCCGCGACTCCATCCTGGCGGCGCCGCTGGTGCTGGACATCGCGCTGTTCATGGACCTGGCCAAGCGGCTGGAGTGGCGCGGCATCCAGGAGTGGATGTCCTTCTACTTCAAGAGCCCCATGGCCCACCCGGGCCTGCCGGTGGAGCACGACCTGTTCATCCAGCTGACGAAGCTGAAGAACACGCTGCGCGTCGTCGCGGGCGAAGAGCCCATCACGCACCTGGGGATGGACTACTACGGGGATGACCTCCCGCTCGCCCGATAAGAACGCCTCCGCGTTCAAGTGGCTCGTCACCGTCCTGGCGATGGGCCACTTCGCGTTGGTGGTCTCCACCGGTCGGGTCCGGTGGGAGCACGTCGCGGCGGACCTGCTGCTGGTGGTGCTGGCGCATGCCGGCGCCGGCCCGCGGCGGTTCCTCCGCGGCGCGTTCCCGCTGTGGCTGACCGGCATGATTTTGGACAGCCAGGCGCTGTGGCTGGGGGTGCGCGGCACCATCCACACCGGCGACCTGTGGAACCTGGAGAAGCTGCTGTTCCCCGCGCCGGGCGGCACGCACTGGCCCGAGTGGTGGTCGCGCCACCCGAACACGTTGCTGGACCTGCTGTGCGGCTTCGCCTACGCGGCCTACATCTACGAGGTCTTCCTCGTGGCGCTGTGGTTCTTCTTCAAGAAGGACGCGCGCTTCGAGCAGCTCTGCTGGGCCTTCTTCGTGGTGAACGCCATTGGCGTGGTCGTCTACGTCCTCTACCCCGCGGCGCCCCCCTGGTACGTCCTGAAGTACGGGCCGGGGCTCGCGAACCTGGCGGCGCCGCCCAGTCCGGCGGGCACCGCGCGCTTCGATGCCTTCTTCGGCATCCACTACTTCGCGAACTTCTACGCCCGCAACCCCAACGTCTTCGGGGCCATGCCGTCGCTGCACGCGGCCTATCCGCTGATGATGGTGCTCGTGCTGTGGCACAAGGGCCCCGCCTGGCGGGTGGGCACCGGTCTGTTCGCGCTGCTCGTCGCCTTTTCCGCTGTCTACCTCACGCACCACTACGTGCTCGACGTGCTCGCGGGAGTCACCGCGGCGGTCGTGGCCTTCGTCGTCGTGAGGGCTGTCTTCGCAAGACGGGCCCTGGGTTCGCCCTCCGTGGCGCCCGTGACCCTGCCGTCTGGAGGAAACACCCGTGCATGACAACGTCCTGGCATTGCTGAGCGGAGACCTGTCCCCCTCGGCGCGCATCTGGACCGCCCTGGCGCCCGCGCTCTTCGCGGTCGCCTACTTCCTCGTGGGGCTGGTGCTGTTCTGTATCCGGTGCGCCATCAAGGGCATCCCGAGGGACGCGGAGACGCTGACGCGCGGCAAGTCGGTGCTGGTGGGCTTCTTCCTGCGCCACTACTTCTTCTGGGTCATCCAGCCGCTGTGGCGGGTGCTCCTGCGCTCGGGGCTGCCGGCCAACGCGCTGTCCATGCTGTCGGGCCTCTTGGGCGTGTCGTCCGGCGTGGCGGTGGCGGCGGGCCGCTTCGCGCTGGGCGGCTGGCTGTTCCTCTTCGCGGGCGTGCTGGACGTGATGGACGGCCGCGTGGCGCGCACCCGCAAGGAGGCCAACCCCGCGGGCGCGGCGCTGGACTCCGTGCTGGACCGCTACGTGGACTCGGCCATCCTCATGGGCCTGGCCTGGTACTACCGGGACACCTGGGTGCTGTTGCCCGCGCTGGGGGCGCTGATGGGCTCCTCGCTGGTGCCGTACGTGCGCGCCAAGGGCGAGGGCCTGGGCGTGAGCGTGCGCGACGGCGCGATGCAGCGGCTGGAGCGGGTGCTGTTCCTGGGCGTGGGCACGGCGCTGTCGCCCATCCTGGAGGCGCTGTTCTGGCCGGAGCAGAAGCACCCCATGCACTGGCTGGCGGTGGCGGGCCTCGTCTTCGTGGCCGTGCTGAGCAACGTCACGGCGGTGTCGCGCTTCCGCACGCTGGTGCGGGCGCTGACGCCGAAGAAGCCGGTGCAGCCGCGCTCGGGCGTGGCGCTGTTCGGCTTCAACGCGGCGGCGGGCGCCATCGCCACGGCGGTGGACTTCGTCGCGGTGCTGGGCATGGTGGAGTGGGGGGGCATGTCTCCTGTGTGGGCCACGGTGGCCGGCTGCGTGCTGGGCGGCGTGGTGAACTACTCCATCAACCGGGTCATCACCTTCCGCAGCCGGGGCGCGGTGGCGCCGCAGTTGGCGCGCTACACGCTGGTGAGCGCGACCAGCGCGCTGCTCAACGCGGGCGGCGTGGCGCTGCTCACGCTGCACCCGCAGCTGGCGTACACGCTGGGCTGGTGGGTGGTGCGCGGGGTGGTCTACTTCGCGTGGAACCTGCCGCTGCAGCGCGACTACGTCTTCAACGACAACGCCTCGGGTGAGCTCCTGGAGCAGCGGCCCCATGCGGCGTGACACGCGCGCCCGCGGCTTGAGGGCCCTGCTGGTGGGGGCCCTGCTTTCACTTCCAGGGGTGGCGGCGGCGGGCGGCGTGCTGGGGTTGTCCTACAACTCCAGCGACCGGTACGGAGAGAGCTTCACCTTCGTGGCGGACACGGACGACGGCACCTACGTGACGGTGAACCTGTCGGTGACGAACATCGGCCCGGGGTCGCGCACGGGCATCTGCCGCGCCACGGTGCTGCAGCCGGGCAAGCCGGTCTGGTCCGCGCAGAAGCGCCTGGGCGCCAATGACTGGGGCTACAACCCGGCGTTGGATCAGCTCACCCTGGGCGAGTGCACCGCCCGGGCCACGGACACGGGCCTGACGGTGGAGGCGCCCCTGGACAACGGCCGGGTGAAGCTGGAGTACGCGAAGAAGGCCGAGCCGTGGTCGCCGGACGGCTCCGTGGTGGAGGAGGGCAAGGACCGCTACCGCCACGAGGTGGTGCTGGCCGGCAGCCCCGTGAAGGTGAAGCTCCAGATTCCCCTGCGGGAGACGGTGACGCTGCAGGGTGGCGGGTACGTGGACCACTCGCGCAGCACGGTGGCGCCGGCCAAGCTGGCGAAGCGCTGGGTGCGCTTCCGCGCGCTCAAGGGGCCGCCGTACGCGGTGGTGCTGGGGCGCGAGGGCCAGGGCGGCGACTACGCGCCCGTGTACCTCTGGGAGGACCACGGGGACGCGAAGCAACTGGAGTCCTTCACGCTCACGCAGACGGGTGAGAAGGCGAAGAGCACCTGGCGGGCGGAGTTCACGGACCGCGACGGCAAGCCGGCGCTGACGCTCAAGGGCACGTCGCTTCTGCAGCGCAGCGCGCCGGTGGAGTCGCTGGGCGTGCTGAGCGGGCTGGTGCGGCCGATGGTGGGCTCGCCGGTGACGTACCTGCTGCGCGGCGTGATGGAGCGTCCGGGCAAGGCGCCGGTGGACGGGCTGATGGAAGTGACGCTGGAAGGCGAGTAGCAGGCAGGGGATTGCAAGCGTGAGCGAGTCGTTGCTGCGGTCGGTGCATCACGTCCCCGGGGTCCGGGGGTTCGTGCGCAAGCAGGTGCTGCGGGTGGTGGCGCGAGGGGTGGAGTGGACCACCAAGCTCCCCGGCAAGCGCGCCCTCAACGTGTCCCAGGTGAATGCGTGGCTGCACGTGGGCGGCAGCGTGTCCCGCGCGCGCTACGGCGAATTGAAGGCCCGGGGCATCACCTGCGTCATCGACCTGCGCGCGGAGCGCAGTGACGACCGCGAGGCGCTGGCGGCGCTGGGCATCGAACTGCTGAACCTGCCGGTGACGGACCGCTATCCGCCGTCGGTGGAGCAGCTGTCGCAGGGCGTGCGCTGGGCGCTGCCCAGGCTGGACGCGGGCGGCGTGCTGTACGCGCACTGCGAGCACGGCGTGGGCCGCGGGCCGCTGATGGGGCTGGCGGTGATGGTGGCCCGGGGCTGGGACGCGCCGGAGGCGTACCGGACGGTGCGAAAGGCGCGCTGGCAGGCGACGCTGAACGACCGGCAGCTGCGGGGACTCGCGGACTTCGTGGCCGCGTGGACGGGCGTGCCGGAGCAGGCCGCGTAGCAGGCGCGCGTCGCCGCCTCACGCCTTCACGCCGGAGCGGGTCTCCTCGCCTGACGCATCCTTCCCGGAGCGCTTGGGGGCCCGTCCACCGCTGCCCATCAGGGTGTCCATCCACCTGTTGCTGATGCCGAAGTTGCGGTCCGGCGTCGCGAAGTGGTGCGCCATGTGGTGCGCGCGCAGCGCCTTGCCCCAGGCCGTGCGCGGCGTGCGGTGGTGCGTGGCCCAATGGAGGGTGTCGTAGGTCACGTAGCCCCAGACGATGCCCACGAAGTACGGAATCATCTGCACCGGGTGGCCCACCCACCACAGCAGCCCGCCAATGAGGGACGACAGCGGGACGGTGACGATGAGCGGCATCACCAGTCGCTGGGCGTCGTCCGGGTACTTGTGATGGTAGCCGTGGGCAATCTCATGCACCCGCCGGGTGAGCGGGCCTTTGCCCTCCCAGTGGAAGGCGAACCGGTGGATGCCGTACTCCATGAGGATCCACGTCAGCAGCCCCAGCGGGACGAAGAGCACGCTCATCCCCACCGTCGTCCGTCCCCTCGCCAGGCTCCACCCGAGCAGGCCCACCGTGAGCGGGCCGTAGAGGAGGACCGGCACCGCGGGGTGCAGCTTGGAGGCCGCCTCCATGAAGGCATTCTCGAACATCCGGCCAGATTGATGCCTGAAGTATGGGCGCCCCATACCGCGTGAAGATTGGGCTGGGGACTCCCGGGCGCCCATGCCCGTTCGTCTCTCCGCAGTGTCGGCTGGCGGAACGGCCCCGGCCCCTCCGGGCGCAATGAAAAAGGCCCCGGCGGGATGTGCCGGGGCCTCCTTGCCTGCGACGTCCGCTTTCGCGCGTCAGCTCTCCGCGGGGCGCTCGGTGCCGTCGCCGCTGGCGGGGGTGGAGGCGGCGCTGTGCTTGTTGCGCCAGCGGTCCACCAGCAGCAGCAGCGCCGGGAAGCCCACCAGCACGATGACCATGTTCACCGCGAAGCCCAGGTTGGCCAGGTCGCCAATGGAGTTGAGGCCCGGGTGCTTGGCGAACACCAGCGCCAGGAAGCCGATGGCGCTGGTCAGCAGGCCGCCCGTGATGGCTCGGCCTGTCTCCGCGTACACGGTGGTGAAGTCCGCGCCCGGTTCACCCAGGCGCTCGATGAGGTGCACGCCCGCGTCCACGGTCGTGCCGATGAGCACCGGGATGACCACGATGTTGAGGTAGTTGAACTGCAGGCCCATGAGCGCCATCAGGCCCACCAGCGCCGCGATGGAGAGCAGCGTGGGCAGCATGCAGATGACCGCGTTGCGCAGGGAGCCCAGCGTCAGCCACATGGCCACGAAGACGCTGACCACCGCGGCCACCAGGATGCGCGGCCCCTCGGAGGCCACCATGTCCAGGATGTCCGCCAGGATGAGCGCCTCGCCCGCCGCGGACACCTGGCTGCCGTCCGGCATCTGGAGGTTGCGCACCTCCTTGGTGAAGCGCCGCGTGCCCACGCCGTCCGACAGGCTCACGTTCGCGTAGACCAGCACCACGCCGCCCTTCTGGCCGGCCGCCGGCTCGAACTGGCGGCGCAGGCTCACCGGCAGGTCTTCCCGCGTGAAGGGCTGCGCGGCCGTCATCTTCACCGCGCGCAGCAGGTCGTCACGCTGGGCCTTGTCCACGCGCTCCGGGTCGATGCGCTGGAGCTTCTTGTGGATGGACTGGAGCAGCGCGTGCTTCTCCTCCTGCTGCTGGGGCACCAGGTCCTCCAGCGCGCCCACGAAGTCGATGGTGGAGTCCTTGCCGAACTTCGCCTTGCGCGCCTGGAGCTGGTTCACCACCTCGCGCTCCATGGCCTCCGAGTCCGTCAGCACCACCACCGGCGTCGCCGAGTAGCCCAGGATGTGGTCGATGCGCCGGTCCAGCCGCACGCTCGGCAGCGTCACGTCATCCAGCTTCGTGGAGTCGTAGTTGAAGCTCACCCGGTACGCCTGGCTGATGAGCCCCACCAGCGCCACGCCGATGACGACCACCACCGCGCGGTAGCGGCGCGGCAGGAAGCGCGCCAGCAGCGCCATGGGCCCGGACTGCGACTGGTGCTCGCGCGGCACCCAGCCCCAGCGCGACACCAGCCCCAGGAGCGCCGGGAGGATGAGCAGGTAGGACGCCACGCTCACCAGCATGCCCACCGCCGCGATGACGCCGAACTCGTGGAACGCCCTGAACTCCGACAGCGACAGGCTCAGGAACGTGAGCGCCGCCACCAGCGCGGAGATGAGCGCGGAGAAGCCCGTGTGCCGGAACGTCTCACGCACCGCCTCCTCCGACGTCATGCCCTCCGAGCGCAGCGTGCCCCACCGGCCCAGCAGGTGGATGCCGTGCTCCACGCCCAGGCCGCCCAGCACCGCGCCCAGGAAGGCGGTCAGGAGATTTACCTGCCCGTACGCCACGCCCACGAAGCCGTAGGTCCACGCGAGGCCCGCGACCACCGGCACCATGGTGAGGCCCACGGACAGCGCGCTGCGGAAGTGGAAGACGAGGTAGGCCAGGAGCAGCACCAGGGCCAGCGTGGACGCGCGCGCCAGGTCGCCGGTGATGACCGCCTGCTGGTCGATCTTCTTCTTGAACGTGCCGGTGATCTCCGTGTGGAAGCCGGGGCCGTACTTCGACAGGTCCTGCTTCGCCAGGTAGTCCTCCACCTGGGTGATGACCGTCTTGGAGTAGCCCAGGTCCGCGGACGAGCCCTTGGCCTTGAGCAGCATCACCACCATGCGCTCCTGCGGATCCAGGTAGTACAGGCCGCCCTGCCCCGCGAGCCGCATGTTCGCGCCGCCGGTGTACTTCTTCTGGATGTCGCTGAAGTCCAGCGACGGCGGGGGCTCCTCCTCCAGCCGCACGAAGAGCGGGTTGGCCTGCTCCTTCTCCCACGCGAAGCGCGCGTCGATGCGCTCCTCGATGGTCTTCAGGTCCGGCAGGTCCACGTAGTAGAGGCCGTGCTCGTCGAAGAACTGGCTGGGCCGCTGCGCGTTGACGAAGCGGATCTCCGACAGCGTCGCCAGCTTCGGCGCCATGTCATCCACGAACTGCTTGAGCTGCTCCGGCTCCGCGCCGATGCCGGCCACCACCACGTTGCCCTGGCCGCCGAAGCGCGTGCGCAGCTTGTCCAGGTCCTTCACGGACTGGAAAGTCTTGGGCAGCAGGTTGGCCAGGTCCGCGTTGAGGCGCAGGTCTCGCGCGAAGAAGGTGCCCATGCCCGTCAGCACCAGCGTCACGAACAGCGCCACCCAGGGACGCTGGTGGCTGCGGGCCGCCAGGGAGCCCATCGCCGCCTCGAACCGTCCGGACCACCGCGTCTCACTCATGGATGTGATTTCCTGCTGTAGGCCCGCGCCGTGACGGCCGGGGCAACCTTGAGCCCGGACGAACCGGGCCGCTCACGCGTATATGCCCCGAGCCACCGTGCGTCCAGGCATCGCCCCGGGGCCTCCGCCGGCCGCATGCCCGGCGCGGGGAACAAACAACGCATGAACAAACCGCGCCATGTATGCCGCCCACGCGCGCGTCATGCCAGGGGATCCGCTCCCCTCTGAGGCTTGAGGCATTTTGCCCCACACTCCGGTGCCGGGCGTTCGGGCGGGCTTCCCTGTCGCGCCGTGGTGCCGGGGGTCCGTGGCATGGGCAGCTTTTGCTCCAGCACGAGCCGTTTCAGGCAGCAGGCGCCCCCTGGGAGCACGGTCCATGGCCACACCCCCGTCTTCACCATCGGAGCGCACGTGGATGCACCGGGTGGAGCGCACGATGGGTGCGCTGGCCGCGCACAACCATCGCCGCCCCGTCACCGCGCTCGTCTGCGCGCTCCTGCTGTCCGTCGTGGGCCTGCTGTCCGCCCGCCACCTGTCCCTCAACGCGAACCTCGTGGGCCTGCTGCCGGATTCGTTCGAAAGCGTGCAGGCCATCCACACGCTGGAGGAGCGCTTCGGCGCCCAGGGGTGGGTGGTGGTGGTGGGCGAGGACGCGGACCCCGCGCAGCTCAAGCGGTTCGCGGACGACCTGGCGCCGAAGCTGGAGGCGCTGCCGGGCATCCGCTACGTGGAGATCACCCGCCCCAGCAGCTTCTTCCGCGGCCATGCGCTCTACTTCCTGTCGCCAGAAGATTTGAAGGAGGTGGAGCGCCGCATCGACGCACGCCTCACGTGGGAGCGGCAGCATGCCAACCCGCTCTTCGTCTCGCTGGATGACGCGCCGGCCCCGTCGCTGGACTTCAGCGACCTGGAGAAGAAGTACGCCGGCGGCGCGGTGACGCGCCTGTCCAGCCATCCCAGCGACTACTACCTGGATGCCTCCGCGCGCCGCGTGGTGGTGCTGGCCAAGCCCGAGACGTCGTCCGCGGACCTCGCCTTCTCCACGAAGATCGTCGAGGAGGTGCGGGGCGTGCTCAAGCAACAGGACCTGTCGAAGTACGGCCCCGGCTTCCACACGGAGATCACCGGCTCCTTCCAGAAGAAGATGGATCAGCAGGCGCAGATCACCCGCGACGTGGCGGTGTCCTCGACGGTGGCCACGGTGCTGGTGCTGCTCTACCTGTTCCTGCACTTCCGCAGCGCGCTGTCGGTGGGGCTGGTGCTGGCGCCGGTGGGCGCGGGGCTCGCGTGGACCTACGGCCTGGTGGCCATGGCGTACGGGCAGGTAAATCTCCTGACCGCCTTCCTGGGCGCCATCCTGGGCGGCCTGGGCGTGGAGCACGGCATCCACCTGCTGGGCCGCTACCTCGCGCTGCGCGGAGAGGGCAGGTCCTCCGAGGACGCCACGCGCGAGGCGTTCACGCACACGGGAGGCGCGGCGCTGGTGTCCGCGCTGGTGGCGGCGCTCACCTTCTTCGTGCTGGGCACCTCCCAGCTCCGGGCGTTCCGCGAGTTCGGCGTCATCGCGGGCGTGGGCATGCTGGTGCTCGTGCTCGCGTACGTGGTGGTGCTGCCGGCGGTGCTGGGGCTGGTGGCGCGCTGGGGCTGGACGCCACGGGCGTCCTCCACGGAGACGACGGAGGCCCCGCTGGGCCGCGTCATCATCCACCGGCGCGGGCTGCTCACCGCCGTGTCCGTGCTCGTCGTGGCGGGCCTGCTCACGCAGCTGCCGCGCCTGCGGTTCGACTACGACATCTCGTCGCTGCAGGACCAGCGCCTGGACTCCTTCGTCCTGGACCGCGCCGTCAACCAGCTCATCGGCTATTCGCAGGTCCCGCTGGTGGTGCTCACGAACTCCCGCGGCGAGGAAGCGGCGGTCGTCCAGCAGCTCCAGGCGCGCAAGCAGCAGCGGGGCGCGGACTCCACGGTGGACTTCGTCGCGGCGCTCGCGAGCCTCGTGCCGGACCGGCAGCAGGAGAAGCAGGCCATCCTGGAGGACATCGGGGAGCTGCTGAAGCGCGTGCCCGAGGGCCAGCTCACGCCCCAGCAGCGGGAGCAACTGGAGGAGCTGCGCGTGCAGGTGCGGGCGAAGCCCTTCACGGAGGCGGACCTGCCGCGCAGCGTGCGCCAGCAGTTCGAGGGACGCGGAGGGCCGGGCACCGGCTTCGTGCTGGTGTATCCGTCCGCGGATCAATCCAACGGACAGGCCATGCGCCAGCTGGCGAAGGAGGTTCGCGGGGTGAAGCTGCCGGACGGCCGGGCCGCGGTGGTGGCGGGCGAGGCGATGGTGCAGGCGGACATCTTCGACACGGTGGCGCACGAGGCGCCGTACATCCTGCTGGGCTCCACGCTCACGGTGCTGCTGGCCATGTGGATCACCCTGGGCGGCCTGCGCACCGCGCTCCTGTGCCTGATGCCCACGGTGGTGTCGCTGTTCGCGGTGCTGGGGCTGATGCCGCTGCTGCACATGGAGTTCAACTACCTCAACATCCTGGTCATCCCGGTGCTCATCGGGACGACGGTGGACGCGGGCGTGCACCTCATCACGCGGCTCGCGTCGCAGAGCAGCGACTTCGTGCGGGTGTACTCGGAGACGGGCAAGGCCATCTGCGGCGGCCTGCTCACGAGCGCGGTGGGCTTCGGCGCGCTGCTGCTCGCGGACCACCCGGGGCTCAACTCCATTGGCGCGCTGGCGAACGTGGGGTTCGGCATGAACCTGCTCATCATGCTGGTGACCTTCCCGGCGCTGCTGCTGGTGCTCTCCGAGCGCAAGCGGCGCCACCGTGCGGTTTCCCCGCGTCCCCGGGATGCGCACCTGTTGGAGGAAGGCCGGGGTCCTCATCGGCCCACGCCCTCCCACTAGGCCGAGGCGTCGTCCGCCCGGCCGTGCACACCGGCAAGGAGCGGGACGATGTCTCAGCAATGGATCTGGATGAGTCTGGCGGCCGGCACGCTCGCGCTGGGCACCGCGAACGCGCAGGTGGATCCGAACTCCGCGGGCGCCATCACCACGGGCCAGCCGAACCCGGGGGCCCCTCCGGGCACCGTCGCCCCCACCGCTCCCGCGGGCAGCCCCATCAGCAGCCCGTACACGGAGCCCCTCGGCAACCCCACCGGCACGGCCAACCCGGGCATCGGCGGCAGCGGCAGCGGCAGCAGCACGGGCGCGGTGATTCCGCAGCCGTACAGCGCCCAGCCGTTCGTCTCCGGCACCTCGCCTGCCACCCTGCCGCCTGGCACCGGCACCACGGTGGCGGGCTCGACGGGCTCCACCGCCACCACGGGCGCGCTGATGCCGCCCGCCACGACCGCTCCCGGCACCACGCTGCCGGGGACCTCCACCAGCATCGTGACGCCCGGCACTCCGGCGGGCACGATGTCCAGCACGGGCGTGGTGCTGCCGCCCGCCACCGGCACCACGCCGCCGGGCATCACGGGCTCCCAGCAGCCCACCACGCTGTCGCCGGACAGCAACACGTCCAGCAACTCCGTGACGCCGCCAGGTGGCGGCGACGTGACCAATGGCACCGTGGGCCCTTGAGCGTGCATTCCGGCGAACAGCACCGGGCATGCAACCCTCCCATTCCCCCCTCCCGAGCCGTTCCCAGGGCAGGCAGGCGGATGAGCCACCCCTGCACACACCGTCCGGTCTGCTCACCTTCGGTCCTGCAGGCAGTCGGGACCTTTCAAGCAGTCACACTCAATCGGGGGAATCCACATGAAGAAGTTCCTGAAGACCCAGCTGACGGTGGCGGCGGTTCTCGCGGGCGCGCTCGCGCTCGGCACGGGCTGTAAGTCGGATCAGTCCGCGACGCGCGGCACCGAACCGACACCGGCTTCCGACTCCACCACGGGCTCGGGCATGGACACGACCGGCACCGGGACGGACACCTCGGGCTCCGGCACCACCACCACGCCTCCGCCCAGCAGCGGCGGCTCCGGCTACGACACGGGCAGCACGTCGCAGGACTCGACGATGCCGCCCTCGGACTCCAGCACGGGCGGCTCCGGCGCGATGGATGACTCCGCGCAGCCTCCCGCCAGCGACGACAGCAGCACCATGGATCCGGGCACCGGCGGCGCGGGCACCGGCGAGGCCGAGCCGGGCGTGCACGACGGCGAGATGACCGAGCCGGGCACGGGCGGCTCCGGCACGTCCGCGGACGACAGCGCCATCCCGGACGACAGCACGCTGCCCAACGACTCCACGCTCGACCCGAACAGCTCCGGCGCCAAGGGCAACATGAACACGCCGACGCCGGACTCCACGGGCACGCTGTCGCCCAACAGCACCACCCGCTAGACCTCTTCACCCCTTCCGCCGTGACACCCACGGCGGCACGGTGACTTCCAGCGAGCGCCCGCGACCTCCACGGTCGCGGGCGCTTCGTTTTTTGGCTTCAGGCCACGACAACAACAAGACCCCGCCGACGCCCGGGAGGCGTCAGCGGGGTCCGTGGAACCACGGGGCCTGGAGGCTCAGGTCACCTTGACGCCCGGCGAATAGGGCTGGCCCACCGGCTCGATGATGCGCGGGCTGCCGTTGTCACCCGGACCGTTGCCGGGACCGCCACCCGGGTCGAAGGTGGACGGCACGTGGTGTTCACGCCGCTCCTCCTCCTCGGTGACAGCTTCGCGCGCCGGTGAGGGAGGCAACTCCTCCAGGGGGATGTGCAGCACGTCCTTCTTGCTCATGATGAACGCCTCCTTTCCCCTCTCAGGTTGGGGCGCTCGGGGGCATTCCGCCACCGGGCGCTCCCCTGCCCGCCCGCCCCCCTGCCCCGGAAGTTGTCGCTCCTGGATGACAGGGAGCAGCCTGGGGCTTATCCAAAGAGGTCCAGGCAGCGTCCACCCCAACCCGAGAGCATCCACCCCATGAAGCTGTTGCTGGCAGGCCGACGAGGAGCAAGCGACCCGCTGTTCGCCCCCCCGGAGGCGCCCCTGCTCTGGCTGCGGCGCGTGGAGACGTGGGTCCAGCAGGTGGCCGAGGGCGTGCTGGAGGGCAGCCGCATCGAGGACGGCCCCCAGGGCGCGCCCGTGCTGCGCCTGCGCCTGCACCCGGCCGCGCCGGAGGTGTCGCTGCTCGCGGCGACCCAGGAGCGCATCGTCGTGTCCGCGGAGACCAACGCCGTGGGCCCCGGCTACCACCGCTACCTGGTGGACCTGCTCAAGAACCTGGGCGAACTGCACAGCATCTCCTGGGCACCGCCGGATGAGGACGCGGGCGTGGGCGACGCCACGGGCTACTTCCACACCGGCGACGCGGGCCCCATCGAGGAGCACTTCCTGGGGTGGCTCCAGCACTCCGTGGGCCAGGTGCTGCGCATGCGCAGCCTGGGCAACTCCGGCTTCGCGCTGTCCATGCGCTTCGGCCACACCTTCCAGCACCCCGGCGCGCTGCTCACGCCGCTGGGCCCTCGTGACGAGCGCTGGCTGCGCACCGTGCACGAGGAGCCGCGCCAGGGCACGGACGTGTTCCCCTGGTGGAACCCCGGCGTGGACGCACTCGAGCGCTTCAACCGCGCCCTGTGCCGTCTGTGGACGGACGTCGTGTGGCGCCCGCCGCTGCTGGAGGAGGAGCGCCAGCGCCTGCGCGACGTGGCCCGGCTGCTGGAGCAGGCGTGGCGCGCGGACCCCACGCTCCCCTACCCGTGGCGCGAGTGGCAGGAGGTGCTCGGCTATCTGGGCATGGGCGGGACGGTCGCGGAGGAGGTGCACCGCCGGGCCCTGGAGTCGCCCGGCGTCGGGCCTCCGATTGGCTACCGGCGGGGCTCCGTGCAGGTGGCGCTCCCCGAGGGCTGGGAGATCCGCATCCCCGGCTCCCTGGCGGAGACGCGCCTGCAGGACGGAAGCTGGGTGGCGCGCGACCATCGCCGCACCGTGCGCGTGGTGCCGCTGGAGGACTCCGCGGAGGAGCAACTGGCGCCCACCAGCCCGGAGCGCAAGGCCCTGGAGCTGGAGCACCACGGCGCCCGCGTCAGCGGCCGCGCGTCCCTGCACGTGGGCCCCGGCGAGTGCCGGCTGACGGCCCTGTGCCGCTCCGGCAACCGCCGCGCCCTCTGCGTCGTCAGCTTCGATGATCCGGACGAGCAGGACTGGGCCCTGGGCACCTGGCGCTCGCTGGACCACGCCGTCGCCGCCTGACGCGGGGCAGGTCGTTTCAGCACCTACCACTTGTCAAATCGCTGCCCGGTGGACAGTCAGCGCACCCGGACGTCTTGCCGCACAGCGCAGTCGCACCCACCTTCCGCGGGCACTTCCCCACGGAATCGAGTGAGACGATGAGCAGCAAGCGGGAGATCTGGCCGGGCAAGCCCTGGCCGCGCGGCGCGACCTTCGACGGGTCGGGCACCAACTTCGCGGTCTATTCACAGGTCGCCACGCGCGTGGAGGTGTGTCTCTTCGACCGGGCGGACCCGACGCGGGAGATTGAGCGCTTCGACCTGCCGATGAGCACCGAGTTCGTCTGGCACGGCTACGTGCCGGACCTGGAGCCCGGGACGCTGTACGGCCTGCGCGTGCACGGCCCCTACGAGCCGGAGAAGGGGCACCGCTGCAACCCGCACAAGCTGCTGGTCGACCCCTACGCCAAGGCGCTGTACGGCGAGGTGGACTGGAAGCAGCCGGTGTTCGGCTACCCCCTGGAGCATCCGAAGAAGGACCTGATGCGCGACGAGCGCGACAGCGCGGCCGGCATGCCCAAGGGCGTGGTGGTGAGCGACTTCTTCGACTGGGGCAATGACCGGCGCCTGGACATCCCGTGGCGCAAGACGGTCATCTACGAGGCCCACGTGCGCGGCCTCACCATGCAGCACCCGGGCGTGCCGGAGCACCAGCGCGGCACCTACGCGGGCCTGGGCTCGCCGGCCATCATCGAGCACCTGCAGAAGCTGGGCGTCACCGCGGTGGAGCTGCTCCCGGTGCACGAGTTCGCGGACGACTCGTTCCTCAACGACAAGGGCCTGTCGAACTTCTGGGGCTACAGCACGCTGAACTACTTCTCCCCGGAGCAGCGCTACGCCAGCCGCAAGACGCCGGGCGGCGCGGTGGCCGAGTTCAAGTCGATGGTGAAGTCGCTGCACGCGGCGGGCATCGAGGTCATCCTCGACGTCGTGTACAACCACACGTGCGAGGGCAACCACCTGGGGCCCACGCTGTCGTTCAAGGGCATCGACAACGCGTCGTACTACTGGACCATGCCGGAGGCGCGCCACTACCTGGACTTCACCGGGTGCGGCAACAGCCTCAACGCCTCCAACCCGCAGACGGCGCGCTTCATCGTGGACTCCTTGCGCTACTGGGTGGAGGAGATGCACGTGGACGGCTTCCGCTTCGACCTGGCCACGGTGCTGGGCCGCGGCGGCAAGGGCGGCTACGACCCGAACGCGCCCATCTTCCAGATCATCAACCAGGACCCGGTGCTCTCCCGCGTGAAGCTCATCGCGGAGCCGTGGGACGTGGGGCTCGGCGGCTATCAGGTGGGCGGCTTCCCGTCGCCGTGGCACGAGTGGAACGGCAAGTACCGGGACGCGCTGCGCAAGTACTGGAAGGGCGACGAGAACCAGGCCGCGGAGGTGGGCTACCGGCTCACCGGCAGCGCGGACCTGTTCGCGGCGGCGCGCCGCAGGCCGCAGGCGTCCATCAACTTCGTCACCGCGCACGACGGCTTCACGCTGCACGACCTGGTCACGTACAGCAGCAAGCACAACGAGGCCAACGGCGAGCACAACCGCGACGGCGCGGATGACAACCAGGCGTGGAACTGCGGCGTGGAGGGAGAGACGGACGACACGAACATCATCTCCCTGCGCGAGCGCCAGAAGCGCAACCTCCTGGCGTCGCTGTTCCTGTCCACCGGCGTCCCGATGATTGTCGCGGGCGACGAGATGGGCCGCACGCAGAAGGGCAACAACAACGCCTACTGCCAGGACAACGAGCTGTCGTGGGTGGACTGGAACCTGGACAAGACGCGCCTGGACCTCCTGGAGTTCACGCGCAAGCTCATCCAGTTCCGCCACGGGCAGCCGGTGCTCCAGCGCCGCCGCTTCTTCCAGGGCGAGCACCTGTGGGAGTCCGAGCACAAGGACCTGGCGTGGTACCGGCCCGACGGCTCGGAGATGGGGCCGGAGGACTGGCAGAAGCCCTTCGTGCGCTCGCTGGCGTTCCTCCTGGGCGGCGACGCCATCCCCACGCCGGACGAGCGCGGCCAGCGCGTCAACGGCGACTCGCTGCTGGTGCTGCTCAACGCGCACCACGACATGGTGGAGTTCACGGTGCCGCCGCCGGGCGAGGGTGGCGCGTGGCGGCTGGAGCTGTACACGGCGGACGACAAGCGCGGCGACGAGGAGATGAAGCCCGGGAAGTTCCAGATGGCCGGGCGCTCGCTGGCGGTGTTCCGCAAGCCGGGGAGCAACAACACGCCGTGATAACGTGCCCGCGCTTTTGATCAGGAGCGCACGGTATGGAGGCAGAGGGAGACGGCGGCCGGAGTGAAGAGGCCGCCGTCGCGAAGGTGTACGGGGAGATCGCCTCCGCCTACGAGGTGCTCTACCCGTCCCTGCATCGCTACGGGGACCGCGTGGAGCGCTTCCTCGCGGGCGTGGTGAAGCCGGGGATGCGCGTGCTGGACGTGGGCTGCGGCCCGGCGCTGCACACGCGCGGGCTGGACGCGTCCGTGGACGTGGTGGGCCTGGACGTGGCGCCGGAGATGCTGGAGCTGGCGAAGCGTGCGCGGCCGTCCGGCACGTGGCGCGTGCACAGCTACCTGGACCCCGTGCCCGCGGAGCTGGGCCTCTTCGACGTGGCGCTGGCCATTGGCTGCCTGGACTTCTGTGACGACCTGCCGCGCGTGCTGGGCCACCTGGGCCGCGCGCTGAAGCCGGGCGCGCGGCTGCTCTTCACGGTGCTGGAGCGCCGTCAGGGCCTGGAGGCGCACGAAGAAGCCACGCGCCGGGTGCGCACCGCGGACACGGACGTGACGCTGCACCTGTGGAGCGCGGTGGAGACGGCGAGAGCGCTGGACATCGCCGGGCTGCGCACGGACTTCTACCTGCACGCGCCCGGCTGGGAGCTGCTCGCGGAGGAGCGCACCATGTGGTTCGGCTGGTGGTACGTGACGAAGGGCTGAAGCGCTCCGTCAGGATTTTCGCACGCTCGCGTCTGCTGGCCCCGTCGGCGAACTTCAGGGGGCGCACGGGGTTGTCCCGAGGCGTTCGATTGCATGCGGGGGCGCTTTGCGCCGGGGCATGGAATTCGGACGTTCCTCACGGCCATCACTCCCGGGTGTTCCCGCCGCTATCGAAGGCCGTACCGGTCGCGCGCCACCGTGAGGCGCGCATCGCGGCCCTTTGCTGGGCACAACACGAACTAGCTCAACGGTAGAGCACGAGACTCCAGATCTCGGTGTCGAAGGTTCGAATCCTTCGTTCGCCTGGACCCCGTCGTTTTTCGCTGGTGCCAACGCGAGTCCACCGCGTCCTCCTCCCCACGCCGCACACTGGCCGGTCGCCAGGGCTTCCGAAGACGTCCGTGCCGTTCGCGGAAGCTCCGGTCGCCGTCCGTGACCGGCATCCGGTGCGGTCGCTCGGGAGGCTGAACGCGGCCCTGGACGGCCTGTTCGCGGGAAGCGCCCGTGGGGCGGCGGGGTCCTTTTCTCCAGCAGCGGAGCCGCACTCTTTTCTTGTCGTCGAGGTGACGTGTCATGGGCATCGGTCGGGTGGAAGTGGCGCAGAACGAGCGGCTGTTCGTCGTGGTGAACGGGCGGGCGGAGCAGTACCTGGGGCCGGGCCGGCACTGGGTGGTGCGTCCCTTCCAGCACGTCCGCTTCGAGCGCGTGCCGCTGGAGCCACCCGTCACCCGGCTGGACGAGGCGAAGCTCGCGTTGGTGCCGGAGAAGGACCTCCAGGTGCTGGAGCTGGGCGCGGACGAGCGCGCGGTGGTCTTCCATCACGGCCAGCCGGTGCGGTGGCTGGGACGGGGACAGCACCAGGTGTGGACGGCGCAGCGGCTGCCCGGTCGTACCGGTCGGCCCGAGTCGCCCACCGTGCGGGTGGAGCGCGTGGACGTGTCCGGCGTGGCGACGGCGCCTCCGAGCGACGAGGTGCGCGCGCTGATTCCGGCCAGCGACTACGTGGAGGCCACGGCGACGGAGGGCACGGTGGCGCTGCGCTACGTGGACGGCGTGCTGGACGCGGTGCTGCCGCCGGGCCGTCACGCGGCGTGGACGGTCGCGCACAAGGTGCAGTTCGCGGTCATCGACCTGCGCGAGCGGCTGCTCCACGTCACCGGCCAGGAGGTGATGACGAAGGACCGCGTGACGCTGCGGCTCAACCTGTCCGCGGCCTACCGTGTGGTGGACGCGCGCCGGCTGGCGGTGGTGGCGCGGGCGCCGGATGAGATCCTCTACCTGGCCATGCAGCTGGCGGCGCGCGAGGCCGTGTCCACGCGCACGCTGGATGAACTGCTCGCCGCGCGCGAGGGGGTGTCGCAGGAGCTGTACGCGCAGGTGAAGTCGGGGGCGGAGGGCGTGGGCCTGGAGCTGCTGCGCTTCGGCATCAAGGACGTGGTGCTGCCGAAGGAGATGAAGGACCTGCTCAACCGGGTCATCCAGGCGCAGAAGGAGGCGGAGGCCAACGTCATCCTGCGGCGCGAGGAGACGGCGGCGACGCGCTCCATGGCGCAGACGGCGAAGGTGCTGGCGGAGAACCCGCTGCTCGTGCGGCTCAAGGAGCTGGAGGCGTACAAGGACCTGGCCGCGAAGGTGGGTCAGGTGCACCTCGTGCTCGGAGAGGGCGCGGTGCCCACGCTGCAGCTCAAGGGCGGCTGAGGTTTCTGTGAGAATCGAGGCCCTCGGACCGGAAGCACGGTCCGAGGGCCTTCGTGCGTTCGGAGGGTCCCGTAGGGATATACCTACGGGTTGACCCCTCCCCCCGTTTCGGGCGAGCTAGGGCGCATGTACGTGAAAGAGGTCCACCTCTCCAACATCCGGTCCATTCAGGAACTGACGTGGACGTTGCCGGATCAGCCGGGCCCTGGGTGGCACGTCATCATCGGTGATAACGGATCGGGCAAAAGCTCGTTTCTTCGGGCGATCGCTTTGACGCTGGTTGGCCCCAGGGAGGCGCTTGCGCTCCGGCAGGACTGGGACGAATGGCTTCGATGGAATGAATTGAGCGGATTCACCCGGCTCCAGCTTGCTCCAACGTCTGGCTACGATCTCGTTGTTGGAACATCTGAGTCTCCTGATGACCCGTATCTCCTCAGCCTGAGATTCTTGCGCACCCCCCAGCAGGCTCGGCCTGTTCATTTCCTGTCGGCTACCCCGGACCCAAAGAGTTCTGCTTGGGAAAATGGCTCGGGCTGGTTCAGCGCTTCATACGGTCCGTTCCGACGATTTACTGGCGGCGACACAGAGCAGGAAAAGCTCTTCCAATCGAATCCCAAGCTGGCCCGTCACCTGTCCGTCTTCGGTGAGTCCGTCGCACTCTCTGAAAGCCTTGAGTGGCTCAAGCTCCTCCAGTTCAAGAAGCTGGAGAAAGATCCCGAGGGGAATCTGCTTGAGTCCTTGCAGCAGTTCATCAACCAGCCCGACTTCCTGCCCAATGAAGCTCGGCTCGAATCGATCTCTTCCAAGGGGGTTCGCTTCGTTGATGGCAACGGCTGCGAAGTCCTCGTCGAGAACCTGAGCGATGGCTATCGCTCCATCTTGAGCATGACTTTCGAGCTGATCCGCCAGCTCGCACGCGCCTACGGCGCCGACAAGATTTTCGCACCCGGAGATCCAACAACCATCATTGTCCCCGGTGTCGTTCTGATCGATGAGATCGACGCGCACCTGCATCCCGTGTGGCAGCGCCGGGTCGGCCACTGGTTCCGGGAACACTTCCCGAACATCCAGTTCATCGTCACGACGCACAGCCCGCTCATCTGCCAGGCCGCGACCGTGGGCAGCGTGTTCCGCCTTCCAAGGCCGGGCAGTGACGAAGAAGCGGGCATGGTCATGGGAGTCGCACTGGACCGCCTTCTCTACGGCAACGTCCTGGACGCATACAGCACCGGAGCTTTCGGCGACGTTCCCCTTCGCTCTCCTGAAGCGCTGGAGAAGCTTGAACGGCTCGCCATCCTCAACCAGAAGGAACTCGCGCAGGGTCTGTCCTCCGAAGAGCAGGCCGAACAGCAGCAACTGCGCGCGCAGCTTCCCACTGCATCCAGCGCCCTTCCGTCCGACACGGAGGTGCCGCAGCCTTGATCCACCTCCCGAACCTTCCGCTGCCGGAACCCGCCAACACGCAGCTCACGGGCTATCAGCAGGAAATCGACTCACTCCCCGATTACGCGACGCGCGTCGAGCGCGCAAAAGAGCGTTTCAGCAGCCTGAACAAGAAGGGCCATCCGACCTTCGACACCGTCAAGGCGACCCTGTCGAAGATGTGCGTGGGGGTCCAACGCTGTGCCTACTGCGAGGACTCGCTGGCCGATGAGGTGGAGCACATCTGGCCCAAGACTCTGTATCCGGAACTGACCTTCGCCTGGATGAACTACCTGTACGCCTGCGGTCCCTGCAACGGGCCCAAGAACAGCCGCTTCGCGGTCTTCGCCCAGGGCACAGGCGTCCATACGGACGTGGGTCGCCGTCGCAACGCACCCGTGGTTCCTCCCGTCCCGGGCACGCCCGTGCTGCTGGATCCTCGCGTGGAGGATCCCATGGACTTCATGAGCTTGGAGCTTCGGGAGACGTTCCTCTTCACCGCTACTGCGGCACCGGGCACCGCAGCGTACGAGCGCGCGAAGTACACCATCGAGACTCTCGGCCTGAACAGCCGCGAAGCGCTCCCGCGTGCACGCTTCCACGCCTATCGAGACTTCTTCGCGCACTTCAAGGGGTACGTCCAAGAGCGTGCCCACGGCCACGCTCCCGAGCACCTCCAGCACCTCGCGCAAGACATCCAGACACGGCAACACGCCACGGTCTGGCGGGAGATGAAGCGGCAGCACCTGCTCATCCCGGAGCTGAAGCGCCTGTTCGAAGCCGCCCCCGAAGCCCTGGGCTGGTAACGCCTGACCCTGTGGCCCTGTGGCCACGGGCCCGCGCCTGGACTGTCTCCCGCCGCCCCCACTCACAGCCTTCTCAGAGGGGAACCGGGGTTGGCCCGGGGGCTGCAATGTCCCCGGGCACACCCTGAAACCAAGGTTCCCGACCATGCGAGTCCTGCTCGCCGCGCTCTTCGTCTGTCTTCTGGCCGCCCCGGCCACAGCTCAGCAACCCTGTCCTCCGGCGGCTTCGCCCACCGCGGGCGTCGCCCAGGGCACCCTCGTGGCTCGCTTCCGTGCGCAGCCCGACACCGCGTGCCCGGACACGGAGCCGCGCACCTTCAGCCTCAAGCACACGGAGGTGGACGCGGAGGTCAGCGGGTTCCTCGCGTCCGTCACCGTGACGCAGGTGTTCGAGAACCCCTACTCCGCGCCGCTCGAAGCGCTCTACGTCTTCCCGCTGCCGGAGCTGGCCGCCGTGGACGGCATGGAGATGCACCTGGGCAACCGCATCATCCAGGGCGTCATCCAGACCCGCGAGCAGGCCCGCGACACCTACGAGCGCGCCAAGGCCGAGGGCAAGACGGCCGCGCTGCTCGACCAGGAGCGCCCCAACATCTTCACCCAGTCCGTCGCCAACATCCTCCCCGGTGAAACCATCCGCGTCCGCATCCACTACGTGGAGCGCCTCACCTACGACGCGGGCACCTACCGCTTCAGCTTCCCCATGGTCGTGGGCCCCCGCTTCATCGGCGGCCAGCCGCTGCCCACGCGCCAGGGTGAAGGCGAGGAGCCCGACACCACCACCGTCCCCGACGCGAGCCGCATCTCGCCTCCGGTCATCACCGACACGCGCAGCGGCCACGACATCCAGCTCACCGTGCGCCTGGACGCGGGCCTCCCGGTCCACTCGCTGCGCTCCACCACCCACCGCGTGGACGTGAAGCGCGATGGAACCTCCCGCGCCACCGTGAGCCTGGGCCGTGACGACCGCATCCCCAACAAGGACTTCATCCTCGAGTACGTCGTCGCCGACGCGCTCATCCGCCCCGCCGTCCTCATGCACCGCGACCCCGGCGCGGACCACGGCTACTTCCTGGTGATGCTCAACCCGCAGCTGTCCCCCACCGAGAAGGAGATCGTCCCGCGTGAGCTCTACATGGTGCTCGACACGTCCTGCTCGCAGTCCGGCCTGGCCATCGAGAAGTCCAAGGCCATCACGAAGGAAGTCCTCAACCACCTGATGCCGGAGGACACCTTCCAGGTCCTCAACTTCGACACGCAGGTGACCAAGTTCGCGCCCACCGCCGTCCCCGCCACGCCGGAGAACATCCAGAACGCCCTGCCCTACGTCGCCAACTTCTGGGGCGGTGGCGGCACCGACGTGAACATCGCCGCCCGCGAAGCCATGCTGCCCCCGAACGACCCGGCCCGCCTGCGCATGGTGCTCTTCATGACGGACGGCCTCATCGGCGCGGACGAGCAGGTGCTCGGCACGCTCCAGGAGCACCTGCGCGAGGAGACGCGCATCTTCTCCGCCGGCGTGGGCTCCAGCACCAACCGCTACCTCATCACCAAGATGGGTGAGCTGGGCCGCGGCGCCTCCACCCTCGTCAACCTCAACCGCCCGGAGGAGGACGTCGCCCGCGAGTTCGAGCAGCGCATGCGCGGCCCCGTCCTCACCTCGCTCGTCGTGGACACCGAAGGCCTGCCCGTGAGCGACGTGTACCCGAAGTCCGTGCCGGACCTCTTCGCCGGCCAGCCGCTGTTCCTCGTGGGCAAGTTCACCGGCACCGGTGACGGCCTCCTCCGCATCTCCGGCCGCGTGCGTGGCCAGGTCCGCCATTTCGACGTCCCCGTGCACTTCCCCGAAGTCGCCCCGGAGCACGACGCGCTCAAGAGCCTCTGGGCCCGCCAGCGCATCGAGGAGCTCACCGTGGAGGGCTACCGTGGCGAAACGCCGGAGATCATCCAGGGCATCACCGACACCGCGCTCCAGTACCACCTGATGAGCCGCTACACGTCCTTCGTCGCGGTGGAGCAGGTGGCGCGCACGAACCCCGACGGCGAGACGGTCCGCGAGATGGTCCCCGTGCAGCTCCCTGACGGCATGGTGGCGGGCGCGCTCAGCCGCGAGGAGATTCCGCCCGGCGACCCCATCATCTCCGTGCGTGCCCCGCGCAACGCCCGCCGCGTCACCGCGTACTTCCCCTTCGGCCTGGTGAAGCCGCTCACGTTCGACAACCTCAGCCGTTCGTGGCGCGGCCGCTTCCTCGTGCCGCTGGGCATCGAGGATGGCTACTACACCGTGTTCATCATCGCGGAGCTGGCGGACGGCCGCGTGGAGCGCAGCGAGGTGCGCTACCGCCTGGACTCGAAGGGCAACGACTTCGACGTCGTCCTCTCCCAGAAGGAAGTGGCGCCCGGTGACACGCTGACGCTGGACGTGGACGCGGTGGAGGCCACGCAGGAGGTCAGCGTGTACGGCGACCTCTTCGGCGAGGACCAGCAGCTCTTCGACACGCAGGACCGCCTGCGCTTCACCAACGCGCTGGTCATCCCCCAGGGCACGCCGGCCGGCACGTACGAGCTGGTGTTCGTCGCCCGCGACGCCGCCGGCAACCGCTTCGAGCGCCGGGAGACGCTGCGCGTCATCCACGCTCGGCGTGACTGACCCGCGAATCAATCTCGGGTACCCTGGCGGTCCGTTTCCGGCCCCGCGCCTTCACCGGCGCGGGGCTGTTTCATTCGCCCAGGCCGCGAGGAGTCTTCCGATGTCGTCGTCGTCCCTGCACTACACGCCCAACCTCCGCGATATTGAGTTCAACCTCTTCGAGTTCCTGGACATCGGCCACACGTCGCTGGGCAAGGGCCCCTTCGGGGACCTGGACGAGACGGCGGCCCGGCAGACGCTGGAGACCTTCGCCCAGCTGTGCACGCAGGAGCTGGCGAAGAGCTTCGACGAGTCCGAGCACAACCCGCCGAAGCTGGAGAACGGCCAGGTGAAGCTGCCCCCCGGCCTCAAGGCCGCGATGGGCGCCTACTACGACGCGGGCATGCACCTGCTGGAGACGCCCACGCACCTGGGCGGCCTGGGCGCGCCGCCCTCGCTGGGCTGGGCCGCGTTCGAGCTGCTGCTGGGCTCCAACCCCGCACTGGCGTTCTTCACGCTGGGCAACCTGCTCGCGCGCGTCATCGACCGGCTGGGCACGGACTCGCAGAAGAAGCGCTTCCTGCCGCACATCCTGGACAAGCGCTGGAGCGGGTCCATGGTGCTGACGGAGCCGGACGCGGGCAGCGACGTGGGCGCCGCGCGCACCAAGGCCCGTCACGTGGACGGCGACGTCTGGGAGATTGAAGGCGTCAAGCGCTTCATCACCAACGGCGAGTCGGACATCGCGGAGAACATCATCCACATGGTGCTCGCGCGGCCGGACGGTGCGGCGCCGGGGACCAAGGGCCTGTCGCTGTTCGTGGTGCCCAAGTTCTGGGTGAACGAGGACGGCAGCCTGGGCGAGTTCAACAACGTCGTTTGCACGAAGCTGGAGAAGAAGATGGGCCTCAAGGGGTCCGTCACGTGCGAGCTGACGTTCGGCGACGGCAAGCCCACGCGCGGCCTCTTGCTGGGTGAAGTGCACGACGGCATCCGGCAGATGTTCCACATCATCGAGAACGCGCGCATGGCGGTGGGCCTCAAGTCCATGGCCGCGCTGTCCGCGGGCTACTACCGCGCGCTGTCGTTCGCGAAGGACCGCGTGCAGGGCAGCGACCTGGCGAAGGCGCGCGACAAGTCCGCGCCGCGCGTGAACATCCTCCAGCACCCGGACGTGCGCCGCATGCTGATGGCGCAGAAGGCGCACGCGGAAGGCCTGCGCGCGCTGGCGCTGTTCACCGCGTCCGTGCAGGACCAGGTGGAGCTGCAGGGCGGCCACCGCTCCACGGCGGCGGGCGAGGCGGACGTGCTCAACGACATGCTGCTGCCGCTGGTGAAGGGCTACGGCTCCGAGAAGGCGTATGAGCTCCTGTCCCTGTCGCTGCAGGTGCACGGTGGTTCGGGCTTCCTGACGGACTACCCCGTCGAGCAGTACATCCGGGACCAGAAGATCGACTCGCTCTACGAGGGCACCACGCACATCCAGGCGCTGGACCTGCTGATGCGCAAGGTGGCGCGCGACGGCGGCGCGACGCTGATGGGCCTGCTGGAGCGCGTGCGCGCGACGGCGGACGGCGACGAGGGCGGCGCCGAGCTGAAGATCGAGCGCGCCGCGCTGGGCGAGGCGGTGGGCCACCTGCAGACGCTGCTCGGCACGCTGATGGGCAAGCTGGGCGAGTCCGTCTACCACGTGGGCTTCCAGGGCAACCGCGTGCTGTTCGCGGTGGCGGAGGTCATCATCGGCTGGCTGCTGGTGCGCCACGCGGCCGTGGCGCTGGACCGGATGAAGACCAACCCCGGCGACAAGGCGTTCTACGGCGGCAAGGTGGCCAGCGCCCGCTGGTACTGCCACGAGGTGCTGCCCGGCATCGCGCACGCCGCGCGCATGGTGGAGCACGGCAACCTGGACCTGATGGACGTGCCGGAAGAGTCGTTCTAGGCGCGCGGGCCCCGGGGCCACGGGTGTGGCTCCGGGGAGACGGTCCGGCTGGCCCGGCGTTCGCAATGGGGGTGGAGCATGATGCTCTCCACCCTCACCGCGCTGACCCTGGCCGCCACCGTCACCAACACCGAGACCGTGCACGACCTGGAGCCCTTCGGCGGCCACGTCGTCGCGTGCACCGAAGGCGGCCTGGAGCTGTTCACGTCGGCCGGCGGCTCCGTGCGCGTGCTCACGGTGGAGGACGGGCTGCCCAGCCACTACTGCCGCGCGCTGGAGTCCACGGGCGACCGGCTCTTCGTCGCCACGGATGAAGGGCTGGTGTCGCTGGACACGCGCTTCCACGTGACGCCGGTGCTGGACGTGCGCTGGCAGGCGCTGCCCCCCGCCGAGGACGCGAGCACCCCGGACTACGTGAGCCGGCTGGAGTCCCTGGCAGCGGTGCTGACGCCGGGCCCCGCGTACACGGCGTTCTCACCGCGCTTCGCGGGCACGGCGGAGGGGCGCCTGTTCGAGCTGGGCACCCAGCGCGCGTGGTCACTGCCGGGACCGGTGCGGTTCATCTCGGACACGCAGGACGGCGTGGACGTGGGCACCACCGAGGGCGCGTTCTCCATCAGCGCCAGTGGCCGGCTCACCGCCATGCGCAACGTGCCCACCGGTCCGCTGTCGTTCGCGGTCACGGAGCAGGGCGTGCGCATCGTGGGCAGTCACGGTGAGGTGCACGCGTGGGAGACGGAGTCCGTGCCGCTCCAGGCCGTGAGCGTTCCCAAGGGCGCCACGGTGTTGCGCGAGGGTTGGGCGGGCACGCGGACCTCCGGCGTGTTCGTCCAGGGGAAGAAGGGGTGGAGCCGCGTGACGCCCACCGGGCAGCTCTGCGGCAATCACATCACCGCGCTGGCCCGGCATCAGGGACGGCTCGTCGTGGGCACGTTCGACCGGGGCGCCTGCATCCAGCGCGAGGACGGAAAGTGGCAGACGGTCCGCGCGCCCTCGCTCCCCAGCGACCAGGTGCTGGGCATCACCAGCGACGGCGTGAACCTCTACGTCGCGACCACGTATGGCCTGGGCTTCCATGACGGCAAGGCGTGGACGCAGGTGGCGTATGGGGCTCGCAACCCCGTGGCCCTGGGGAAGCTGTCCGTCCTCAACGTGTCACAGGTGGACGGAGGCGTGGCGCTGGTGGATGGCCGGGGCGTGTCCCTGATCACTCCGGGCACCGCTCCCCTGTCGCTGGTGAAGCGGATGCCGCTGCCGAAGGAGTGGAGCAAGCATCCCTCCGTCGGAGAGGGCGCGGGCCGCTTCCTGTGGATGGGCAGCGAGGACCGGGGCCTGCTGCGCTGGGACGGAGAGAAGTGGCAGCGCTTCCATGACGGCCGCGACCTCACGGACAACTGGATCACCGCGCTGTCCACCGACGCGCAAGGGCGCGCGGTCGCGGGCACCTGCCAGGACGGCTTCAGCTACTTCGACGGCGCGAAGTGGACCCGCGTGCGCACCGCGCCCGGTCTGCCCTCCCCCGCCGTCGTCTCCGCCGCGCTCGTGCCCGGAGGCGCGGTGGTGGGCACGCTGCTCGGCGCGTCGTACTTCGACGCGGGCACCGGGGAGGTGCACGCCCTGCCGAAGCTCGCGGATCCGCGCGTCTACGCGGTGCTCCCGGAGGGCGACGCCGCCCTCTTCGGCACCGAGGGCGGGCTGTCCAGCGCGGCCTGGAAGCCCCTGACCGCTCCCGCGCTCACCCAGCGCTGAGAGGAGGACGCCCTGCCGGCGGCGAGCCGGCCCAACTGGTCCGACAGTCGGACCAGTTGGTCCAGGTCGGCCACCCGGCCCCGTGGCTTATCCCGGTTTCTGCGCCGCGCCACGCGACGCCAGCTCGCGCTCCACGTACAGGCGCAGGATGTGCATGAAGTCCTGCGCGTTCGTCACCACGCCGAACGCCTGGTGCGTGCCGCGGTCCTTCAGCTTGCTCACCACGAACTCGGACGAGTCCACGCAGATGGTGGGCAGCTCGCGCAAGCTGCCGTCCTTCTCCGTCACGAACGCGGGCAGCATGTTGCCCGTCGCGATGGCGTGCAGCGCCGTGGCGACGAGCACCGCCATCGTCGCCTTCACCGCGTGCCGGCGCATCGCGTCCTGCGCCGCCAGGTTGTCCGTCACCACGTCCGGCAACGGCCCGTCGTCCCGGATGGAGCCCGTCAGCACGAACGGCACCCCGTGCTTCACGCACGCGTGCATGATGCCGTTGGTGATGACGCCCGCCTCCACCGCCTTCGCGATGGAGCCCGCCTGCCGCACCCGGTTGATGGCGCGCATGTGCAGCCCGTGCCCGCCCGACGTCGCCTCGCCCGCGCCGCTCATCCCCAGCGTCGTGCCGTAGATGGACGCCTCGATGTCGTGCACCGCCACCGCGTTGCCCGCGAGCAGCGCCCCCACGAAGCCGTTCTCCACGAACCACGTCATGTCCGCGCGTGCCCGCGAGTGCACCAGCGCCGGCCCCGTCACCCAGATGGGATAGCCGCCCCGCTCGCGCTCCTCCACCAGCAGCCGCGCCATGTGCGCGTAGTCGATGGGCTTCTCGCGCGACACCTCGCTCGTCATGAACTTGAACTCGCCCTCCCCCTCCTCCAGCAGGTAGGCCATGTTCACGTAGACGCCTTCGCGGCCGTCCTCCGCCTTGCCCACCACCACGCGCTCGCCCGCGCGCACCCGCCGGCCCTCGCGCACCCAGAGCTCGCCCTGGGCGTCCAGCACCAGCGCGCCGTCCATGCGCGGCTCGCGCGGCATCCGCCACCGCCCGTCCACCCGCACGTACGTGGGCAGGTTCGTCGTCGTGAAGAAGCCCTCCGGCAGCACGCCGTCCGCCGGCGCCGGGGTGAAGCGCGCGTCCGGGAAGCTGGCGAAACGCGCCGCCGTGAAGTCGGGATGAGCAATGGTCGTCACCCCGCCACCATGCGCGGGCCCTCCCACCCGTTCAAGCGTGGCGCACCCCGCCATCCCCTTGGAATGTTTCCCCTTTCATAAGGCCCACCCACCTGGACGCACCCCGTCATGACGACGGTCCGGGCCGCGAAAGCCCCGGGAATCACGCTCCATGTGCGTGTCTGGAGTGAAAAGCAGGTGGGGACGCAACCTCGGTTCTTGAACGGCGAGAATGGAAGCAATCGCAGCCGGTGACCGAGGTCGGGTCACTGCTCCCCTTCCCGGAGCCCCCCATGAGCTACCGCATTCAATCTGGCGACACCCTGTCTGGTCTGGCGAAGCGCTACGGCACCTCCGTGGACGCGCTGATGAAGGCCAACCCGGAGATCCAGAACAAGGACCTCATCTACACGGGCAAGACGCTGAACATCCCCGGCTCGCGCGACAGCTTCGAGCCCGGCACCCAGGGCCAGGGCGTGCGCGGCGGCGGTTCCGGCGGCTCCAGCGGCGCGGGCAACGTGACGGCGCCTCCGGGCGGCGCGGGCCCGGGCACGCGCGGCCCCGGTGGCAGCCCGTTCGACATCGCGATGTCGCACATGGGCAAGAACGCCGGCTCGCTGAAGCTGGAGCAGACGGGCGTGGGCGCGGACATGGAGGACTGGGTCCCCAACAACGTCAACTGCGCCAACTTCGTCTCCGCGTGCCTGGAGCAGGCCGGGCAGATCAAGGACAGCCAGCACAGCGCGTCCGTGATGACGCTCCAGGGGAACCTGGACCGCGACCCGAACTTCAAGCGCGTGGACCTGAAGGACGCGAAGCCCGGCGACGTCGTGTCCATGAAGGTGGGCAGCGGCCAGCACGTGGTGATGTTCGCGGGCTGGAAGGACGGCAAGCCCCAGTTCATCGGCTCCAACAACGTGAACTCGGACGGCTCGCAGCGCATCAGCCTCACGTCGATGAACTACCCCATCATGTCCGTGCACCAGTACCAGGGCTGAACAGACCCTGACGGCCGTGGTCCCCCGGTGGGGCCTTCGCCTTCCGTGCCCTGAGCGCCGGAAGGGGGAGGCCCCATCCGCTTTTCCAGGGGCCTGTCCCGGCCACCGGCCCGGAGGGCCGCCTGCCCTCGCGGGCACCCGGAGTGGCGCCGGCTTCACATTGCACGTGGCCTAGCGTCCAGGGTTGGACGTTCCCTGGACAGGGGGTCTTTGCGGACGTGGCCAGACGGGGGGAGTCTTCCCAACGCCATGCGAAGCCTCATCCTCCTCGTAGAAGACCATGTCGACAGCCGTGAGATGCTGGAGGAGTTCCTCACGCTGGAAGGGTTCGCCGTGGAGGTCGCCGGCAACGGCCTGCACGCCTGGGAGCGGCTGCGTCGCGGCCCCACGCCGGACGTGATGCTGCTGGACCTGATGATGCCGGTGATGAGCGGCTGGGAGCTGATGGAGCGCGTGCAGAAGGAGCCGCGCCTCAAGAACCTGCCCGTCATCGTCGTGTCGGGCGCGGGCGCCACGCGCCCCGTGCCCCAGGGCATCCGGGCGTCCATCCCCAAGCCGCTGGACCTGGACGACCTGATGCGCGCGCTGGAGCCGTTCCGCTCGCAGGCGCACTTAGCCGCCGCCTACTGAGCCGGCGCCGCGGCGGTTGGCGCCTCGCGGGGCAGGACCACCCGGAAGACGGTGCCCTCGGACGCGCGCGAGCGCACCTCGATGCGGCCGCCGTGGCCCTTCACCACCTGTTCGACGATGTAGAGCCCCAGCCCCAGGCCGCCGTGCGTGTTGCCTCCCGCGCCGCGCCGGAAGGGGTCGAACAGGCGCGGCAGCAGGTCCGGCGGGATGGGGTCTCCGCCGTTCTGCACCTCCAGCACCACGTTCGCGTCCGCGTCCGTCAGCGTGAAGCGCACGGGGGTCTCCGGCGGGCTGTACTGGAGCGCGTTGCCGCCCAGGTTGCTCACCACCTGGAGCAGCCGGTCCGCGTCCCACGCGCCGTCGTAGCGGCCCGGGCCCACCGTCAGCGTGAGCGAGCGCTCCGGCCACGCCGCCTCCAGCTCCTCCACCGCCTGGCGCACCACCATGCGCACGTCGCCAGGCACCCGCTCGATGGGGATGCCGCCGCCCAGCCGGCTGCGGGTGAAGTCGAGCAGCTCCGAAATCATCCGCGCCATGCGCTCGCCGGAGCGCGCGATGCGGGACACCGCCTTGCGGTCGCGCTCCTGGAGCGCGTCGCCGTGCAGGAGCTTGGTGACGGACAGTTGGATGGCGTTGAGGGGGTTTCGCAGGTCGTGGCTGACGATGGCGATGAGCCGCTCGCCGAACTGCGCCGCCTCGCGCGCCGCCTCCTCCGCGCGGCGGCGCTCGGTGACGTCCACCAGCGTGACGACGCCCGCGACAATCTGGTTGTCCCGGTCACGCACGGGCGCGCTGGAGCCCAAGAGGTGCGCGGTGGTGCCGTCCGGCCGGCGCACCTGGAGCGGCTCCGCCTGGCGCGTCTCGCCGGTGCGCAGCGCGCGCGCCATGGGCCACGCGTCGTCCGCCAGCGGCTCGTTCTCCGCGGTGAACATCTGGTGGGAGGACTCGTAGTCGGCGAGGCTGCCCGAGGGCCGGAACGGATGGCCCAGCAGTGACTCCAGCGCGCGGTTGCCCAGGAGCAGCCGGCCGCTGGGCGCCTCCGCGATGAGCACGCCCGCGGGCAGTTGGTCCAGCACCGCCGCCAGCCGCGCGCGCTCCGCCTCGATGGTGGCCAGCAGGCGCTGCCGCTCCGCTTCCGACTGACGGCGCTGGGTGATGTCCAGCACCGTGGCGGCGCGGCCCACGCGGCGGCCCGTCGCGTCCCGCAGGGACGTCACGTGCACGAACGCGGGGAAGCGGCTGCCGTCGCGGCGCAGGTGCAGCGCTTCGTATTCGTGGAACGGCTTGGAGCCGGCCGCGGCCATGTGCCGGGGCAGCGCGCCGCGGGACTCGGGCGCCACCAGGTCCTCCAGCTTCAGGCCCTTCAGCGCCTCCGGCGGCTGCCCGTGCATGCGCGCGAGCGCGGGGTTCGCCGCCACGAACGTGCTGTCCTCCGCGCCCATCACCGCCACGCCCACGCCCAGGTGCGTGAAGATGTCCTCCCAGCGCCGGGGGCCCGTCGCGTCCGGAGCGCCCTGCTCGCGCGCCGCTTCGGCCGCCTCGCGCGATGCCAGCAGCCGGGCCTGGACGTGGGCCTCCAGCGCCGAGGCCTCCACCGCGTCCACGGCGTCGTGGAAGCGCTCCACCTGGGCGTCCCCGTCCGGGCCGCCACGGCCCTGCTCGCGCCACAGCCGCAGCACCGTATCGCGCAGGCGCCGGAAGTTCGTCGTCGTGGGGTGCCCGTTGGAGCCCTGCACCAGCAGCGACAGCTCGCGCGCCAGCGTGTCGGCGACGCGCGCGTCCGGGTTCGCCATCCGGGCCGCCACCGCGGACAGCGCGTGGGAGAAGGTGTCGCCGGAGCCGGGCGCTTCGTGGAGCCATGCGTCCTGGAGGACGTCGCGGGACTGGAAGAGGAAGTCGGCGAGGGACAGGGGCACGGTGCGCGGACTCGGGGCGAGGGGCCTTGGGCAAACCGGAGCGAAGGGGCCCCACCCACTTAGGCTCCAGCCTCCGCTGCGACAAGGACCGTCTGCCCGCGTGTCAGGAGGAAGGCGAACGGACGAGGCCCAGGGGCCGCAGGGCGGTCAACCGCAGGAGCCCCGTGCCCGGCTCCACGCGGTAGCGGACCTGGAAGCCGCAGGCGAGCACCACCGCGCCCTCGCGCCCCGACGGCGTCAGCGGCAGGGACGGCATCCGGCTGACGAGCGCCCCCAGCTCCCCCTGGAGGCGCTCACGCACCGCGGGCGGACACGCCGTGAGCGTGCGCACCACCGGGGGTTCCAGTTGGCAGCGGTAGGCCATGAGCGCCGCGAAGGTGTGCATCTACAGCGTACCTGCAAGATGACAGTGAGGCGGTGATATGGGCGGTCGGGACGCGGACCGTCCGGGAGGAACAGTCCCCGGGGCGCACTGTCGGACAGGCAACGCTGGGGTTCCCGGCAGACCCGGGTGCACTTCAAGAAACCGAGGAAAAGCGGGTCGAATCGGGGGATGGCCCTGGGCGTCCGTCACCTGCTGCTCGTCGAGGACGATCGGACGTGGCGGGAGGGAGTGGACCAGGCCGCGCGCGAGGCGGGCTTCCAGGTGTCGTCCGTGGCGGACGGCACGGAGGCGCTGGACTGGCTGCGTCATCGTCCGCGCGCGCAGCATCCGGACCTCATCCTGTTGGACCTGGTGATGCCGGGGCTGGACGGATGGGAGCTGTACGGCCGGCTGCGCACGGACGCGCGGCTGCGGCACCTGACGGTGATGATGATGTCCTCGGCGCAGGGCACGCCGGACGTGCCGCTGCACGGCGTCGCGGGCTTCCTGCACAAGCCGCCTCGGCCGGAGGCGCTGGTGCGGGAGCTGGCGGAGCGGCTGCGCGAGCTGCCCGGGCGCCAGGAGCCGCCGCGCATGCCGTATTCGCTGCGGCTGCCGGACGAGTCGCTCTACGCGCTGCACGCGCTGCCGGCCCCGGTCCGTCACGCGGTGCGCGTGCACCTGTTGCGCGCCGCGGAGCTGTCCGCCACGGAGCTGCCGCTGGCGTCGTCGTGGCTGATGGCGCTGCACAGCGAGCAGCCCTCGCTGCTGGTGACGGTGGAGGGCGTGCGCGTGGTGCTGGAGGTGGACGACGCCGCCTGCGCGCTGACCGCGCGCATGGTCATCGTGCCGAGCCACCTGCGCCACTCCTGACGCGGGCTCACACCACCGGCACGCGGTGGACCTCTCCGGACGTCAGGTCCAGCCACACCACGCGGCCGAACAGGTCGTGGATGGCGCACCACTCCTCCGTGAGGCGCACGACCTGGGGCGGGGTGCCGGAGAACTCCACCGACGCGCGGGTGTGGCCGGCGAGGTCGCGCAGGATGGCCGTGTGCAGCTCACCCTTCTGGAAGCGCGTCACGGTCCAGGCCTGCCCGAGCACCGCGCCCACGCGCGCCTCGCCCTGCTGGGACGGGAGGTGGAAGCGCCGCACGGCGATGGGGGCCAGGTAGGACCAGTCCCTGGGCTCCTCGCCCTCGGCCAGCGCGATGCGCCCGGCCACCACTTCGCCGTCGGGCGTGAGCGCGAGCGCGTCCGGCGTGGCCTCCAGGTTCGGAATGTCCGTGCGTCCACGCAGGGTGGGTCCGCCCGCGAGCACGTAGCTCCAGCGCTCCAGCCGTTCGAAGTCCTGGCCCGGGGAGAGGTGCAGGACGAGGAAGGACAGGTGCTGCGCGTCCACGGCCAGCTTCAGCACGGTGCCGCCCACCTGGGACACGCGCCACAGGGAGCGAGGCTCGGCGGCGAGCGTGTCCACCATGCTCACGGTGTCGCGCATGGCGGTGAACCACCGTTCGCCGTCATAGGTGGGGGCCCACGCGTCCAGCTCCGCGTCGCACCAGCGCGTGGCCCGGCGCGCCACCAGGTCCAGCCGTGACACGCGCCACAAATCGCCCCGGCGCGCCAGCGAGAGCGCACGGTTTCCCTGCGTGGAGGCGACCAGTGAGAACGCCGGCACGTCGAAGTTCGCGAGCGTGCGTCCGTCCGGGCCCACCAGCCGCGCGCCCGCTTCTCCCAGCGCGAGCAGCACGCGCTGGCCCGGCAGCACCACGGCGTCATGCACGGCGTGGGCGCCCGCGTCGTTGCGGTCCATCCACACGCGCACCGGAGGCAGGTCGTTCTCTTCGGCCCAGGGGCGCCGGTGGGAGTGCCGCGGCGTCGGCAGGTCCGTGCGCAGCGCGGCCAGCGCGGGGGTGTTCAGCAAGCGCAGCTGGATGATGCACCGGGCGCGGGAAGGGAGGGCTTCTGTCGCTTCGTCACGCAGCAGCGCGCGGACCGTGGGGACGAGGAGCGGGTCCCGGGCAGCATTGGCCTCGCGCAGCAGCTCCGTGGCGAAGGCCATGCGCTCCGGGGCGCGCGCGGGGGTGTCATCCGACAGCAGGGTCTGGACGTCCTCGCGCGCGGCGCCGAAGCCGTCCGGGAACCCGAGCGCCAGGCGCGCCAGGAGCTTCGCGCCGCTCTCGCCCCCGGCGTGGATGCCGTGGTGCACCCAGGCCCGTGCGATGTGGCGCGCGGAAGGGACGGGCCACACGGCGTCCACGGCGCGAGCCCAGTCACCGGCCTCCGCGAGCGACTCGCCCCACAGGATGCGCAGGGCCTGGGCTTCCGCGGGGTGGGTCTTCTCCAGGCGCAGCACCGCGTCCGCGAACACGCCCGAGCGCCGTGCGATGGACACCGCGCGCTGCACGTCCTTCGCGAGGAACCACTGGCGCACGACGAGGCTCGCGGGGAGGCCGCGGCCTTCGGCGAGCTCCGCGGCGAGCTGGAAGCGGCCGTGGCGCTCCAGGAAGGAGACGGCCTCCTCGGTCGCGGCCAGGAGTTCCGCGAGGACGAAGGCGGCCTCGTCGATGCGGCCTTCGCGCTCCAGGCGGCGGAAGGTCTCGCGGTAGCGCTCGCGCAGCGCCTGCAGCACGGCAGGGCCACTGGCGAACACCCGCGCGGCGCCGCTCTGGCCGTGGGGTTGGATGCGCAGTTGCTCGCGAGGTCCGGGGACTCCGAGCGCCAGCTTCGCGCGTTCGTCCAGGTCCGTGCCCAGGGGGATGGCGTGGCGCAGGGCTTCGTCGAGCTTGCCCTCCTCGAAGAGTTCGAAGAGGCGGCGCAGGTAGTCCCCCTGGCGCTGCCCCACGAGCCGCCCCAGCGGCGTGTTCTGGAGCATCCACGACTTGAGCTGCTCGATCGCGCCCGGGCCTTCGGGCTCTGCGGGACGAGAGCCCTGCTGTGAAGCCGTGGAGTTTTCGCCCCCGCGCATCCCGGCGAGGAGCCGTGAGAACCAGCCCGGCCGAGCACCGGGGCCTGATGCAGCGGACGCGGAGCCCGAGCCGGAGAACGCGCTCCGCAGACGATCGAGCCATCCCGAGCGGCCCGCTGGCACACCGTCCTCGTCCGCGCGGAAAGCCTGGCGCAGCCGTGAGAAGAAGCCCTCACGGCGTACTGTCATCGAGCCTGAAGACGCGTTCTCGGACGGTCCGCTGAATGCCTGGCGCAGCCGTGCGAACAGGCCTTCACGGCGCACAGCACTTTGCGACGTGCTCGCGGGTGCTGCATGAAATGCTCGTCGCAACCGTGCGAACAGGCCTTCACGGTGGACGGTCAGCGTGGCTTCACCGGGCTTCGGGGAGAAGGCGCGCCGTAGCCGTGCGAAGAAGCCCTCTCGCACCACCGGGACTTCCTTCCCGGCCATGCGCGCCAGCATGCGCTCTGCTTCGGGCGCGAGCGCGGGCACCTTCGCTCCGAACGACTCACGCGTAGGCGGAGGCAGGGGCTCCAGCGCACTCTGCATGGGCGGAGGCGGAGCCCCCAGTCCCTTCACCTGCACGCGCCGCCACTCCGACACGTCCAGCCATGCGCCCGGATCCACCTGGCGCAGCTCTCCAGGCGCGTACATCCGCGCGGTGCCCGCGTGCACCAGCACGACGGCTCCCATCGGCGGTGCCAATCGCTCACGCTCCTTCGCGCTCAGCGGCGCGCTGGAGAGCACTCCGGCCTCCATCACCAGGGGCAGTCCGGGCGCGGCCTCCACCGCGCTCTTGCACGGCGCCGCCAGCTTCAACAGGTGCCCTCCCGCCAGCGCCCAGACCGTGGCGCCGGGCCTCCACGCCGCCAGCACGCGGCGGCGTGCCTCGGCCTCTCCCAGCGTTCCGGGATGGAACCACCAGGCCGCCACCACCACCGTGCCCCGATGCACATGGGCACGAGGACGCACGGCTCCGGACGCACGACTCACGGCGTGGCCTCCGGAAAGGAGCGGTACAGCAGCGCCTGCTCCATCAGGTCCCACAACACGAACTCCCCCGCCTGCGTCAGCCACCCGAACACCGGCTGCCCATGGCTCGCCGCGGCCTGCTCCACGGGGCCACTGGCCACCGCGAGCACCCGCGAAGCCTCGCGAGAGATGAAGTGGAACGTGCGTTGATCCGGAGCCAACGCGAGCATCCCGGGTGGAGACGGAACAGGAGGCTTCACCACGCCCACCACACGGTAGCCCTCGGGCACGGGGATGACCGACACGCCCGTGTCCAGGAACAGCCGCCAGTCCTGGTCCTTGTCACGCACCGCGAGCAGCCCCGCGTCCGGATGTGTCCCCGACGGCGCATAGCCGAAGTACGCCTCGCCCTGCCGTGCATTGAGCGGAACCTGGCGGACCGGATCCTCCCCCAGCACCTTGAGCCGCGAGATGATCGCCCGCCCCGATCCTACGGACTGGGGCCGCAGCACGCAGACCGGGCGCGAGTTCACCTCCGCCATCGCGGAGACCTGCTCCTCCTCCACTCCGAGCGCCGAGGTCCCCGACGAGGACGGAGGCGCCAGCGAGAACAACCGCTCCTGGCCATCCTTCAACCACAGGTGCTCCTGCCCTCGAGGATCCACCCAGCTCAAGAGGTTCAACGGCAGCGCGCGGGCCACCATGTCCGGCCGCGAGAGAGCATCCGTCGCGTGGTAGCGCGCCTTGCGGAACCCGTGCGGCGTCTGCACCTGCCCGTGCATCACGTACGTGTCCTGGTGGCGCGCGAGCACCAGCAACCCACCCTTGGTGCGCCATCCCGCCGCGATGACCTGCTGCCCGGAAGGCACCTGCACGCGCCGGGGCTTGGGCAGGGTGGCGCGCGGAGAGTGCGGCACCGCCATGGCCTCGACGCCGCCATTCGCGGAGAACAGCAGCACGCGCCGGCCATCTCCGGAGAAGGCGAAGCTCATGAGCCGGCTCGCCTTGCGCGGCAGGAACGCCGACGACGAACGGTTCGAATGGAACGGGTTGCGCAGCAGGCGCAGGCAGTCCTCCGGAGGAGGAAGCTCCAGCACCACCGAACGCGGCACACGCGCCGAGGGCCGCACGTCCACGGCAAGCCGGTGCGCGCCGGGCTCCATCGGCTCGGAGACCTCCACGCGGGACATCCCCTCCGCGCCCTCAAGGCGGCCCAGGCGCGAGGACCCCACGAGCCACACATCCTCGGGTGCTCGGGAGAGGTCCAGCGCCTCGCGCCACGTGGACAGGTGCACCGCGGACGCGGGCATGGGGGAACGGGCTTCAAGCCACGCAAGGAGCGACGTACCACTCAGCCCGGTATGGGTGGCACGGGCAGGGTCCGCCTGGAGCGCGCCCCAGGTGAACGCCGCGCCCACGGCCTCCGCCCGGCGCGCGAGCACGACCAGCAACGCGAGGTGCGCGATGCGAGGCAGGCCCAGTTGATCCGGGCCCACGTCCAGCAGCACCACGGTGCGGCGAGCCCCCTGCGGCTGACGGAACGCGGGCTTGAGGAAGGACAACTCCCCGAACGCCGCGCGCCGAACCAGTTCCTCCGGTGCCTCCAAAGCCCAGAGCCATTCACTGACAAGCAGCCGCTCGAAGTTCCCCCGGCGAGAGAGCCCGTCATAGCCCTGGGGCTCACCACCCTCTGCCTCCCCGCGAGGCCGCAACGTCCCAAGCGCCGCCGACAACCGCGCCACATGCGGTCCCAGGTGCCGCGCCAGGTCCTCCGGGAAGAGAGCCAACTGCGTCGCCCAGGGACGCAGCGCGGGAGGAAGCGCGGTCGTCACGAAGCGGCCTCCGCGCGCACAGCGGGCCACCACGCGGTCAGCAAAACGCGCGCAACGGGCCTGGCCGCCGCGAGCCATGACGTGGGCAGCATCGCGCCCGTCACGAAGCCGCCTCCGCGCCACCATTGGCGGACAGCCACGCGGTCAGCGAAGCACGCGCAACGGACTTCGCAGCGCCCACGGAGACGAGCACTCCCGATGCGGGCAGCACCGCGAGCGGCGCATCGCCGTGCCCCGCGAGCAGCGCCCGCTCCAGCAGCGATGGCGCCACGTCTGGCTCCAGCGCGCAGGGCAAGAGCAGCGCGGGCGCCAGCGGGTCACGGCCCAGGTACACCGCGCCGTCCACCCAGGGCAGTGACGTGGCAGGCCCCAGCAGCACGAGCACGTCCTGCCCTGCGACCCCGCTCCACGACGCCAGCACCGCGTCCTCCGCCCGGAGGGCTCGGCGTCCCAGCGCGAGCGCCACGGGCCCTACTCCGGCCACGGCCAGGGGCTCCAGGGGCAGGAGCCTCGGGCGCCAGCGCACGGGGAGCCCCGTGACGGCTGGTTCCGGTGGCGCCCTCATGACGCCCTGCTCCCGCGCCCGTTGATCACACCGCCACTCTAGAACGCCTCCCACCGGCGGCGAAGCGGCGTGAGCGCTTCCCCCTATACAGCGGGCGGGGCCGTTGCCCATGCTCCCCGGCATGAGCACGACCCGGATCCACCACCACGTGAAGGCCCCTCGCTCGCGCGTCTACCGCGCCCTGATTGACGCCCGCGCGGTCGCGACATGGATGGTGCCCGACGGCATGACCAGCCACGTGCACACCTTCGAGCCCCACGAGGGCGGCGCGTTCCGCATCTCGCTCACCTACGACGCGCCCACGGCGACCGGCAAGACGACCGCGCACACCGACACGCACCACGGCCGCTTCGTGAAGCTCGTGCCGGACGAACTGGTCATCGAGACCACCGAGTTCGAGTCCTCCGACCCCGCGCTCCAGGGAGAGATGCGCATCACCTTCACGCTCACCGACGCGCAAGACGGCGGCACCGACCTCGTCGCCGTGCACGAAGGACTTCCGTCCGTCGTGTCCCCCTCCGACAACGAGCTGGGCTGGCGGATGTCCCTCGCCAAGCTCTCGCGCTACGTCGAGCCGTGAGCCTCAGCGCCACGACAGCTCACGCGCCGTCGCCACCTTCGGCAGGGCGCGGTACTCCTCCGTCAGCACGAACCCGTCCCCCATGTTGGTGACGCGGGTGAGCGCGTAGAAGTCCTGGAAGCGGTACTCCGCGCTCGCCTGCCGCAGCAGTCCCTGCTTCAGCTCCTCGACGCTGCCCTCCCCGTCCCGCTTCAGGGCCGGGCCCGCCAGCGTCGCGAGCGTCGCGTTCGCCGCGCGGAACGTCGCGCTGATGGGCTCGGCCTCCACCGCGCGGCTCACCGCGACCAACGCCACCAGCCGGCCGTCCGCGCCGAACGTCACCCACATGTTCCGGATGGGCGCCTCGCGCTTCAGGCCCGGGAACAGCGACGCCGGCACGTCCGCGCAGTCCAGGTCCCCCTGACTGCGCGGCACCGTGCACGTCACCCCGTTCACCCGCGCCCACTCGAGCAGCGCCTCGCGCGTCGTCTGCTCCAGGTCGAACCCCAGCGCGGGCCGGGCCAGCGCGGCGCTCTCTCCCCGGTGGGCGGCCGCGAAGCGCTGCCTCGCGGCCTCCTTCTGCTCGGGGCTCTGCTTCACGTCGTACCCCAGCGGGCACCCCGCCGCGGACGCGGCCTGGGGCATGGACATCCCCATCCACTTCAGGAGCGGCCGGCCGGACGGCGTATGGGCAAAGCCCATCACCGCCGTGAACAGCACGGCAACCCCCACAATGGAAACCAGCACGCGGCGCATGGCGCGCGTGAGAACGAAGCGGGTCATGGTGCCCTCCAGGTGTTGGCTACTTGCCGACGATGGACGCCTTGAACGCCGCGTCCGTCACGATGGGAGCGAAGCAGGAGGACACGTCCGCGCTCGTCACGCCGTTGTCCACGAGCGCCGGCACCACCATGTTCGCGATGAAGTAGTCGTACTGGGAATTGGTGATGGCCATGCCCAGGTGCGCCGCCGCCATGTTCTGCGGGCCCGCGTACGTCTTGCCATCCGTGTACTGGATGGATTCCGGACCGCCATAGGCATACACGAGGAACGCCGCGAGCTTGCCCTCGAACGTGGCCGCGTCGTCCGCGTAGGCCGGGCCCTTGCTGGCGTCACCGATATGGGTGAAGGACTCGCCCAGGTTCGCCGTGCCGTTGATGCCCTTCAGCTCCGCCAGCGTCTTCGCGATGATGGACTTGTTCACCGCGACGAACGCGTTCGCGCCGAAGGTGTCCCACGCGTTCTTGTTGCTGCTCGTGCAGCGCAGCGACGTGCCCGGCCCGGTGCCCGTGGGCATGTAGCCGGTGCCCGCGTCAGGCATGTTGTTGTCGTCATCGTCGCCACAGCCCGCCAGCAGGGCCGCCGAGGCAATGGCCAGCGCCGCGAAGGTGTTTCGCATGAAGTGTCCTCCCGTGGATGGAATGCCTTCGGCACGCCGCACCGAAGGCGGCCGTCCCGCTGGCAGCCACCAATACGGAGCCCCGGATGCGTTGGATTCCACCGGATTTCCGGAAGGACTTCCGAACCGCTTCACGCCGCGCGATTACTCACGTCCTCCAGCACCGCCGCCACCGCGCCGCGCAACGCGCGCAACGACTCCGGCAGCGCATCCGGCGCGAAGCCCGCGTCCATCTCGCGCGCGACCCCTTCCAGCTTGAGCCGCCACGCGGCCACCGCGTCCGCGTCCGCAGGCCGGGCCTCCAAGAGCGCATGCCCCGCCTGCGCGATGCGCTGGGCCCGGGCCAGGGGCCCCGCGCTCGCCTCCAGCGCCGCGGCCGGCAGCGCGGGGTTCTCCGACGCGGACAGCACGTCGCGCAGCACGTCACGCGCCAGCGCCTGCGCCTCCTTCGTGGGCACCGCGTAGACGAGCGGCCACAGGTCCGCCACGCCCGGCGTCGTGCGCCCCGCCAGCGCCGCGGCCGCCGCCACCAGCCGCTGCACCTTCACCGCGCGCCGGTCCGACAGCGCGATGCCCGCCGCGCGCAGCGTCCGCAGCGCCTGCGCCAGGTGCGGCCGCACCGGCCCCAGGTCCGCGCCGCGCGCCGCCCGGGCCACCACGTCCAGCGAAGCGAGCGACGCCACGCGCGGGGCCGCGTCCGCCCACAGCGACGCGCCCCCCTCCAGCAGCTCCTCCAGGCGCGGGTCGGGCACCGGCTCCACGAAGATGCGCGCCAGGAAGCGATCCGCGAACGCGGCCAGCGCGTCGTCCTCCGGCAGCGCGTTGGACGCGCCCACGCACACGCGCAGCGGAACCTGCATCCGCGTGTGGCCGCGCCGGAAGGTGCGCTCGTTGAGCAGGCCCAGGAGCGTGTTGAGGATGGCGGTGGAGCCCAGGAAGACCTCGTCCAGGAAGGCCACCTCCGCCTCCGGCAGCATGCCCGCCGTCTCCGTCTCCACCAGCCCCTCGCGCAGCTTGCGCAGGTCCACCGGCCCGAAGATTTCGGACGGCTCCGTGAAGCGTCCCAGCAGGTACTCGAAGTAGGAGCCGCCGAGCGCGCGTGCGGTCCTGCGCACCGCCTCGCTCTTGGCCGTGCCTGGGGGCCCCACGACGAGCAGGTGCTCGCCCGCCACCGCCGACAGCGCCACCAGCTCCACCATCGCCTCGCGCTCCACCAGCCCCCGGCTCGCGTCGGTAAGCGCGTCGCGGACCTCGGCTGCCGCGACCTCGAAAGTTACGGACATGCCCGCAAGCCTAGCCTCGCCCCCGGTCCGGCATACAGTGGCGGCATGGATACGAAGTGGAAGTGGCTGGCGCTGGCGGGCGTGCTGCTCGCCGGGCCGGCGGGTGCGGACGGGTGGCACGGCTATGCCTCCGTGGGCGCGGGCATCACCCTGGATCATTTCAGCGACTGGCGCGCCAAGGGCCCCGCGCTCCAGGCCTGGCTCGCCGTGGAGACGCCGCCCGGCCTGTCCCTGGGCGCCGTCTTCGAGACGACGCAGACCTGGGGCCAGCAGTTCGCGGAGGCCAACAACCCCTCCGAGCTCAGCCACGTGCAGTTGGACTACACCGCCGTGGGGCTGGAGGCCCGGCTGCGCTTCCTGGGCGACAAGCCGGTGACGCCGTGGGTGGGCGCGCGGCTGGCGAAGAGCTGGTCGCAGCCCTTCACCCCCAACAGCATGGGCCAGCTGCGGCGCGAGGACTTCGACGTCACCAGCATGGCCTTCCGCGTGGGCGTGGACGGCTGGATTTCAGACCGGTGGGGCATCTCCATCGCCACCGCCCTCCAGTTCTGCGACGTGAAGTTCACGAAGGACGCGGACGACACCAGCGCCAGCGCGGGCGTCAGCGTGAACATGTGCGCCAAGCCGCTCCAGAGCATCGTCGCCGGGCCCGTGCTGCGCTTCTAGCGGACGCGGGAACGGGGACGGATACAGTGCGCGCCCATGAACGCGCCGCTCGCCACTCCCGCCTCCGGTCCCCGCTGGCTCTACCTGCACGGCTTCGCCTCCGGCCCCCTCTCCGCCAAGGGCGTCTGGCTGGACGCGTACTGGGCGAAGCAGGGCATCACGCTGGAGCGCCTCAACCTGCGCGTGCCGTCGCTGGAGCACCTGAGCCTGCACACCATGCTGGACACCGTGCGGGACGCGCTGGGCGCGCCGAACGACCGCGCCGTCCTCATCGGCTCCAGCATGGGCGGCTACGTCGCCGCGCGCACCGCAGAGGCCGACCCGCGCGTCGGCGCGCTGGTGCTGCTGGCTCCCGCCTTCCACTTCGTGGAGCAGCTCCAGCGCCGCCTGGGCCCCAAGGCCTGGGCGGAGTGGCAGCGCACGGGCTTCCTGGAGACGGACGACCACGCGGAGAAGCGCCGCACGCGCGTGCACCACGGCATCATGCAGGAGGCCCAGCTCCTGGACGCGAAGCGCGGCCCCTGGCCCGACGTGCGCGTGCCCACGCTCATCGTGCACGGTCGACAGGACGACACCTGCGACGTGCGCTATTCGCGCGAGTGGGCGAAGGGCAAGCGCCACGTCCGGCTGGTGGAGGTGGATGACGGCCACGAGCTGACCGCGTCGCTGGAGCTCATCGCGCGGGAGGCGGATGTCTTCCTCTCGCCATGGCGGGGTGTGGAGCCCGCCCGACAGGTGTTCACTGGCGGCTGACCCGAGCAGGTCCCGTGTGGCCGCCTCGCTCGCGCCGCGAACGCGCCGGTTAAGGTGGCGGCCCTATGAACCGTGAATACCACCGCTGGCACAGCCCGAGGTTGAACCGGGACATGGAAGCGCTGGTGTACGGGCACTCGGGCGAGCCCGTCATCCTGGTGCCCACGAGCAAGGGCCGCTTCTACCAGGCCGAGGACTTCGGCCTCATCGGCGCCATCGCGGACTGCATCGCCGCGGGCCGCTACGTCGTCCTGTGCGTGGACTCGGTGGATGAAGAGTCCTGGTACAACAAGGACGTCGCCCCCGCCGTGCGCGTGGCCCGCCATGCCCAGTGGGAGGACTACCTCGTCCATGAGGCGGTGCCGCTCGTGCGCGGCCGCTCCACCGGAGGCCGCCTCACGCTCGCCGGGTGCAGCCTGGGCGGCTTCCACACGTACAACG